>NYYQ01000036.1 GCA_002686855.1 Candidatus Woesearchaeota archaeon | reverse complement strand
TTTTTAGCGCCACTAACTCAGTTTTATCAAATCCCTTCTTTGTGTTAGAGAGAGAATTATAACCAAGAAGTAAAATAACACTCACAATGACTATTGCCACGATATAATTAATTACATTAGCGCTGATCTGGCCTCTTTTATTCCTGCTCATTTTTAATGGATTTTTTCTTTTTTTGATTCGATTTTGTCAAAACATCCTTCCTTAGAATATCTGCAATTAATTCCTGAATACTCATATAACTAGAATCAGCCCTTCTCTGTAGTTCATCATAGAGCTTAATATTTAATGTAAGCAAAACTCTTTTTCCAGCCATTGATATCAATAAACTACTCAAAGATATCAAATGATATATAAACTTTTCTATAGATCAAGTATCAACAAAACTCTTTTTCCAATAGATATCAATCGATATCAACTGATATATAAACTTTTCTATAGATCAAGTATCAACAAAACTCTTTTTCCAATAGATATCAATCGATATCAACTGATATATAAACTTTTCTATAATTATAGTGGAGGAACTAAATAATTGAGCAAATTATTCCGCCACTATCATGAAAATCATAGCTTTCCAAGATCCTCGAATAGTTTATTGACATAAAATATCATTAAATTTTTAAATATCCCTAAATAAAACCAATTAGTATGAAAAAATCAAAATTAGATAATTTTAAAATTATTGGAATTTTGTTATTGCTTGCAGCCTTCATTGATTCTTATTTCTTGCTGACCAATGAGCATTTTTCTCAGGTATTCTGGTTTTGCAATACAGGAATCTATCTGCTCGCGTTTGGCTTTTATTTCAGGAAATCAATTATATTGACCGGAATACTCATAGGAGCCTTAGTTGCACAGATTCCCTGGGTTTTGGATTTTTTAGTGCAATTATTTACTGATTACAGCTTATTTGGAGTCGCATCTTATATGTTTGATTACAGCTTTAACAACATAAGATTCTATGTAGAATTAGATCATTTGTTTATTATACCAATAGCTATTTATGGAACATATAAATTGGGTTTTCATAAATATGGGTGGGTATTTGCTGCTATTGTAACCCTTATATTAAATGCAGCTGCTTATAATTTTTCTTCCTTGGAAGACAATGTAAATTGTGTTTTTTATTCCTGTTTTGACGAGCAGATAAGCCCAAAAGAGCATCCTTTTGTTTATATGATTGGATTTAGTTTTTTAATAGTTTTTGCTATGTTTGTTTTGAATCAGATTATTTATATGATAATAAATAGAAAAGTAAAATTATCTCTTTATCGGAACATCCCTTTTTTTTAAAATTATCATAATAAAACATTTTTTTATGGAATAACTTCATAATTCTGGTATGCATCAAAATCATTTATTGAAATTTTGCTCTGAGCAACAAGTTTTTTAATGATTGGATAAACTTTAATTAAATTTCTAATTAGGTGCTTTACACTATTACATACAAGCTTATAGCCTTCTTCATCCCATTGGTTTTTATGATTTGTATATAAGCATCTTCCACCACATAAGCTGAAAACTTCGCATTTATGGCAATTATGTAGCACGTAAGCAGGTTTAATATCTTTTGGACTTAAGTCAGCTATATTCCCTAAATCATATTCAGGAAATTCTCTTATAACCGGACAAGGATAGATATTACCTGTTGTTGTGATTACCCAAAGGTTACATCCAGCTCCACATCGTAAATTATGGACTGGTGAATTGGTTAATAATGAATGTATAATTCCCATGAAGGGGACTAAATTTATTACATTATTTTTAGTTATTATTTCTTTTGTCCACATTTTTACAAGTGAAGTTATTTTTGGATTATAAGAATTTATTAACCAGTCTTTAATTTCATCTTTATTTTGCTCCCAGTCTTTAAAATGGAATAATACATTTAATTGCCAGTGTATACTATCAAACTTGACCTCGCAATCATTTATAAAATGATTAATATCTTGTTCAATATTATTTCCAGGATTTGTTGTCATCCTCACATTTAATTGATTATGGTATCCTTTATTTTTAATTAGTTTGATTTGGTCAATTGCTTTTTGATAAACTCCTTTTCCCCTATATTGGTCAGTTGCTTCTTGGGACCCATCTAATGAAACGGATATAACATCAAATTTGTTTAGGATATCGTTATCGAGTTTGTTTAGCATTAGTCCATTTGTCTGTAAATTTACATGATTATTAGGGACCTTGTTAAGTACTTCTTTTATAAGGTCAATATTTAATAATGGTTCACCTCCATAAAAATGAAGGCTTAGATTAGGCACCTTTCTAAGAAAATCAATTAATAAATCTTTATTATACGTTAAATCTTGAGCGTAATAATTTCTGTCTTTAATTCCATCACAGTATTTACAAGTTAGATTACATTTTTCAGTTGTGTATATCGCAAAATCCATTGTAAAAATTATTTAATTTTGTTTAGGTTTTTTACTGTCTTGGGGTTTGTATAAAAATCAAAAGGAATATCTTCATAATATATTTCCTCTTCAAAGATCCCATTAATTATTGGATTAGTATCCTTTGTTGTAAGAAAGTGGAACAAAAATTCTTTTCTTCCAAGAGCCGCAAGATACCATTTATCAAGTTGTGATAGGTTTTTATTATTTTTAAATACAATTTCATTCAATTTAGCAAATAAGCTATATTTTTCTGCTAAATAGCTAGGGATTATATTATTAGCTGGCATTGATTTTCTTTCAATGAAAAGTCCCATTTCGTTAATTATATCCTGAACACTTAATTCATCATCCATGATAGGCATCTCGCACGAAAATGATGAGAATATATGTAAATGTAGATCTTTCTTCAATAAGTCAATACATCTAGAGATAAAAAGTGAAAATCCATTTGGATAATATGGTGAATCAGTATATGCCGCATCAAATTTATGCAGATATTTTTTCGGAATTTTTTGCCTTAAATCATGCTGAACACACGTTATTGGAAGATTTTTCTCTTTTGCGATTAAGTTTATCTTATCGATTATTCTCTCATCTATTTCAAAAACCCATATCTCATCGAATAACCCGGTACTTGCAAGGCTAATAGATAGAAAATCATCATCACCAAGCAAAACCATCTTCCCTCCGCCAGGACAGGTTTCTGTAATATAGTTAATCCTCTTCTCAATATCTTCATGGCTTACAAGAAGCTGGCATACTTCGGGGTTTGATTCCAGCCTTTTATCGCTCTGGTCAATAATTTCTTTTGGCTTCTTTTTTTTTGCTTGAGATTTAATTTTATCTCCATTTATTTCAACCAATCCTTCATTTTGCAGCTCTTCAATTATAATTAAAAATAAAGGTATAGGATATCCTAGCTCATAAATAACATCCCAGATATTTTTTTCTTCGGTGAAATGAAACAGAATTTTGTAAATTTCCTCTAATGCTATATGTATGGTGCTTTTTTTATTAATCCTGATTTGAGAATTTAATACCTTGCTTTTGATATCAGTAAAAGGTTTAATAATCATTTTATCAACATATTGAAATTCTTCCTTTGAAAATCCAGGACATAAGGTTTTTTTATGGCATTCACTGCATTTCTCATCATAAACTCTTTTTTTCAGTAATATATTTTTTTGTCCATAATAGCTGTTTTCTGGAAATACGCAAAGGGGAATGTTTTCAAAACCCACCTGGATTAAGGTCTCATTTGGTAAATTAGAAATATTTTCTTTCAGATTATGGTAAATCTTCTCTTTGTAAAAAAAATCATAAGTTGTGGTTTCCGGGAGATAAAATAAAAAATTAGAAATGCCATAATCTTCCAAAAAATTGATTGTATCAATCAATTTATCATTGTTTTCATTGACTATCGGGATTGTAATGTTAACCTCGTTATCAAATGAACTTAAATTCCTGATCCCGGAAATTGCCTGCTTAAAACTGCCTTCTGAATTTGATATTTTATCGTGAATTTCCTCATCCGGACCAAATACATCAATAAAATATTTTATTTTATTGCAATTTTTCAGTCTGTTTGAAAACTCACTATAGCTAAGCATTCTTGCGTTAGTCTTTAGAATTATGGACTTGCAGCCATATCCGATTATAAAAGCTACTATCTTGAAGAAGTTTGGATGTATTGTGGGCTCACCAGAACTAATGATGACTTTTTCCGGGAAATTATTCTTTTTGAGCTCTTGTTTTATTTCTTTAAGCTCTCTAAAAGCATTATTTTTATTTTCTTTAAAAATAGGATTATTATTGTCTTTTCCCCCAATATCCAGAACAAATACTTCATCTGATTTTGACATCTTTAAATACTTCCTCGGGTTGAAAATTTCTTATCAGACTTTCACATGCTTTTTCAGCCTTTTCTTTGGCTTTTGGGATATTGCCTTCATTCAGGAAACAGCAAAAAACGTCAGCAGCAACAGACTTATGTTCGGGCCATGTATGCACATGCATATGAGATTCTGCCAGAAGAACAGTTCCTGTAGCGCCATGCGGCTTAAATTGGTGAAATGTGGATTTGAGTGTAGAAAGGCCAGCATCTTCAGCTGTTTTAAAGCAGATTTCCTTTACCGTTTCTACATCCTTCAACTTCTCTCCAGGGCATCCAAGCAAGTCTAAAAGAATGTGCACCCCCATCTTTTTATTGTTCATTTTAGCCTTGAATTGTAAAACTTATATATGTATAAAAATGTTTCTGTGGCTAGATTTTTGTATTTTTTATTTTTTCAAAATGGCTAAAAGCATTAAATTTACTAGTTACAGGCTATAAAACAGCATTTTTAGTTTTGTTTTTTGAAGTTTATGCTTGTCGTCGAAAACTACAAAAGTCCACTGTGGGAAAATTAGTTATGGGTGGGTAAGGCTATACTTACAAACAATTTAATATTATCAAAATCCCGCAGGGTTTCATTTTTAAGTAATCCCCCTTTGCACTTCTCCAGATAATAACATTCCTTGCATTTATTATTGACTCTTCTATAATTCCTTATATCTTCCATTTCTTTGGAATTCCAAATATCTAAGATGCTATGTTCATTAATACTTCTTAATAAATCATTAGAGTAATAATCTGTTTTGTAATGGCCGTTACAGTCAATAACTATCCTGGAATAGCCAGAATCAAAAATCCCGCCCTTCGAAATGGAAGCTAAATCTTCTTCTATTGCGCAAAAAGGCAGGGCATTTGCTATTTTAATGTTTAAATCATATTTTTTATTATAACTAGTAACTTTTTCATAGATTTTTTTAATGTCTGCCTTTGATAAGGGTTCTTTATTTGTTTCATTTGGAATTTGTCTTAACAAAAACCATTCTGATAAGTTTGGCTGTTTAAGGCTCGATACTAACTTATAGAAATTTTCAAGATTTTTTATATTTTCCTTTGTCATGATCGTTGCAAGCATAATTTTTAAATTGTAGTCCTTTAATAATCTCGTCGATTCTTTTACTCTTTCAAATCTATCGATAGAATGCAAAGAAAAAAGGACTAAATCAACATAATTAAGGTAATGTATATTTTTTTGATTTATTAAGAACCCATTGGAATTTAAAATTACATATAAACCTAAAGATTTGGCTTTTTTTAGTATTTCAATTAAATCTTTTCTTAGGAATGGTTCGCCACCCGTAAATCTAACAGCTTTTATTCCGGAATCAGAAATATCTTCAAGTATATTAAAAACATCTCTTTTTAGAATGGGCTTAAAATCTGATTGTTCTTGCTTATTAAAGCAAAATTTACAGTCTAGATTGCATTCGCGTGTTAATTCAATTATAATTTCATTTGGGATTCCCATTCTGTCAAATGTTATTGGAAGTGATACATTCAGTGGTTTTGAGCATGCTCGGAAATATACCACTTTCCACTTTAGATGGTTGATTTCATCCACTGGTTAAAAACCAGGGGTATATTTCCGACATATTAAAAATATGAATTGATAAAATATATTTGACTCCTAATAAGAACAGTGTGAAACGTGTTGGCTGTGTGCTGGGCTATGGCTATGAGACCCTACAGCAGTAGGCTCAATATAATCTACAGATATTTGGTTTATATGTGGAATAACAGTAGATTGGTTTGTATGTGCACCACCATGAGATTCTACACCTGGAGGCAAAGTTAGCGCAGCCGCGCTTAGCAACACTCCGGTCTTAAACAGCTTTTCTTTGCTGATTTTACCGTCCTCTTTTGTCAAGAAAGAACTTATTTTTTTATTTAATTTTGGTAATTTGACCATTTTAGCCTCTTTTTAATATTATCAACTTATAAATATTTAAGGTTTTCTTAATTATGATTGTTAATTCATAAATTTATTCTTTACAACCCAATTAAATTGCTCCATATAAATCTTACACCTGCCTGTTTGGCTGATTTTAGCAATCACGTTTCCTTGCTCTGTATAATTGCAAACTGGGCATATTCCGCAATATGGCTTATATGCGCAGTCATTGCAGGCATATTGGTCGTTAATTGAAGCATTAATAACAGCGCAAGCCTTGTTAGACGTTATGATATCTTTGTAATTATCCTCCATTACATTCCCTAATAAGAATAAATTGTCTTCTCCCAACATTCTGCCCTCATCGCAAGTGTATATTTTACCATCATGATTATAGGCTAGCTGGCCTATAGCAGCGCCGCACGGGCTTCTTAAATCCAGGTAGTCGGGATCAAACTCATTGTTCATCTTATTAATCATTATAGAAACCATCCTTTCATTGATTTTTACTCCCTTCTTTTTCAATGTCTCAATATATTCAACTGCCTTTTTCCAAAAAGTTAAATAATCTTGAACTGAATAGCTAATATCGCTCCAAGCTTGCTTTGCAACACCTAAATTATTTAAAAATCTCATATGGATATCACTAAGGCCTAATCTTACATATTCATCAACTATTTCTTTTGGGTACTTTAGGCTTTTTCTGGTTAAAGTTACTAAAGCCCCTATTTTTTTATTTTTGATACCTTTCTTTTTATATTCCTCATTAAATCTTTTAATCCACTTTACCACATGGTCATTGCTGCTCCCGTTCAGGAATCTTCTGTTGTAATCATGCAGTTCTTTAGGCCCATCTAGAGAAGTGCAAACAATAACATCATTATCAATTAAATACTTCATCTTCTCTTCATCCATTTTGGTAAGATTACTAACAATTGTTATCATCAAGGTTTTTTTTGCTTCTTTATTTTTTCCCCGGGCATATTCTATTACTTGTTTAACAACATCCCAATTTAATAGTGGCTCTCCACCCTGGAATTCTATTGTTATTCCCTTGCTTGGGCTTTGAAAAATAAAATCAACAGTCTTTTTTGCAGTTTCTTTGTCCATATCGAATTCTTTTTTTTCTAAAGATTTGGGGCTTGCATGGCAATAAATACAATTCAGATTGCATCTTAGTGTAATAACAATAATATGCAGAGAGGTTCCAGAATACAAAAATGAATTTCTATTTCTTGTTAGCCTTATTGCTTCTGTTAAGTTAAATTCATTAATAATAATTTCCCTTTCTGTTAATTTGCTTTTTAAATTTTTATCAATCTTATTTTGCTTTAATTTTTTAAACTCGTCTTCAGAAAGAACGCAATTGCTGCCGTGATCGGTTGTTATAAAATATTTATCTCCTAATTTCTTATGCCTGTAGTAATTAAGAAAATAGTCCATTTAAATCAGCTTATCTTTTGTCAAGCCTAAAACATAATTGCAAAATTCCCCTTCTAAATTTTCTACTGGCTCCTTAGGCTCTAATTCAACCTCTATGCTATCGTTTAAAATTCTTCCCTGACAGACCCCAGCAAAATCACTTAAAGCTTCTTTAATAGCATCTTTGTCGTAGAATTTATTGCTTAATTTTATCTTTATTTTCTGTTTCATCTTCTCTTTTATATTTTTCATCCCAGGGAATTGCTATATCATCTGTATCATCGAATTTATCATCCTCAAGGCCTTTTATTAAATCATCGAATTCGGGGCTTGTTTGCTTGATAGGATCGTTTGTGAACAAAGCTCTTTGCAGCAATACTTCCCTTATTTTTTGGGTTTGTTTTGCCCTTGTTCTATAGTCTGCATAATTGACCAATTCATTAAAAAATTCTCCACCCAACTTTTCAAGATCAATATTTTCTTTTGGCTTCAATGTTACTAAAATTTCTTTTTCTGGATCTCCATCCAAAAAAACATATGCTTTGTCCAAAAAAACATAAGAGGCAGAGTAAATTACCTCTAGATGATATAATTTGGGGTTTATACTTAATATTACTGAGTCCCCTATAATTTTTAATTTATTATCCATCGCTCTATAAAATGGAGTTTTTAATATATATTAAAATGTTTCCCTTTACAATGATTGTCAAAATAACTCCAAAAAAAATGAAAGGAGCAAAGGGAATCATCTGGCTTACTTTTATTTTTTTAAATCCTATTTTTTTGATTTTATTTATTTGCTCTTTTGTAAGTCCTTCTGATTCTTCATCTATGAAATTATCTATATCCACAAAAGATTTAGGCTTTTTGATATAATTAATACCTTTATTATTAAAAATTTCAGCATTATGCATTTCTTCGTACTTTTTTAATTCTTGTTTTGATATTTTTTCCTTTTTTTGTATAATTTCAGCTAAAACCATTCCTGGCTTTAATTTATTAATGCTAACGTTTCTTGTAAATATCTCAATTGTAATTTTTGATATAGCTCCAGTAAGGAAACTGCGTATAAATTTCCAGATGAAAAGCATGATTAGGAACCCAACCAAAAACTTAAAAGAATAAATGTTCTTATCAAGAATAAATCTAAGAACCGCTGCTAATATTAAAATAGAGTTTGTTTTGTTTCCAAGCTTTTTCTGTATGCCAGCAGAAGCAAGCATTGTAAATGTCATCATCAGAAGAAAGTTATTTCCCAAGCCAATAATAAGAAGAATTGCCTGTACAATCCAAGAGATTGCAAAAAGAAACAGAATAGAGCTTATGAGCTGTTTTGGATTTAAAAACTCAACTAAAAATTCGGTTATGAATTTTTTGGTTGTGCTTAATTTTAACTTAAACAGCATAAGCCCAAACATAATAAAGAATGAAAGGATGAAAATATTGAGTAATAATGCCATAGAAGGTATCCATTCCAGATATCCTATCTTATATACTGAAAGAGGTATTAACGCTGAAAATGCAATAAATAGCTTTCCATCTCCTGCAGTCCATAATCCAAAATACCATGCCCCAAAGCCAATTGCTGTTGCAAACAAAAAATTTGTTGATAATTCTATTAGAAAATGTGTGTTTATTGTTGTTTTAAGATAATAATGGGTTATTATTATGGAATAAACCACAAAAGCGTAAATCAATGCCAGAGAAATCCATTTGTTCCTTATCTTTCCGAACCTAAAATCTCCATAAGAGGTTACAATACCTAAAAACAAGATCATTGGAAGAAACCAGTAAATTAGCATGAATCTGACCATAGTCAATTTTTATAAAAATTTATTGATTTTTATTTTATCTTTAAGAAAAAATGAATAAAGAATTCTTAACCTCTTTCTGCTGCATCCTAAAACTGTAAATAATCTCTATCTTGTGTACAATCTACTCAACCATCACAATCATTATCTAAACCATCAAAACATGTTCTTTCGCTTATAGTTTTTTCCAAACATTTTCCTGAAACAGCGGTATCACAAACTCCAGCTGTATTATCGCAAGTGGTATCTTCGCATTGTTCATCTACGCCATCATTCATCTGCATCATCTCCAGAGTATACCCAGTCCCCTTTAATACAGGTTCGGTATCTATTACCGCGGCATTCTGTTGTATTGTCAACACAATTACAGGAAAAAATCTCTTGAGTTACAGTCTTATTATCCATAGTGAACCAAGCTGTATATGTTCCTATCTCCCCGCATCTTCTGTAATCAAGTTGGCAGATAAAGTTATCAATTCCATTGCATAGCTGAAATGCTACTACCACCGCATTTGGGTCTTTTATCTCTAATCTGCCAGAGCCAGATATAACATTAGAACTAGATAAAATAATGAACACTATTGCAAATAATAAAATTAGCCTCTTTTTAACCATAAAACTCACTCATTATTAAAATTGTATTTTGACTATATTTAAAATTTGCTGTTTTTAATCCAGCAGAATGCAGCTATTAATTAATTTGACAAATTTTTATAAAGATTTATAGATTCAATAGAAAATAAGTTAGAAAATGAAAAGATTGGATATCAAAACTGGATTTTTATGCAATAACCATTGTACATTTTGTGTACAAGAAGGCAACAAATTTAGTGGTAACAGAAGTTTTGAGGAAATAAAAAAAAATTTAGAAGATTCGAAAAAAAGATGCTCTGGAGTTGTTCTTACGGGTGGTGAAGTTACAATAAGAAAGGATTTTTTTGATATTGTTAAACTAGCTAAAAATCTTAAGTATGAAACAATTCAGATACAAACAAACGGTAGAATGTTAAGTTCTTTAGAATTTTGTAAAAAGGCTTTAGAAGCAGGCGCTACTGAGTTTAGTCCAGCAGTGCATGGTTACTGTAATAAGCAACATGATTTTCTTACAAAATCCAAGGGGAGTTTTAATCAAACTGTAAAAGGCATATTAAATCTAAAATCTTTAAATGCTTATGTTTTAACAAATACCGTAATCGTGAAACAGAATTATAAAGATATACCAAAAATTGCAGAGCTTCTTGTTAAATTAAATGTAGATCGATTTCAATTTGCGTTTGTCCATCCAATGGGAAATGCATGGAAAAATTTTGATGAAGTTGTACCTAGAATTTCTTTAGCTGCTCCATACATACACGAAGGATTAAAAATTGGAATCAATGCTGGAAAAAAAGTAATGTCAGAAGCTATGCCTTATTGCTTAATGCAAGGCTATCAATATTATATTGCAGAGAAAATAACTCCTGAAACAGAGGTGAGGGGTGAAATTTATCAAAATGCTAATAATTTTACTTTGATGAGGCAAAAATATGGGAAATCAAAGTTTCAACAATGTAAAAAATGTAAATATGATAATATTTGCGAAGGTCCCTGGAAAGAATATCCAGAAATCTATGGCATTAAAGAGTTCCAACCCATAATATGAAAAATAAAAAAAATACCATTGTTTGGTTTTTAAAAATTCAGTTGCTTAAATAAGGAAATAAAAATAACATTTAAACAAATTGCCAGCAAGGTTTAAATAGTTTAGAGTAAATTGAATAACAAAAAAAGGCAAAATGAAGTTAAATAAGTTAAAAGAAAGACTTCCGGGAAAAATTTTGTTATATTCTAAGAAATCATTATTAAAGAATATTATCATACTTATATTTTCTATAGTTATAATAATCTTAATAGGTTATTGGTTAAGTGCTTTTATTGGAAGTGAAAAAGGCACAGAAGACGAAGAAGATGTAGAGAAGGCTATAAATATCTGCATTGAATCATTTTCCGACCATTATTATTTAGCATTACTTGAAGATGATGTTGAGCGTTGCAAAAAAGCTGATGATCGTTATGATTGTTCCGATGGTTATTATATCATCAAAGCAGTTCGAAACAATGATATGGAATTATGCAAAAAAACTAGTTCGAATGAAATGGCATCTGCTTGTCGCGGAGTGATACAAGGAAATGCTGCTGTTTGTGATGCATTTGAATCAGTAACAGACATAACTTATTGCCGGGCTGTTGTTGGAAAAGATGCATCAATTTGCGATAGTATTGAAGATGAATCAGAAAAATCCAGCTGTAAAGAAGATACCTATCTTAGAAGAAGTTTAGCTGCTAAAAATTCAGAAGAATGCTTGAATCACGATGATGAAGGATTTACGGCTTTTTGCACAGGATTATTCGAAAATAACAAGCAGATTTATCTGGATAAGATGAGAGTCCTTTGCAGTAAGCCCCTGCCGCCCCCATCTTAGAAGATAATCAATTAGATTCTATGTAAAATTTATATTAACAATAGCATTGTCAGGTGCGGGTTCATTTGCTTCTTTTTTCTCAAGATCAAAACCTGTAAAAATAGAGTCTGACACTATATTATTTACTTTATAGCCAAGCTTCTTTAACTCTTCTTTCCACCAGTCCGCATCATTGCAAACAGGAATAGAATTGCCATCTTCGTCAATAAATCCTTCCGGAAAGAAATTTGAAAATTTAACAGCAGCTTCTTTATTCCAGACCCTTATTGTCAAATTCTTGGATTGATTCTGTTTCAGAGTATTTGTTATTTCTTTTTCATCCATATACAAAAAACTGAACAAATCAATTACCAAAGGGCTATTATCATTATCTGATAGACCTTTTATATTCAGCTTACTGTTCTCAACAATATTTTTAAGTTCGTTGTGAGTTTTAATCACCATATCCAGAATTTCCGGGGGATTATAATGCTGTCGAAATTTTTCATAATTACCTGTATAAAAGCTGATAATTGTAAATTCTCCTTGCTGCTTGCTTAAATTCTTTATAGCTTCCATTTCATACCGCATAAAGTACTCATACAGCATGAGCTGGTAATTGTACTTGCGTACATCTGGGTCTTTAGCCAGATTTGATAATATCTCTTTTCTGACTCTTGAGTTACTAGGCAGATAATGCAGTCTTTCCAGAGGGTACATAGTTACCTGTATGCAAAGGAGGTCTTCCATATCTTCTACAGTAAAGTATTTTCCATCTGCAAAAGGGAAAAGATATGGGTGCAGCTCTCCTAATTCCCTTCCTCTAATAAGCTCTTCATGTTTTTGGTATTCCTCTGTTTGAGGTATTGGTGTAAAAAACATGAACAAAGGCCTTACTTTATTTTGCCATACAGTCCATAAGCTGTCTATTTGTGATTTTAATGCCTGCTTTGGCATTCCTACAAGCACAAAGCACCATATATCTTTGTTATTAAATCCTCCATCTAAGAGATACTTGATACTATTTTCAAAATCCCTCATCTTAGCTACCCTATGAAACCTGTCTTTATTCATATCCTCATCAGAGCTTTCGAGAGGAATATCGATAGATTCTAAACCCGCATTATATAGCTTTTTAGCAAGTTCAGGAGTCAGTAGCTGTGGTGCAATCCCTTCCGGAAGTCCAAAAATAATATCTCTGCCGCTTTCTATTATGCCGTCTAATATCCTTTCAAAATGCTCTTTGAAATTAATCAGTATGTTTGATTCCCATGCCTTAAACTGCTTTATTCCGTATTTTTCATTTACATAAAATATTTCATCAAGAACATCCTGGTAATTTCTAGTATGTACTTTCCTGCCTTCAAAGAAATGCACTGCGCAATATGAGCAGTTAAACGGGCATCCTCTAGTTGATTTGAATATGTAGTAGTCTGGCTTATAATCCAAAAGGCTTATGTCTGACCTATATTTATCTGCTTCCCATATTGGACCCTTGTGGATATGGTCTGCAAGAGTATTTTTTTTTGTATGCTCAGCGCATAATGAAGCATATATTCCCCCAACTACAACCTTGGCTTTAGGAAATATCTCTTTGCATAGGTTTGTAACCTCAGCAACAGATTTTGCATGAAAGGTCATGCTGCTTGTTATGAATATTTCATCAGGTTCCTTCTCTTTTAACAGTATATCCTTGATTTCTTCCATGTTGTTTCCTATAAGAAATATCTGATACTCTTTTTTTCTATTACCGGTTTTTCTTGTCCCGTATTTATGCAAAGAAATTTCATTTGAATCCCATGAATGCGGACCAAAGTCCAATAGCTTCACTTCATGATCCTGCGCTTTAAGGTAAGCCCCTATTTTCAGCAGCCCGTAAGGCAGGCAAACTTCAACGGTCTTCTCAAAAACCATATACTTGTACAGCATCCTGTCTCTGAAATTAGGTAGTTCCGGATAAGCTTCCTCTAGTGGAGGCCTTATTAATAAGTATCTTTTTTTCATCAGATTTACATATAATTACATTGTTTAAAATATTTCTGCTTGTAAACAACCCCCAATCAGTGATTGGGGACATTTCCTCTCTAGGATGCAAAGCTGCTTAGTGTAGTTTGTTCTTTACCAAGACCTTTCTCCCCATACTTCTGTTTTTTTATGTAACTCATGTTTAGCAGTAATTAAATCATTTCTTCTTTTTTTCCAGCTTTTCTAATCTTAAGATTTTCTCCAAAATCTTATTTGCTGTGCCTAAATATTTCACTACTTTCTGTATTTTTTTCCCGGTTGAATAATCATCTCTAACCAGATAATAATATGTTAGCCATTTTCGTCTAACACCATGTATTTTTTTTGCCCTTAGATGTACCATTTTATCACCAAATATATTGAACAAGGTAAACTTTATAAATCTATCTATGTAAAATATATTAAAAATTTGAACAAGGTGATAAAATCTCTTTTTTTAGTGAAATGTCAAAGTTGGGCTTAAACTTGGAGCTTTCAAAAATCATCCCAGTTATTGCTGCTAAAGTATCAGGTACGTAATTCACATTTCCGGGTTTGCATAGTTCAATAGAATCGCAATAAGATTCTGAAAATCTTGCGCAATATTGTGCAACAAATAGAGAATCATCACACAATCCTGCATTAGAGCTAACATCTGAGCACTCTGCTAAGCAATCATTCCAATATGTATTTCCATCATCTCCACACACAGGTTCAAACTAATTTACACAATCTCCAGCCTTTCTCAATACACTTCTCTTCTGGATCCCATTTTGTGTTTGCTATGCAGTTGCATGCAGATGGAGATTGATTTACGCTTGTTTGTTTAACATCCTTTTCATAAACACCGTTGCTGCATTTGCATAGCCCTTTTATACACGCACTTTGCTTCAAATAGCTTCCAAAAGTCTCAAAGGTTAATGTCCCAGGCTGCACTCTTGTCCCTTTTACATCATAACATCCTGCAATTTTCTTCTGACAACCGATATAACTTTCATTTAAGTAAACGCACTTGGGTTTTTGTTTTCTCTTGTTTATAAGCTTGCATTGTTTGTTTTGAGAACAGTTTTCTTTAGATAGTTTAGGACATTCTATTTTTTCTAAAAAAGGAGATTCAACCTCTTCATCAACTAATTCTTCTTCATAAGTTGTATCAACTCCTGTGGACCCTTCGATAGTAGCAGCACAACCATTGCTGTCCACAGTATAAAAAGTACTTGTACTGGGACATAAATCAATATGATCTGGAACACCATCATTGTCTCCGTCACTTTGTGCAACTCCGTAAACCACTAGAAAGATAAATATCAAAAATCCAACAATTGCAAATATTACTTTATTATTCATTTTACGTGCTACAGATATTATGTACTAATGGAATGTCTGTAAGGAAATCAAATACATATGCCAGATACACCTTAAAGGGAGGCATTATATATAATTCTTACTAATATAAGAGTGATTTATATTCTCAAACCAAGAATTTACTACTTTTCAATTTACTCAACTTCCCCATTAACCCACTTATCATAGCTTTCATTAGCCTCTGCATCAATCTTCAATATACAAGGAACATCATAGCTGTGTATTTTAGAAACCTCCCCTTTTATCTTGTCATAATTTTTCCCCAATGTTTTTGCAATAATAACAACCTCCTTATCATCCTGCATCTTCCCTTCCCACCAATACATACTCCTTATTGGAAACATATTAGAGCAAGCAATTAACCTTTTCTCCAGCAAATGCTTAGAAATCTTTACTGCTTCTTTTTCGTCTTTGCAGGTTATGTATATTATGGTCATATTTTTGATTATTGTTGATATATTTAAAAATTATTTGTTTTATTGTTATTTTTAATATATTTTTGAATTTATTTATTAATTTTCATTAATTTTTTCATTATTACCTATCTTTGATTTTTTATTTTATTTAATATTTTTTTATCCTTTTTATTGGCTCATTTTTTTAATTGCTTCTCTTTTTTACTGATTTTCTATTATTAAATTTTTATTTTTTGAATAATTTATTATTGACAATTTTTCATTATTGTTTTCCTTTTTTATTCCTTTTATTTATTATTGTCTAATTTTTATTTTTAAATGTTTGTTATTTATTGTTTGTTATTTATTGGATTTATTCAATATTGTTTTAATTTTTTATTGCATTTTCTTTATTGGCTATTAAACAAACCTTTAAAAATCAACCAGCTTTCTTTCCTTTTATGCCAAAATTCATTTTTACAAACA
>NYYQ01000035.1 GCA_002686855.1 Candidatus Woesearchaeota archaeon | reverse complement strand
TTCCATTTAATTTTCCCATTTTCTAACCTCCAATTGTAGATTGGATGTTGGGTTTAGAAAGAGTATTTAAAAGTGTAAACTAATTATGAAATTGAACATCGCTTATAAATTAGCGAAACATTTAAATATATTCAAGTATACTTTAGTATACGGTGATGAACTATGGACACAACAACAATAAAGCTTCATGGAAAAACAAAACAACAATTGGACAAGTTTAAGGAATACAAGAATGAGAGCTATGATGAGGTGATAAACAAGATGATATTCATCGCAAATAAGGCAAAAACCAACCCAGAGTTCAGCAAAGAAACTGTTATTGCAATAGAAAACGCAAGGAAAAGGCTAAAGGCAGGAAACTTTATTACTGAAGAAGAGGCAAGAAAGAGGCTAGGATTTTAAATGTCCTTAAAAATTTCAGGGAAATTTTTGGACACAGAAATTAAGGTGATTTCTTGTGTATGAAATTATATTTGACCCTAAAGCCATTGAATTCTTAGAAAAATCAGAAAAAGATTTAGCCAAAAGAATATGGAATAAAATTTTATCAACAAAGGAAAATCCGCATCGTTTTTTCGAAAGGCTCGCAGGCAGAACTGACTACAAGTTAAGGATTGGAGATTACAGGGCAATTGCCGATATTGATGATAAAAACAAGAAGATTGAATTAACTATCATAGGTCATAGAAAGAATATTTACAAAAATCTGACATAGAAGCGACACTCACGAACATGTAATACAGATTTCACGAACATTCATGGAAGTGAAAGGGTTGTTATGCGAGCTTATTTCCACTTAATACTGCATCCCATTGATGGCTGCTCTTGCAAACTTATTTTTCCTGTTTCTAGGAGTTCTCCAATAACTTCATGCATTTCATGCTTATTTACAGGCTTGTCTTCATGCGTGTCATCAATTCTGCTGTGGAAAATTAGCTTTTGTTCTGAGTCAAACAAGAATGGGTCTGGAGTGCATGAAGCACCATATGCTCTAGCTGTTTCTTGTGTTTCATCTCTTAGATAGATAAAGTTAATGCCTCTTTCTTCAACAACCTGCTTCATATGCTCAAAGTCATCTTCTGGCACATAGTTTTCATCATTTGGGTTGATTCCTACAACAACTAGGCCTTTATCCTTGTAATCAGCAGTTATTCTCTTTAATTCATCAAATTTTGGCTTTACATAAGGGCAGTGGTTGCACATAAAAATTATTAATAAAGCCTTTGCATCTTTAAAATCATTTAAGCTGTAAGTTTTACCATCTGTTGCTGGTAAGCTAAAATCTGGAGCTTTGGCTCCTTTTTTCAAAACATTATATATTGATTCCATTAATGACATTTTTTATCACCCAAAACCAGGAAAATGCCTTTATATTTAAAAATAACGTTTAATCTGCAACAGATAATCCGAAAGTACTATTTAAAAAAATAAAAGGTTAACGATCAAAAAAATCAAGCAAAGAAATGTAACTGATAGGAGCAATTTTTTGCTTAGTTATCTTAACAGGTTGCTCATATCTTGGTGTATTTCCAGCTTTAACTATATTCCATCTCCTCTCGTCCATCATACTCACCTCTTGTTTTGGTATACATCTGGTGAGATTTAGGAAGCAGAGGTATATAAACTTTTGTTTCCTAAATTTTCACAATTAGCCGACATTAATCAAATGATCATGCTTGCCCATAACCTTAATGTCCATATATTTCTCCAGGGATCTTCTAACCGCTTCCTTTACAAACTCACTTCTGGATTTGTAGCCGAACTTTCTTGACTTCACAACCCGGTCTATATTCTTTATCATTTCTATTGGTAATCCAACATTAACATATTTCGCAACCATAAAGCAACACCTCCTAATTTAGTATATGTTACATATGGTTACACTCTCTTATATCGTTATTTGGCTATCTATACCATATAATTATGAATACCCTTACCATAAAGTTTATATAGAAATTAGTTCTACAGAAATGCTATTTTACATGTAAAATTAAGAGAAAAATAAAAAAATATAAGAAAGAAACTAACACCAACAAATGTTAGTAATTCTCTCTTATATTTAATCTTTTGGATAGTGGAAACTACATAAGGGGGAATACAAATGAAATGGAACATTATATTTTTAATTATTGGGGTAATATTATTTATTTTGGTAGTAGGTATATTTTCTATCCCAATGCCATATGCTGCAACAGAAGAGTATATAGAAAAAGAACCATACACTGCGCAAGAGTCATATACAGAACAAGCACCATATGTAGCAGAAGAATGTGAAACAGAAATACCTACAGGAATCGCAGATGTTGTGGGTGGTTTGATTGATGCAATTACTGGTAATGAACCATTTCAGGACTGCAATGAAGTTACAAAGTATAGGATAGTTACAAAGTATAGAACTGTAACTAAGTATAGAGATGTGATCAAAACAAGAAGTGTAACAAAATATGCCACACTATTCCAACAATGGACAGGCAAAGTAAAATGGTATTATGAGGTTGATTAAAAATTACACATTAGTTTAGAAAAAAATAAGGGAAATATCCCACCGTATTTCTACGGTGGGATCTGATCATAATGGCTTAGACCATTAAGACCAGAAGATATTGGTTTACTAACCATGGTAAAAAAAGAGAATTACATATATAAAACTTTTGAAAATGAAGTTAAGGATTTCTTAAATAATTGCCTTACTAAAGTTCATCACAACATAGTATATTCAACACATGTTATTGTCAAACTGCTTATAGAAGCTGCAAAACTACATGATTCAATAAAAGAAACAACAGATACTCCGGACAGCGATTCGGTATTTAAAAGACTGGAGCATGCGACTCTGGATCTAATTCAGTTGGCCTTTGAGCAGCATGTCAGAGATTTGTTTAGAAATACAGGAGACTTCTTCAAAAGGGGCAAAATAATATTAGCATTTGATGAGACTTATGAAGAGTATTTTGGTAAACTAAAAGATGTGTGGATTTGGGGTTATAGACCAAAGAAGGGATCTACCGGATGCTTTAAGTTTCTTGTTGTATCGATTGTAAAAAACAACAGAAGGTATGTCTTAGGGGCAGTTCCTGTTCATATAGGCTATAACAAAGAAAAAACAATAATGGAGATGGTAAAGTTTGCTGGGCAGTTTGTTAGTATAAAGGCAATATTGTTTGATAGAGGGTTTTATGATGCTAAGATTATAGAAAAGTTAGAGGAAAAGGACATAGGTTATGTTATCCTTGTTCCCAAGAACAAGAAAACTAAAAAATACGTGAAGCAGAAAGGCAACACATTTGAGCATGCAATGCTGGTAAAAAAGAAGTATAATAAATACAAGATAAATCTGAGGATAAAGGTTGCAAAAAATGTTTATGAATATGATTGGTTGTTGCTAACAAACCTTAATTACAGGAACACAACCCAGCTTGTCAATCTCTACAAAAGACGATGGAATATAGAGAACATATTTAAGATTACTGACAGGATAAGGATAAGAACAAACTCTACAAACATCATCATTAAAACACTCTTATTTATAATTTCCTTGGTTATTTACAACCTATGGCAATGGTTTAGGCAGATTGTCCAGGGCATCACATTACGAAGATTTACAAAGATTTTTCTTGAGTTACTTAAAAAAGAGTTGGAAAAAGAAAAACCACCTCCAAAATTATGTTCTTATCTGGGATAAAACTCTTGTTTTGCTAGTTGGTGGAGTAATCTGTTTTGTTGTCTTCTATTCTAAGTTTACACATAATAAATATCTGTTATTATTTTTTCAAATTAAAATTCACTGTTCTTAATAATTATGGCAAATGGATTGATTAGGGTTATTTACTTTCGGAATATCTATGCAAAACAAAACTAATTTAAATAACATCTGCTTTACTTAGGATATGATAATTGTAACAACAGATTATATTGCTGGGAAGAAAGTCAAAGAAACTTTAGGAGTTGTTAAAGGAAGCATTATCAGGGCAAGATGGTTTGGAAGGGATATTGCAGCAAGCTTAAAGACAATAATCGGTGGAGAGATAAAAAGCTACACAGATCTTTTGGTTAAAGCAAGAGAGGAAGCTATTAACAGGATGGTAGCAGAGGCAAAGAAATTAAAGGCAGATGCTGTTATCAATGTAAGGTTTGCTACTTCTGATGTAATGCAAGGTTCTGCAGAAATATTAGCTTATGGGACTGCTGTTAGGTTGAAGTAACGAGCCCGCAGGGATTCGAACCCCGACCAATCGGTCCGAAGCCGACCGCACTATCCATTATGCTACGGGCCCATAAGTGTTCATTAATTTATTTGATTTATAAATATTCCCCAAATTCTTAGCTAATAGAAACAATTAAAAATCAATAATGATTCCAAGATATTACAATTTTTAAAAAATGAAAAATAATGGTCTAACAAAAGAAGAGCTAATAAGGTATTCAAGGCATTTAATGCTTCCAGAAGTAGGTAAAGAAGGCCAACAAAAGCTAAAACAAGCCAAAGTCTTGATTATCGGAGCGGGAGGTTTAGGTAGTCCTGCTGCAATTTATTTAGCTGCTGCTGGTGTTGGAACTATTGGAATAGTTGATTTTGATGATGTTGAGGAAAGTAATTTACAAAGACAGATTCTTTACACTGGGGAAGACATTGGAAAAGAAAAAACAGCAATAATAAAAAATCAATTAAAAAAATTAAATCCCAATATTAATGTAATAACTCATGATGAAAAATTAACATCAAGCAATGCTTTAGAGATAATAAAAGATTATGATTTAGTTATAGATGGGAGTGATAATTTTCCTACGAGATATTTAGTAAATGATGCCTGTGTTTTGTTAAACAAACCAGATGTCTATGGAAGCATATTTAGGTTTGATGGGCAAACAAGCGTTTTTAACTATGATGATGGCCCATGTTACAGGTGCTTGTTCCCAAATCCGCCACCAAGAGATGCTATTCCAAGCTGCTCAGAAGGCGGTGTTTTAGGAGTATTACCGGGAGTTATTGGTACAATCCAAGCAACAGAAGCAATAAAAATTATTTTAGGAAAAGGAGATGTTTTGTCTGGTAGGTATTTGGTCTATAATGCATTAGGAATGAAATTTAAAGAGCTAAAATTAAACAAAAACAAGAATTGTCCTGTTTGCGGAGAAAGTCCAACAATAAAAGAATTAATTGATTATGAGCAGTTTTGCAATGGAGTGAAAGAAAAGAATAAAGAAGATGAAATCACTGTTCAAGAACTGAAAAAAATGATTGACAAAAAAGAAGATTTTGAATTAATTGATATAAGGGAGAAAATTGAGCAGGATATGTGCAAGATTGATGGCGCAAAGTTAACTTCCTTTACTGAAATCATTGGAGGCAATATGGAACCTTTCAAAAATATTGATAAAGATAAAAAAATAGTTTTGTATTGTCATACCGACAACAGAAGTGGACAAGTTCAAAGTATGCTGAAAAACAAAGGTTACAAGAATGTAAAAAATCTTGCTGGCGGGATAAACCAGTGGGCTAGGGAGATAGATAAAGAAGTTCCAATATATTAAAATTAATAAGAAAATTAAAAAATATTTTTCAATTACTTTGTTTCTCTATTGATTCTTGCCCAAAGTTATTTCGATCGTGGAAACTCTGATGTCTCTGCCTTCTGTGTTTTTAAATTCTTCGCTGTTTATTTTTATGTCTTTGGTGCCTACGGTGCTGTCAAGAAATCTTTTGCTTGCGACTTCTGCTACATCTACAGCTCTGGAAATAAATTTCCCTCGAGCTTTAACAACAACTTCATCTGCGTTTTTGGTTGTAAACTGCATCACTACACCAGTCACATAGTTCATAAACGGCTTTCCACCAATAAAGATATTGTTGTCATCCATCTTACTTCCTCCACATTGCTCATTAATGTTATCAGTGCCTGTTTACTGCATAGAAGGGTATTTTTATTTATAAATATTTCTTTTTACCAGAACCCTACTTAAACCTGCCTTTCTCAACTCTTACTTGAGAAATTCTGTTTCCAGATAGCTCTTCAATCCTGAATTTGAATTTATCATAAATTATCTCTTCATTTTCCTTTGGTATTTTTCCAGTGTGTTTCAGAATAAAACCGCTTAAAGTATCATAATCTTTTCCTTTTAATTTCATTTTTAATTTTTTATTCACTTCTTCAATTTCTGTTTTTCCTCTAACACTCCATGTATTTTTTCCTATTTTGCTTATGCTTGGGTCTATTTTGTCTGTTTCATCCATAATTTCTCCTACAATCTCCTCAAGGACATCTTCTAATGTAACAAGGCCAGTGACAGAACCATGCTCATTAACAACTATTGCCATATGCCCTTTTCTTTTTTGGAAGTGCTTGAGAAGGTTGCTTACTTTTTTTGTTTCAGGGATAAAATAAGGCTCTTTCATAATTTTAGTTACACTTACATTCTCCTTTTTCTTGTTCATGTATTCCATAAGGTCTTTTGCATAAACAACACCTTTTATGTGGTCTCTGCTCCGTTCATATACCGGTATTCTTGAATGATTTTTCTTCAGAACAAGCTTTATCGCATCCTTTATTTTGGAATTTAATTCTATTGCTACCATGTCTGCTTTTGGTGTCGCAATTTCTTCTGCATTTATATCATCAAATTCAAAGATGCTATGGATCATCTTCTTTTCAATTTCTTTTATGCTTCCTTCCTCTTCTGCTGTCGCTATCATGGTTTTTATTTCTTCTTCACTTGTTATGCTTTGCTTAGCCTTTAAGCCAAAAAGAGCAATTAGGGCATTCAAGAATGTGTTCAGGACGTTTACTACTGGAGCAAGTATTATGCTTAGATACCATATTGGAGCTGCTACAAGTTGAGACGTAAATTCATTATGCTGCTGCGCTATTGATTTTGGAGTTATTTCACCAAAAATTAAGATCAAGAAAGTCATGATTCCAGTTGCAATTCCTATTGCATAGCTTTGAAAAATGCCCATTGCTAGTGATGTTGCAATTGCAGAAGCAGCAACATTAACTACATTGTTTCCTATTAAAATTGTTGCAAGCATTCTTTGAGGATTGTCTTTCAGTTTTTTTACATAAGTTGAACCAAATTTCTTTTTTTCTACTAGATGCCTGCATTTATGTTTTGAGAGGCTTATTAGAGCAACTTCTGCACCAGAAAAAAATCCTGACAATACCAATAATATTACCAAAACTATAATATCTATGCTTAATACCATTTATACATTCACTTCTTTTTTTGTATTTAATGTTTTCTTTTAATTACATCTTTTCTAAGACTTGAATTCCCAGTAAATTTAAACTATTACTTAATGTCTGCTTTACATTCAATGCTAACAATAACCTTGCTTGCTTTATTTTGATTTCTTCTTTTAAGATATTATGCATATGGTAAAATTCATTGAAAAGCTTTGCTAATTCATAAGCATAGGTTGCAATTATATTCGGCCTTAGCTCTTTTGCTGCTTTTTCTGCTATTTTAGGGAATAAAGCTATTTTTTTTATTAACTCTGTTTCTTCTTTTTTGTTTAATAATGAAAGCTCAGCTTTTTTTGGTATTGTTTTTTTATTCTTCTTTATTATGCTGCATATTCTTGCATAAGCATATTGTGTGTAAGGTGCGGTTTCGCCTTCAAAGCTTAAGGCTTGCTGCCAGTTGAATGTAACATTCTTTTCCGGGCTGACTTTCAGGATAGAGTATTTTAAAGCGCCATAAGCTATTGTTTTTGCTGCTTTCTTATCTATTTTTTTATATCTCTGCTTTAGTTCTTTATGCGCTTTTTTTTCAGCTTCTTTCATGAAATCTTCCAGAAGAACCAGGTTTCCTTTTCTTGTGGACATCTTTCCTTCTTCTAAAAGAACAAAAGAATAATGAAGGACTCCTCTTTTTTTCTTTTCCAGCATTAATAAAGCTGCATTAATCTGTTGATTGTATAATTTTTGATCTTCTCCTAAAACAACTATGTTTCTCCCTTTTTTTTCTATGTCTAATGCATATGCAATATCTCTTAAAGGGTATAATGATGTTCCGTCTCCTCGTGTTAAAACCAAAACAGGCATTTTCATTCCCAGGCCAAAGCCTTTTTGGTCCAAAACAACTCTGTTGTCTTTGTCAAAGTAGAATTTCCCTGTTTTTTCCAGTAAATCCAGTGCTTCCCTTGTTTTTTTGCTCCATAAATAATATGATTCATAATCAAATACATCATATTCTATTCCTAACTCTTTGAAGATTTTAGTTTGTCCCTTGACTGCAATATCAACAATTTTTTTAAATTCATTTTTTATTTTTTTATCTCCTTGCTCAAGCTTATAGAGGATGTTTAGGACTTCCTTTTCTTTTTCTGGACTGTTTTCAACTTTTTTGCTTATATCTTGATAAATTTTTAATAAGCTATCAAAAGTAATATTTTTCTTGTTTCTTGCTCCTAAAACCAGCATAGAAATTTGCTTTCCAATGTCATTAACCCAAAAATGTACTTCTACATTATAATTTTGGAATTTTAAAATTCTTGCCAAAGTATCTCCAATTAAAGCGTTTCTGGCACGGCCAACATGCGGAGAGGCATTTGGATTTACGCTTGTATGCTCTAAGATTATTTTTTTATTTTTTCCTATATTATTGGAACCATATTTGTCTTTTTCTTTCAGGACTTTGTTTAGCGTTTCTTCTGCTAACGCTTTTTTATTTACAAAGAAATTAAGATAAGGACCCTCAACTTTTATTTCATCTATGAATTTGCTTTTCTTTATTTTTTTTGACAAATCAAGCGCAATTTCATTAGGATTTTTTTTATATTTTTTTGCTAAAGAGAAGCAGGGAAAAGCATAATCTCCCATATCAGGATCAGGAGGAGTTTCTAGTTCAATATCAACTTTTACCTCTTTTTTTATGGCTTTTATAATATGCTCTTTAAACGTGTCCATTAAGAGAATCTATGAATAGGTTCAATATAAATTTATTGATTATTTGTACGAGAATTGGCCTTTTGATTGGGATAGTTGTTGATGTTTTTATTCAAAAAAAGAAATAATAAAACAACAAAAATATTGTAAAAATCACTCCCCACACAACCCCATCAAAATCTCATAAGACTTAACTAAGTAAAAAATCCTCTAAAACCTTTTGAATGGCTGCTTCTGAATTGGTTTGAACTCTATATCTGATGCCTAAGTATAAAAATCCCTCAATTGTCATCTGATAAAAATCTCCTTCATACCCTTTTTTTTGAAGTCTATCAAACTTTTTTATGAGAAGATTATAATCTTTTGTAATTGCTTCTAATTCCTCGCTGGGAGTTCCTCCTTCAAAGTCTTCTCTTTTAACTTCAATTTTTACATCAGTTGTTGCAATGGGATTTGGCCATACCCGTGGAAGGTCAAAATAATACTCAAGACCTCCAAGTTCTGCTTCAATTGTATTTTCATCAGCAGCTGAAAGAGTCCCTTGAGGTTTAATTTCATCAAAATATTGACGCATTTTTCTATAAAAAGGGATAAGGGACTTGTCGAAATCGTCAGTGTGGATTATTTGGGTCTCTGGTTTTGCTTTTTCCACTTCACCTATGAGCCGATGAAATGGTCTTAGTTTTCCCAGTCTTTCTATCATTTCGTAGATTCCAGATAATGGACCATTTTTATCTTCCATTTTATTTTAATCAATCAACATCCTTAAAATCAGGATTATCAAAGTCTTTAACATAGCCAATTACTAACTCATTATCAATTATTCTTCTTACATTGCTTAGTTTGCTTTTTATTTCAAACTCTTTTAAGTTATCTTCATCTTCCCTTAGAGCTCTTATTTCATTAAGTTCTGTTCTTTTTTCTTTTGATTCTTCAAGCCATGCTAATGGTTTTTCTTCTTCTATTTCAAATACTTTTGGTGTTTCTTCGATTGTATATGTTACTGATTTTCCTTGTTCATTAGAAGTGCAACTAGATAAAAGAAATAATGCAAATATTAATAATACTATTTTTACTCTCATATAGTAGTGTAAAGAATAAATGTTTATAAAGGTTTTTAATTATTTTTTCTTTTTACCTAATTTGTCAATCTTATCTTCCAATCTTTTAATTGAAATTCTAATCTCCTCGAATGACTTGTAAATTTTTCTAAAGAAAAAAAGCCTTACTATCAAAGTTATAACGTAAATTCCAAAAATACCTCCTACAAGAATGCTTACTACACCGAATATTTGTTGTATTGTAGAAGAAATAGGGCCAATTAATGGCATTGTAGTGTTTATATCAACCATTTACTATGCTTTTTTCTTCTTGCTTATTAATTTTTTGATTAGTTTTCATGTACTCAACTAAGTCAGCTATTGACACTATCTTCATATCGTTATGTTTTTTTGAGAATTCTATTAAATCAGGAAGTTTGGACATGCTGCCATCTTCATTTATTACCTCGCAGATTATAGCTGCAGGATATAAGCCAGCTAGCTTTGCCAAATCCACAGAAGCTTCTGTATGGCCTTGTCTTTCTAAAACACCGCCTTCATGATATCTTAAAGGAAACAAGTGTCCAGGCTTAAAAAAATCTTCTGGTTTTGATGCAGGATTTATCATGGACAGTATTGTTGCAGCTCTATCGTTAGGAGAGATCCCGGTTGTTGTTTCAGTTTTATGGTCTACAGAAAGGGCAAATTTACACCTGGTGATATCATTATGGTTCACCATTTGCGGAATTTCAAGTTCATCTAGCCTGTCTCCAACAATAGGCATACAAACCAAACCTTTGCCATGAGTAATCATAAAATTTATCCTGTCTCCAGTAGCTTTTTCTGCAGCAAGAACTACATCACCTTCGTTTTCCCTGTTTTCATCATCCACTACAATGACCATCTTGCCGCGTTTAATGTCATTGATAGCTTCTTCTATTTTACTGAATACCATAAGATTTAAAGTTTAAATGTCGTGTTTTTAAAACTTTCTTTTTTATAGGTAACCTATTACCAGAATATCTTTACCTATATTTTTTGTCGAGATATTTTTTAATTTAATTGCTTTGTTGACCTTTTTAATACCCAGATTTTTAATTGGACCTAGGCCATTGCCTATTAACTTTGGAGCGGTAAACATTAAGATTTTGTTTACAATACCTTCTTTGATTGCGTTTCCACTTAATTCGGCTCCCCCTTCAATCATAATTGATGTGATTTCTGATTTTCCAAGTTCTTTTATTAGCTCTTTTAAATCAACAAGCCCTTTTTTTGGCTTTAATATAAGCACTGTAACACCTTTTTGATGTAATTTATCAATCTTTTTTTTCAGCGCTTTTTTTGTCGTGGCAATAATTACTTTGCTTGGGTCTTTTAGAACTTTTGATTTTTCAGATATTTTTAATGTGGAATCAACTATAACTTTTATTGGATTTTTTCCTTTAATTAACCTAGAATCCAGCAATGGGTTGTCTCTTGTTATTGTGTTGATGCCTATCATTACAGCATCAACATCATTTCTTATTTGGTGAACATATGTTCTTGCTTCCCTGCTTGTTATATATTTTGAATCGCCTGTTGAGGTTGCTATTTTTCCATCAAGGCTCATAGCCAGTTTTAAGATTACAAATGGCTTTTTTGATTTTGCATATTTAATATAAACTTCATTAAGCTTTTTTGCTTGTTCTCTTAAGATCCCTATTCTTGTCTTTAAACCACGAAATTTTAATTCTCTGTAGCCATCTACTAATGGGTTGGGATCTTCCATACCTACAATTACTTCTCTTATCCCAGCTTCAACAACTTTTTCTGTGCACGGTGGAGTCTTACCCCAATGAGAACAAGGTTCTATGTTAACATACATGGTTGCATTATTTGCTTTTTTTCCTGCTGATTTTATAGCGTTTATTTCTGCATGTTCTTGCCCGTATTTTTTATGGTAGCCTTTGCCTACAATCTTTCCTCTCTTTACAATAATGCATCCAACTAATGGGTTAGGGCTTACATAGCCTCTGCTTTTCTCTGCTAAATTTATAGCTATCTCCATGTATTTCTTATGTGAAATCATATAACCAAAACCCCTATCAACGAGAAAACTAGGGTTTTATTTAAATTTGTTTGTTTTAATTTTTGAATGATGACAAATGGTCTGAGGTTTATATTTAGGATAATAAAGTTATGTTTTAGAGAAATCTAATGCTTTTCTAAGCTCAAAATCATTTTTAGTTCTCCAAATAAAACCATCAAGAAGATAATGCGTTGTCTGGGGCACTATTACAATAAAGATTATAATTGCGACTATTAAAGCATTTAAATTTAAATCACTTGAAAAAAAGCTAACACTTTCAACATCATGGCCAATAAACTCAATTAATGCAAATAACATGAAAATAGAATATGAAATTACTATTCCTTTAGTTTTTAAGATCCATTTTGGAACATTTAATGAAGTTTTAGCTCTATTTTGCCCATATTTATATAAAAGGTAAATATAAGGTATTCCATGAACTAAAGTTTGGATGGCAACTCCTGCAATGTAATAACCCAGATGCCCAAGAATTACAAATGGAACATACCAAGCTATCCAAGTGGTTATTAAGACCATGTTTTTTGCTAAATTTATGCCTTTTTTTGTAAAAAATAAATGCAATTGTCTTGAGATATATATCAAATTAATAATCCAATGTATTACTAATGAAACAGTTCCAACAATTTCTGGTAAAAAAGCAGATAGGTCTCCTTCAGAAAACCACATTATTGGAGTCTGGTTGGATAAAACCCAGATTAAAGGGAATAATACTGCATTATAAATTACAACCCTATTAAGGTTTTTATCAAAACCATTTAATTCTCCTCCTTTTGTTGAGGTCCACATCATCCAGCCATATTGCTGCCTAATGAAATGAAAAATTGCAAAATATGCCAGCAGAAACCAAAACCATTTGGAAGAATTCAAATAAGTTACAAAGAAAAATAAGAAACATAAGATTGGTGAAATAATAAATAATAATTTTCTTTTTTTAAGCTCTGCTTTATCTAAATAAGTTCTAAAAATAGTTGAGTAAACATGGGGCATATCCACAGCTATAAAAAATATTGCTATTAGCCCCGCTGCGTTGAAAAAGTCCAAATAAACAAGAAATAATATTGTGGGCAATAGCCCGGCAATATACTTCTGCCCGCATTGTGTGAGCAGAAAGAGAGCTGA
>NYYQ01000034.1 GCA_002686855.1 Candidatus Woesearchaeota archaeon | reverse complement strand
CATTTTCTTTTCTTCTCGCTTAATGTTTCCATAATATCACCGAGAAGTAGAATTTGGATGGATATTAGAAGTGTAACCTAATTATGAAATTCAACAATTCAGCGGAAATTGGGTTTTATACCCTACAGCTTCGCTGTGGACATTTATACCAATTTCGAGAGTAAAAATTCCAAATGCCCCGCAGCTTGCTGCGGTTGGAATTTTTACTAGACAAGTAAATTTCCAGTTTTCATGATTTTTTTGTTATCTATCAATATGGTTGGTTTTTTTATAATTCCATCAAGATGCAGGGCAATGTTAACTTTTCCTCCGAAACCAAAATTATTACCCAGAGCAATATGGCATGTTCCTAATACTTTTTCATCTTCAAGCGTATTTCCTGTTATTTTTGCTTTTTCATTTGTTCCTATTCCAAATTCTGCGATGTTTCTTGCTTGGTTTCCTACTGAATTGAGTAAATTTTTCATCTTTTTTGATTTTTCCCCTTTAAAATTAACAGCATGACCATTTTCAACATAAACTTTTAATGATTTTTTTAATTTTCCAATACCTGCAAAAGAAGCATCTACAATGAAAATTCCATTGGCTGTTTTTTCTACAGGTGCAATAAAAACCTCTCCTTCTGGCAGATTTCCAAAGTATCCTTTTTTATCATAAATTCCACTTTTTCTTCCATGAGCTTTTCTTCCTTTTATATTGAAACTTATATCTGTCCCTAATTTTGTTATTATTTTTACTTTTTTACCCTTATCAAATATGTCTGCTAATTTTTTATTTATTTTTTTTAATTTATTATAATTAATGTCAATGGCCCTTTTTATCATATCTTTATTTGTACCTGGCATTGTTGTTATTCTTGCTCCTTTATTACAAGCATTTTTTCTTGCTTTTGTATGGCTTAATGATTTTGTGGTTATCAAAAGCTCAACATTGTGTTTTAACATCTCTTTTGCTATTTTTTTATCTGGTTCTGTTCCGGAAACTTTTGGTATTCGTATTTTTACTAATTTGACGTTGTTAGTTATTTTTTTAGCTTGATTAAAAAATAATTTAGCAATACTGTATAGCTTAGAATCAGTAATAATGAGAACACTTTCATGTTCATTTATAGCCAAACATTTTTTAAGAATGATATTGATGGATTTAATCATTGTGTTAAACAACAAATTCCCCTTTTTTGATTATCCAAAGTTTGTTGCCTTCTTTATCAATGCCATATATATCCAGTTTTTGCCTTGGAGAGTTAATCACAATGTCTGTATGATATTCTGTGGATCTATCTGGCTCAAAACCAGAGCCTAAAGCAATATGAATCATTCTTGCTATTTTTTCATTTACAATAAGGTAATTGCATAATTTTGCATTGGGGTTCGTGTTGATTGCAAATTCTCCAACTCTATTGAAATTAGCTTTCTTTAGCTCTATAAGTTCTTTTGGAGCGCTTTTGTTTTTTTCCATATTCATTATCATTTCCCAAGCATCTTTCTTTTTCTCCTCAAACTTTTCAATAATCTCTTTCTGGCCAGAAATCACTTTATAGCCGTCTCCATAAGTTTCTATAACTAAGGGGTTTTTTTCTGAAAGTAAATAACTTTGGTCTATGCTTATAACAACATCCCCGACAAAAGTCCCCTTGACATATTCTGGTGTTACAAATGCCTCTCCACCCGGTAAGTTAGCCATGGTTCCTGCTTTTATTCCTGTTCTTTCTAAATATTCTGAGTTTATCTTTTCCCTGACATCGGTGTCTGAAGTTCTTACCCACCTATTGCCTCCGTCTTTCTTAACCAGGCCAATCTCAAGATCTGTCTTTACACCATTTATTTCTTCACCAGAAACTTTAACAATGTCACATTTATCTTCTATATCTTTTATTTTGTAATTTCTTTCTCTCATAGCTTTCCAGTCTATGTTGCATGTTTCTATGAAAATACCTATTGGCAATGTTTCGGTAAATCCAACTCTGGCTGTTGGTTCTCTATCGTCCAAAGCAGTTTGAGGAAAGAAGTCAAGCTGGTATATCATCTGTCCAGGGCTTTGCCATCTTGTTTTTTTATTTAGAGAAGGGTAACCAATAACTTCACCAAAAAGGTGTTTTCCAGGATAACCTTTTCCTGATATGAAAAAAGAAGCATCTATTGGTTTGAGTCTTTTTAGGTTTAATAGACATGAAAGCTTTTTGTATTTGATGAAAATTTCTTCGTCAGCTTCTTTTGATAATTCACAACCCAGCAAGGTCGCTTTTAGCTCTGAAATTTTTTCGCTTTTATCAAGCATAGAGATTCTTTGCGTAGAAGAACCCATTCTTACACTTCCATTGCAGTTTTCTTTCATACCCCATATTATTGCATAAGAATCAAGGTAGTCTTCTAAAGGATGACCAAGCATCTCTTGTTTTTGTATTAACGCAAAACCAATGGAAACCTTTTCACCATCTTTAAGCTCGTAAACCTCTCCCCAGATTTTTTTGCATGTTTCAATCAGTTCTTTTGATTTATGCTCTTTGAACCAGCTATCATTATATTTAAGACTAAAGTTTCCATTGAATCCGGTATCATTTGCTTCCAGAATGTAGTCTGGTTTTTCAAATAAATCAGAAAATTTTTCCTTGGATTTTTTTTCAATTGCATTAATGAAATCCATTAAAACTTCATCCTTATTTTTGAAAGATTTCCAAACTTCTTTTATTGCCTCCAAAGCTTCAGATTTTTTATCTATTCCAATTACATTTACATCAGCATTTAATTCATGCAGCGCTCTTGACAAAGGAGCTATGGAGAAGAATGCTTTCTTGTTTTTTATATCAAAAACTATAAGAAATGATTTTTCTTTTACATTCCCCAGAATTTTTTTATATTCTTCAACAGAATTATCGAATTTTTTCTCGTCGTATTTCATAAAGATTTAGATTTCTAAACAATTAATAAATCTTTCGGGATTTTTGTCAAATTAATTGGTCTTTTTTTCATTAATATTGTATCTTCTATCCTTATTCCCAGTTTCTTTGGTATGTAGATTCCGGGTTCTATGGTAAATACGGTGTTTTCTTGGATTTTGTCTTTTGAGTTTAATGTTAAATTTGGAAGCTCATGAATTTCAACACCAACCCCATGACCTAAACCATGGGTAAAATATTTTGAATATTTTTTAAGGTCTTTTACACAATTTTCATATATCTTGCTGCATTCATTTCCAATTTTTATATTTTTTATGATGTTTTTTTGGATGTTTAATAAAAAATTGTAAATTTCTTTTTCTTTTTTATTTGGCTTTCCTAAATATATTGTTCTTGTTATATCAGAGCAATAGCCTTTGTATTTAACTCCAAAATCCATCACACAAAAACCTTTTTTGAGTTTTTTGTTTGCAGGTTCATGGTGAGGTATGCTTGCATTACTTCCAGAAGCAACAACTGGTGGAAAAGAAATATCCAGTCCCAGTTTTTTTGATTCGTATTCAAGAAAAGCAGCTACTTCAGCCTCTGTTTTTAAACTTTTAAATTGATTTATTGTTTTTTTCAGGATTTTAGATGCATAATCGCAAGATTTTTTTAAAATTTGTATTTCTTTTTGTGTTTTTGTTTGTCTTAATTTTAGGCAATCTAGAGAAATATCTTTTGTTTTTGTCCTTTTGAATTGCTTTTTGAAATGCTTATGAGCATTTAATGTAAAATTATTGTTGTCTATTGCAATATTCTTTGAATTTAATTTTCTTTTTTTGATGATATTATGGATTGATTCAAAAAACTTTTTTTTATCCATAGAATATGCTCTTTTTATATTGCCTTTTTTTGCTCTTTGGAATTCCATTTCAGGCACAATAAGTAATGGCGCTTGTTTTTTTGGTATTATTAAGGCTCCTAAGCCAGAATATTGGCTAAAATAGAACATATTTGGGTTTGTGCTTAATGAGTTTAGGTTGTAGAATAGCGCATAATTTGCTTTTTTCTTTTCTAACAAAGTTTTTATTTCTTTTATTTTCATTATATTTGTCTCAAGGATACCCACAAATTTATTTGTGGGAGGAATTGAGACTTACCTCCATAAGCACTGGACATTTTACCCACTGGACATTCGCGCGTGAGGTATATAAAGAGGTTTTACTCTCTGTATTTGTATGAAATCCATCGCTGCTATTAAGCTTAAAATTCCCTATAAAAAGGAACTTCTTGAGACTATGAAGCAGTATTCTCAATCTGCCCAATATGCTCTGGATATTGGCTGGGATAATGGAATTTACTTCAAAAAGGAGATTCATCATCTTACCTATTATCCTATTAGAGAAACTCTTGGACTTCCTGCCCAATTGGTTTGCAGTAGCAGAGACAAAGCTTGTGAAAGTCTCAAAGCCTTGAGAAAAACTAAAAAACCAACTAAACCAAGATTTAAGGAATTTCTTACAATAAGGTATGATGCTCGTTCCTTTACTTTCAAAAAGAACTTTGTTACTTTGGCTTCTGTTAATGGCAGAACTAAAATCAACGTTGAAATTCCTGAATATTACAAACAATATCTCTCTTGGAAACCAAGAAGCGCTGACCTTGTCTTTGATAGAAAAAAGAGATTGTTCTTGCATATCACATTTTTTAGAGATATCGATACTCCAATTAATTCTGATGGATTTCTTGGAGTGGATGTTGGAATAAACCATATTGCTATAACTAACAATAGGCAGTTTTTTAGTGGAAATAAAATCAAAAGTTATAGGCTCAAATACAAGCGTTTGAAGGCTAAACTTCAAGCCAAAGGCACTCAAAGCGCTAAGAGATTGCTCAGGAAAATCTCTGGCAAAGAGAGACGTTTCAAGGCTTGGGTTAACCACAAAATTAGCAGACAGATTGTTGACAACTGCAAAGCAGGGACTATTGCTTTGGAGGACATTAAGGGAATAAGATCGAATAAAGGCAGAAAATTTAATTTTTGGCTGCATGGCTGGAGCTTTTATCAACTTCAAAACTTTATTGAATACAAAGCTGTTAGAAAAGGAATTAGAGTGATTAAGGTTAGTCCTTACAACACTTCTCAGACTTGTAGTAAGTGTAGCTCTATCGGTTCTCGTTCCAAAGGTTTTTTTATTTGTTCCCATTGTGGTTATTCCCTCAACGCTGACTTAAACGCAAGTTATAATCTTGCTAAACAACACAGCAATGCTGATGTTGTCCTTGAAAAAGCAAAGCTTTTTCGGGACACAGGAAATCAAAGATTTCCTCGTGTTTCGGCTGCTGTAACACAGCCACACATCCAAGCTAATGAACTTGAAGGTTCCTTGCGAACAATTGAAAGCGAAGTTATGGATAAAAGCCAACTACTTTAGTGGTGGGATTATGTTACTTTAATGCTCCATGAACTGCATTATGCAATTTTTTTGTAATTTTATTCCAAGTTAAATCCTTCAATTGTTGGGAATAATCAACATTTTTTATTTTCAATGCTAATTCAATCTTCTTTATAAAATCTTCACTATTATTTTGTTTGAACAACAATTGGGGATGGGGTTTCATTAGAGTCTTCATTTCTCCTATATCTGAACAAACAACAGGTTTTGAAAATACCATATACTCTGAAAGTTTGTAAGGGAAGCTAAATTCGGTAAAAGGTGTGAGTACATATGGAATCGTTAAAATATCAGCTGAGCTGAGTAATTCTATTAATTTGTCATGGCTTAAGGATTCAAAAGAGATTATGCCTTTATTGTCCTTATCTTTTTTTATTCTTGATGGGTTGCCTTCCCCAATTAATAATAGATATAGATTCTTATGCTTTTTCTTAAGTATATTATAATTCTTTACAAGGAAATCAATAGCAAGTTTTTGATTGACATCAACATATCTAGCACTGTATGCAATAATCGTGCTTTCTATAGGAAGATTATATTTTTTTCTGGACTCGAATTTATCGATTGGCTTGATTTTTTTGGAATCTATACCATTCTTAACTAAGATGCATTTTTTATTGACTTTTTTTATATGATTCAAAAGAGAATTTGAAACAGTAGTCACAAGAACTGCTCTTTTAAGTACTTTTTTCTCAAAAAACCTGACAAAAGGGAACTTATAGCTCGTGTATGAAAAATAATTATCTTGCACATCATAAATTATTGGAGTCTTTTGAGCTATTATATATGCAATTATTCCGAAAATAGGGTCAGAAGATGCAATGATAGCATCATAGCTTTCTTTTCGTATTTTTTTCCTTAATCTAGAGATATAACTTGAAAATGAAAAGAGACCAAATGGAATCACGACAACTTTAATCCCGTGGAGTGTTTTTTCAAAAGTACGTTTTTCAATATAATCCGCTGCGATTAAATGCACTTCGTTTCCAAGCTTTACTAGATTTTCTGCTAGTCTGACTTGCCTTCCGAAATCTTCCAGAATAGCATCTTTGCCGGAACCAAATCTTTTTGCAAGAAACAATAATTTCATTTTCGTTCATTATTATTTATTCATAAATTCTCTTATAAACTGTTATTTTAATACCTCAATCAGTATTCATTTATGTTAAGAAGGGTCATAAACTTTATAAAATTATACTTTAGATAGTTTTGTTATGAAATCGTCAAAAACCACCCATCACAGATGGGTGGCATGATGAACATAACTATCTACAGCAAGTGGTTTTTGACGCCAGGAATACCACCAATAATGAGGGGTGGT
>NYYQ01000033.1 GCA_002686855.1 Candidatus Woesearchaeota archaeon | reverse complement strand
ATCCTTATTGGGTTTATTCTTTAAAGAGGACGAGTAAAATGGATGAGCAAATCAAGTGGTATGAGAAAAAAAGGCGAAATAATATCCATACTCAACAATTATTTACTCTAAACCATTCGGTTACACTATCATCAGTTTTTAGTATATCTGCAAGAGTTTTCGCTGCATTCAGCCTCTCCATTAATCCTGCTTTTTTGTTACCTACTATCACTAATTGCTTCCTTATGCTTATTTCAAAGTTAGATTCCATTTAATTGTTCTAATTATCTCAATTTTATTCCACTAAAATCACTCTTTATATCTTCTTTTTGAGTATTTATATCTTTCTTAACAGTATCCTCAAAAAAAGGAATTTTAACCGGGATAGCGAACTTTGCAAAATTAGAGCTTATCAATGCTTCTCCTATGTCTAAAGAAGCTATAGTCCTGTCATCATCACTTAAGTCTTGGGAGGCAGATTCAATTATTGCTGTACGCTCTGGTTTCATTTCTATGCCCAGGATTATTTTTGTGTTCATATTTGCTAAAATTTCTCTTGGAATTAAACTTGGAAGCTGAGTTATAGCTGTTAAGCCAACTTTAAATTTTCTTCCTTCTCTTGCTATTGTTGAAAATATGTTTGGGCCTCTTTCTAAAGCTTCCTTTCCTAAAACTCTGGGAGCTTCTTCCAAAACAACAGAAATAACAGGTTTCTCTTTCAAAGAACCATTCATTTTATAGAATTTATAATTATTAAATAACTCTGTTGTAATTAAACTGCCAATTAAAATTTCTATTGCACCGGAAAAGCTGGATGTATTAACAATAACTACTTTTCCATCTTCTAGTTCTTTTGCAATATCATAAACTGTATTAATTCCGGCATTTAAATCAAAAATTCCTTTTGATATTATGTTTTCTCCTTGAATCTCCAGATCTAATAACTGCAACAATCTTCTTTTGACAACAGAAATTGTTTGTTCCTGGAAAGCAACACCTTCCATTTTCCTTTCGAATAATAAGCTATTAATCCAGTTATTTCCAAAAAATTTGTAATATAAGATTAATGCTTGTTTTTGTGGGTCAGAAAAATCAACGACGCCATCAAAATGATGCGGTTTTATTGTTCTCAAATTGATTTTTAAGGTTTTGGTTCCTACGGGGGGTTCTTTTGGAGTGTAATAAACGACTTTTTCTTTTTTTGGATGATCTTTTAAGCCAAGTTTGTTCCTTCCAAAATATTCATCATGAGGATCTAAGACTAATATTCCACAATATTCCTGGCTGATTAAATTCCACAAGATATTTGATATTAAAACACTCTTACCTTTGCCGGTTGTTCCTGCTATCAAAATATGGTGGCTTAAAACTTTATGGCCTTCCAAGAAAATAGGAACATCAAGCATCTTGCTGCCTGAGCGTAAATTTCCTATAAATAAAGGATTACTTGGTTTTGTTAAGAATGACAAATCTTCTTTATTTATTTCCCTTACTTCTGAGAAAAATGACGGCATTAGCTTGCTTACAAATGCTTTTTCTTTATTTATTGTAACTAAATTTTTCAAGCTAGCAAGCATATAGTTTCTTAAATTTTTGTCAAAGAATTCTGTATCTGCATTTTCCTCTAGTTTCATTCCTGAAATTAATTCTAAATTCTGTTGAGAAATTTGAGAGCCATAGATTAAGTCAAAAACCTGCATCAAAATTTTATTTTCTCCTGATTCAGAAATTAAAAGCTCTCCTAGTTCAAGCTTTTGATCTGATTTTTGTCTTACAACTATTTTTCCAAACTCTCCAGCAATAACTTGACCTTTTGTGATAGTACCACCCAAAGAAAGATATTTGAGGAATGTATATAAAAGTTGTGTAAAGGATAATTATCTGGTTTCCATGCGTATTATCTGCTCAATTTCTTTTTTGCTTACTGCACAGCCATTGAGTTTAACTCCCCATAAGATGCTTTCCAATAATCTTTTTTTTGGCTCATCCATGTTTGGAAGATATTTATCCAATAAGCCTTTTTCATAAGCTATTGTAGCAAGCTCAACAGACCTGATCATTTTAACATTTTTGGTTAGTTTTTTGAAATCATCGACATTGTTATGGTTCATCTCCACTTTTGTATGCAGTTTATGTTTCAGTATGTTATGCAGTTTCTTTGGGTTCTCAATCAACAGCCGGGTTGTTTTCTCATCAACAACAAATGCGTCTGCATTTTTCTGCAAATATAAAGCTAGAGCTGATATCTCTGCATCATGGACTATATTCATATTATGACCAAATGCTCTAAAACAATTATTGGCTGCAAAAAGCAGTTTTGAAGTCTGGTTCTTGATTTCTGCACTATCTATTACTTCCAGAGTTTTATTTTCTATGTAATGTAAAACCTGTAAAGCTTCAAATTTGAATCTCATTGTTTTGTTAAGGGGTGTATCAACAAGCTCTTTCTCCACACTACCAGTTATGTAAAAACCGGCATTGCTTTTATTTTTCAGAGACTCAAGAATCCACAGCAGATTATTCATAGTTAAGCTTATTATTGGTCCTGTGTCAAAAACAATTGTTTTCATGAGAATAAACTCCTTGTAAATTTTAAGCGTGCCCTTACATCAGTAACAGCAGATATGGCTTCATCTGGCTTTATATTTCCAAGATAATTCATCAGTTCCCATTGTGAAACTCCCATTACATGCGATGCTTTTGCAGCAGACAAACCGTGCTGATACAGCTTGCTTCCTTTTTTTACCTCTGCCTGGCTTATGACTTCCTGCATATAAATCTTTAATTTGCTGTCTATCCTTGAAATTTCAGAAAATAGCTGTTTTATAGCAGATTTAAAATCCTGCTCTTCATCATTTATTAGAGATTTTCTCACTTTTCCAAGAATTTTCAAGATATTTTGATAGTTACCGTATTGTTTTCTCTCAATAACCTTTGAAAGAGCATAAATTACGACAGCTATTGAGACAGAGCAATAATCCTGGAACACAGATGCATTATGAATTGTATGGTCGCTTAACTCTTTAATTTCAGTAATATCTTTTTCCTCTTTTACATTTAATATTTCAATAACTTTGTTAAGAATTCCCAAGGCATCTTTTTTTACTAATTCGTTCATAAAATTACAATTTGTTTTTGTTTTTATAAAAGTTTCTTTTGAGATAAAACATTTTGAGATGAAATAGAAAAGTATATAAATTAAAACCCTAAAAGAACAACTCAAGAGTAAAAAAGTGATGCACACATGATTAATATTTTAAAAAGTTTTATCAGCAAAGTTCTTAATAATTTATTTAAGAAAAAGAAAAATGTCAGGCTTGGACTATATGGGCCTCCTAACGGTGGAAAAACTACTTTAGCCAATAGAATCTGCAAGGACTGGTTAGGGGAAGATATGGGGGATGTTTCTAATATTGCTCACGAAACCAGGGAAATTCAGATAAAAGAGCAGATAAGCATAAAGTCAAAAGGTAAAGAACTAGATTTTAATCTTGTTGATACACCTGGAATAGCAACAAAAATTGATTATGAGGAGTTTGTGAAAGCTGGCATGAAGGAAAAAAAGGCAAAGCAAAGAGCAAAAGAAGCAACTAAAGGAATCATAGATTCTATTAAATGGCTTGATGAGATGGATGCTGTTATCATTGTTTTAGACGGAACTAAAGATCCTTACACGCAGGTCAATATAACAATAGTTGGAAACTTACAAGCAAGAAATATTCCTGTTTTAATTGTAGCAAATAAATCTGATTTGAAAAAATCAGATGTAAAAAAAGTTCAGGCTGCTTACCCGCAATATAGTGTAATTGGCATTTCAGCAAAATATGGCAATAATATTGATAAATTTTATGAGGGCTTGTTTGCTATTGCAGGATAAAAAGGAAAAAAGAGGTTGTAAAAAAGATGGTAACTTTTCAATTTGTCCCTTACCATGAAATTGAGGACTTAGGCAGCGCAAGAAGGGTTAAAAGATTAATAGATATTGTCAAGCAAAACAAGATTGTTTTATTGCAGGGCAGATTAAAAGAAGAAGAAGAAGCTGATTTAATAGCGATTGCTATGGAAGAGATTAAAGGCAAGTTTAAAGGTATTGAATTAGCTGTTATAAATCCTGAGGAAAAAAGCAAAGAAGGCCTAAAAAGACTTAGAAGTAATTTCTATAATCTGGTGCTTGGAGACAGGCAAGGATTAACGATAATAGGCCCTGCATCGATAGTAAAGGACATCAAGAAAGACCCGACAAAAATAGAGTTACTGACAAAAGAAGCTAGAAACAGAAGAAAATAAAATGCCACACCAATGCGTAAGATGCAATACATTCTATGATGATGGAGCAGAGGAATTACTGAAAGGATGCGGCTGTGGTGGCAGGTTATTTTTCTTTATCAAGCAGGAAAAGCTTGATGATATTAAGAAGATAACAGAAGAATCTAATTTATCTAAAAAAGACAAAGAGCAGATTGAACAAGATATATTTGAGTTGGTTGGAAGCGATGTTGACAGAGACCAACCAGTTATACTTGATCTTGAAGCAATAAGAATTCTAAAACCTGGAAGATATGAACTGGATTTGGTTCATTTGTTCAAGAAAGAGCCCTTGATATTTAAATTAGAAGATGGAAAGTATATGATTGATTTAGTGCAGAGCTTTGATAAGTTTAGGAAGAAGTGAGTTCTAGGGAAACATTTTTAAAACTTTGATTGTTCCCATACTGAATGTAATATCTAGACGCTAATGCTGCTATAGACTATCTTTTAGCAGGTTATAAGACTGGGCCGGTTGAAAGTCTTGATGATGTTGGAAGCTATGCTGTTGTAGATCTAGGTGATGGTAGGTTTGTTGTCTTTACAGGCAAACCTACAACCAGGAGTCATAATCGTGTATTTTTTAATGGTGCAGCCACTTATTTCTCACGCCCAGAAGAGGGGCAAGCTGCAAGAGGGTATGCTCAAGTGCCTGCTAATGGTGGAGTTATAGGACGACCTATACCAATTACTGAACATCAAGTTGCACAAAGGAAGGTTTATGGCCCAAAATAAGTGGAATAAAGCTTATTTAGTCACAATCTCTACAACATCTTTATTCTTTAAGATATAATCTTTGCCAACTGGTTTTTTTGTCTTTAAATCGATGGCTTTGATAAAGTTGTTGCCTATATCTGTATGGATCTTAAAGGCAAAATCCAATGCAGTTATATTCTCAGGGACTAAAAGGCAATCAGGAAGAATATTATTTTCTTTGTCTGTTAGCTTTGGAGTTGCTACAGGATAGACTGCTATATACTTCAATAATTCAAAAACTGCTTTATCTAAAACATCTTGGATACCTGTTGTTTTATACTTATCCAGAATATTATCTTTGATGAACTCCAAGGCTTTTTTCTGTTTTTCATTCAATTGCTCACTTTTTATTGTAAAGTTATCTTCTCCCGGAATGTATTCTATTAATTCGTGTTTTGCTGCTTCTTTTAATGCCAGTTCTGATTCTGCACTACATGGAATGAGTAAAAGGTCTGGAAATTTTTGTTTTAGTTTTTCGTAATTTTCATAAGCTCCCGGAATATCTATTTTATTGCATGCTATTAACATTGGCTTTGTTTCTTTTCTTAATCCTGTTGCAATTTGTTTTAGATTTTCATCATTCCAATTAGTGATATTATCATCAAAATTTAATTCTTTCAATAAATCTTCAACAAGTTTTTCCGTTACTCTTAAGCCAGAAAGATGCTTTGCTAATGCTTTATTTAATTCTGGTTTTTCTTGCACTGTTTTTTTAACAAATTCTTCCCATCCTTTTTTTGTTAAGCGCAAATACCACATATCAAGTTCTATCTCTAAGAATTCTATATCTTTAGCCGGGTCATAGCTCAAAGCTTCAACAGATTCTCCTTTTTCATTTGTTGAGCCGGAAATGTCTATTATATGGATTAATGCATCAGCCTGGTTTAGGTCATCTAAAAACTGATTTCCCATTCCCTTGCCTTCATGTGCTCCTGGTACTAGGCCAGCTACATCTAAGAGTTCAACAGGAACAAATCTTTTTCCATCTAAGCAATAACCAAATTTTGGATTGCATTTAATATTAAATTCATTATCAACACAATCAAGTTTAACAAAGCCAGTTCCATGGTTTGGTTTTATCGTGGTAAAGGGATAATTTGCTATTTCAACTTCTGCAAGAGTAGCTGCTTTGAAGAAAGTGCTTTTACCAATATTTGCTTTTCCTACTACACCTATTAGCATTTTACTTTTACTAATTTGCTTTGATTTAATTATTTTTGTTTTGAGGATGATTAGTTAGTATAACAATTGCTATACCTGTATAGTTTATAGAAAACTTTATAAATCCAATTCACTAGAGAAAGAATATGGTTATATTCGAAAGAGGAAATGAAGGAGACCTATGTAGAGAAATTCCTATTTTTTCTGTTAAATATACCGATGTTTTTCATTTACGAAATTTATATGTTATGATGCATGAGATGTTGTTGGAAGAAGGGTGGCTTGGTTTTGAAGGTCAGGAAACAGGACTGACCGGACATACAGATTTGGAAACATTGTATTCTGAAAATGCTTACCAAAGAGGAATTCATAGAGGGGGAAAAGAATTGTGGGTTTGGTGGAGAGCAAGAAAACATCATGAAGGAAGAACTAATATGTATTTCCTTAACACATTAGATATAGACTGGCATGCTGCTTATTTACAGGACAGAGAAATTGTGCATCAGGGCAAAAAAATGAAAGTTGATTTTGCACAGCTTGAGGTATTCTTTAAAGCAAGAATAATATCTGATGTTGGACATAGCTGGGAAAATCATAAGCTTTTGAGACATCTCAAAGGTGTTTATGAAGGTAGAATTCAACATGCAAACATAGAAAAAAGAGAGAAAGAGCTATGGAGAGAAGTTTATAGATTGCAGAGCAAGGTAAAGGCTTACTTAAATTTTAGAACTTGGGCACCAACTGCTGAGCTATTCCATCCAAAAACATACGGCTGGGAAGAGTCACAACAAATTTAATTCAAAAATTATATAAATGGAATTTTTATTCTTAAGATAAAATTATATGCCTCCGTAGCATAGTGGCTAATGCGTCGGTTTTGTACAGCGAAACTAAAGGTTTCTGGCTTTTGTTTCTCAAAAGAACCGAAGATCATGGGTTCAACTCCCATCGGAGGCTTTTATCCTTTTGGTGCAGGTTTAGGGGAAAAAGAGGGGCAGCTAAATGAGATTTAAGATAGGTAAAAAAAGGGATGCGGTTAAAGGTTTGGCTTTTATTAAACCACTTAAACTTCTAAGAAAAACACCTAAGGTTGAGTTCTATAATGTTCAAGGAGTATTATCCCATTTAAGTGCAGTTGATAAAGTAATCCATCAAAAAAATGCAGTCTCTCCAAGTGTTAAAGGGTCTAAAGTTAAAAGGCCATGGTACATGCACCCATGCCAGGAAGATAATTTATTGGTTCATGAAGGGAAAAGGTTTGTTGATCTTTATTCAGTAAAACATGGGAAAATTGAAAAGTTTGAGGCAACTTCAAAGTATATCAAACATAATAGTAAAATTATTTTCAAAGGAGCTGCTATTCTTGGTTGGCCAACACATGTCTTCCATAGAGTAAGAAGTCCTAATGGATCCATTTCTACAAACTATGCCAAACATTACAAAAATTTTGATATAAGGACAAATTTCAATATTTATGATGTAGATATAAAGAATAAAAAGTTCGGAGTATTAAGAGAAGGCCACAAGGATCAATAAAAAATATGAAACTATTGATTCCAATAATATTTATTTTTACTGTTTTTATTATTGGGTGTAATACTCAAGTTGAAAATATTAAAACTGAAAAAGAAATAAAAACTACACAAGGGGTGGTGAATATGAAATTAACACGTCCTGTATTTGAGCATAATAAGGAGATGCCATCAGAATATACATGTGATGGCAGCAATATAAACCCAGAGCTAAACATAGAGGATGTTCCTGAAAATGCTAAGAGTTTGGCTTTGATAATGGATGATCCTGATGCTCCTATGGGAACTTGGATCCATTGGGTTGTGTGGAATATTCCAACAGAAACTAAAACAATAGCAAAAGGAAATGAGCCGGAAGGTGTTCAAGGTACAACAAGTTTTGGTGATAAAGGTTATGGAGGGCCATGTCCACCGTCTGGAACACATAGATATTTTTTCAAGCTTTATGCATTAGATACTACGCTAGATTTACCTGAAGGCTCTAAAAAGGAAGATCTCTTAAAAGCAATGGAAGGCTATATAATAGAAAAAACAGAGCTTGTTGGTTTGTATAAGAGACAGCAGGAATAATACAAAAGCATAAATACAACTATCAAATTCCTAGCAGTGTAAAATGGTAGATGATATAGAGAAGGAATACAGCAAACTATGTAAAAAATACAAGCTACCAAAGTTTAAAGAGCTTGATGAAGAATTTGAGATAAGTTCTTTAGAAAATACTAATTTTCTTCTTAGCAACATATTAAGAAAAGTTGGAGAAAAGATCGAATTTTATGCTAATTTGATTAATGATTTACTGCAGCCAGATACATCCTCCCTAAGCAGTATGCATGAGATAAGATTTTTTGCAGATAAAGAAAAAAATAATATTTATGATTTGTTTAAGAGATTGATGAAAGTTCATAGAAATGCGATTGTATTGGCGCTTGAACATGATGGAAAAAATCAAGCAAAATTTTTAAATGATTTTTTAATTGAATGGCTTAATATTAAAAAGCAATTGCTTGTTTATGTTGGTAAAATGAAGGATTCATGGGATAAGGAAACAACAATGGAGGAAAATTTAGGTTATTTTGGCTAAGATGAATATAATTTTATTAGGACCTCCGGGAGTGGGAAAAGGGACTGTTGCAGGAAAATTAAGCGAAAAATTTAGTTTTCCGCATATAGCTACAGGAGATATGCTGAGGGAAAATGTTGCTCAGAAAACAGAATTGGGTATGGAAGCTAAAAATCACATGGATAAAGGGCTTTTGGTTCCTGATGACGTTGTAATTGAAATGATTAAAGAAAGATTGCAAAAAAAGGATTGTGAAAAAGGATTTATTCTTGATGGATTTCCAAGGACAATTAACCAGGCAGATCAAATTGGTAGTTTTACGAAAATGGATAAAGTTGTTAACTTGCACGTAAGTGATGAGCTTATCATAAAAAGATTGGGCAGGAGAAGAATATGCAGCGAATGCGGCTCAATTTATCATCTCGAATATATGAAGCCTAAAAAGGAGGGTATTTGCGATAAATGCAGTGGAAAATTACATCAAAGAAAAGACGACAAACCAGATGCTATTATTAATAGATTGGAAGTTTATAGAAAAGAGACAGAACCTTTGATAAAGTATTATCAAGATAAAAAATTAATAGTTAATGTTGATGGTTCCGGTACGCCGGAAGAGGTTTTTGAGTTGGTAGTTGAGGATATTTCTTAAGTAAAGAGATAATCAATAAAAACAGTTGCATAACAACCCTTGGGTAATGAGAAAGAAACAATTAATTTTTCTTTGATATTATTCAATTCATCTTTATCCTGATTAATAATTTTAAAATCTTTTACTGTTATGAATGTATTTCTTTCATCGCCTTCTGAGCTTAGTTCAGGAATTTGCCTTATTATAAAGTCTCTAAAACCAATATTTTCTTTCTTCAATATTTTTTTTATAATTTTATCAATATTATTATTTTTTATTTCAGTGCCAAAACCAACAATAGGAAGTTTGGTATTATAATTATTTTTTTTATCATTGATTTTTAATTTATTGTCTCTGATATATTGTTCCAATGCTTTATTGAATAAATAAGATTGGTAAGCATGAACATATAATTTTAATAGTTTAAATGGGATCATTTTTAATGCAACAACAAAATCATTTGGCTTTTTTTGTAAATGTTGTTTTATTTTTTCATTGTAATCGGAATTTGTTTCTAAAATTAAATTAATTGCTTTTTTGAAATTCTTTTTTACAATTGCTTTTCCTATTTGATGGTTATTTTTAGAAAACCTTTGCGGTCCAAAGTAATTTGGCATCAAGATTTCTTTATTGCTTATTTTCCCTATGTCTTTTTTGGTTAAATTTCTTATTGTTATTTCAAATTTATTGCCTTTTAGGTTTCCAAGGTAGATTTTTTCATTCCCGTTTCCTAAATATTTCAATTCAATATCTTTTATTGCTATATTTTCTATTTTTTTGCTTCCTTTATGGATAGAAATAACTTGCTCTGTTATTGCATTTTTGTCCTTATTTCCTGAAAAACCTATATTTTTTTCATTTATGTTGAGTTTATTTACTATTGATTCAATTGCTCTTAATGTGTTATAATTTTTTTTCTTTAGAAGGAAATAGGAATAATCTCCATTATCACCTAATTTAATTTCATTTATTTCTTTAACAATAAAATCTTCTGGAAGTTGTTTTATTTTGTGCATATTAAGAGGAGAATAAATAAGATAATAAAAATTGTTTTATTTTGCCATCATCTTCAGCATATCAACCATTCTTGCAGAATATCCGTATTCGTTATCATACCATGCTGCTACTTTTACTAATTTTCCCTGCACTTTTGTTAGTTGAGAGTCAAATATTGAAGAGTGTTTATTGCCAATGATGTCTCTTGATACAAGTGGTTCTTCTGAATACTCTAAGATTCCTTTTAAATATGTTTGAGATGCTTTTTTGATTGCTTTGTTTACTTTTTGAACTGTAACTTTCTTTTTTACTACGCAGACTAAATCAGTAATAGAACCACAGGGTACTGGAACTCTGAAAGATAAACCATCTATCCTGCCTTTTAAGTGGGGTAAGACATCTCCAACAGATTTTGCTGCTCCTGTTGTTGTTGGAATAATATTGACAGGCGCTGCGCGACCTCTTCGTAAATCTTTATGAGGTAAATCTAATAATCTTTGGTCGTTTGTGTATGAGTGTATTGTTGACATGAAACCGGATTCTATTCCAAATTCCTTATCCAGCACTTCCACAACTGGAACTAATGAATTAGTTGTGCAGGATGCATTTGAAACATACTTAACATTTTTACAATCCTTATCATTTGATCCTAGAACTACAGTCTTTACATTGCCTTCTTTTGCAGGTGCTGATAATAAAACCTTTTTTGCCCCGCATTTTAAATGATCTTTAAGGTCTTTTTCTTTTCTGAATATTCCGGTACTTTCAACAACTATATCAACTTTAAATTTTTTCCATGGAAGCTTATTATGGTTTTTCTCGCATAGAACTGTTATTTTTTTGTTGTTTATTTTTATGAAATCCTTGCCTGCTTCAACTTTAGCATCAAAAGTGCCATGCACTGAATCGTACTTAAGTAAGTGAGCTAAAGTTTTTGCATCAGTTAAGTCATTAATAGCAACGAAATTAAGTTTTTTTTCCTTCATTCCAATCCTTAGAACTAATCTTCCAATACGGCCAAAACCGTTAATAGCTATGTTCACCATTTTTTAAATTGAAGGTAAATAATTAGTTTAAATAGTTTTTGAAATTTATGCACAAAAAAGATTTGGTCTTTTTTGGCATCCTAAAAATCTTCGATTTTTATGATTTCAATAAGTTCAACATATCCTTAACAGAATAAGTGTTGATTATGTCTTTCTTATTTGCCCAGGCACGTCTTGCTACTGCAATTCCCAACTTATAATGTCTTAATTGTTCAGCATCATGGGAATCAGTTCCTATTGAAAGCTTGATTCCTTTTTTCAGTGCAGCTCTGGCATTTATATAGTTCAGATCCAATCTTTGAGGATGGGCATTTATTTCCAGAATGGTTTTTGTTTGCTTTGCTTTTTCCAGTATTTTATCAAAATCAAATTCATAAGCAGGCCTTGCATTAATTAATCTGCCAGAAGGATGCGCTATTATATCAACATGAGGATTTTCCATTGCTTTAATCATTCTTTTAGTGATTTTTTCTTTTGGATTCTTAAAGCCAGAATGTATGGAAGCTAAAACAATATCAAGTTCTTTTAAGGCTGAGTTTTTCATATCTAAGCTTCCATCTGCTTTGATGTTAACTTCTCCACCTTGCAGGATTGTAAAGTTTTTTAGCTGCTTGTTTGCTTTATCAATCTCTTTTCTTTGTTTTTTAATGCGCTTTTCATCCAGTGAATTTACAATTTTAAAAGTCATGCCAATATGATCTGTTATGCAGATGTATTTGTGGCCTAGATTTTTTGCAGCTAATGCCATTTCTAAAATTGTGTTATTACCATCTGACCAATTTGTATGCATCTGCAAATCGGATTTAACATCTTTATAGGAAATTAGTTTTGGGAGTTTCTTTTTTTGAGCTAGCTCTATCTCATCTTCATCCTCTCTGAGCTCTGGCTCAATATATTGGAATCCTAATTTTCTGTAGCATTCTTCCTCCGTCTTTCCAGCTAAAAGCCCATTGGTTTTCTTGTTAAAAATGCCATACTCAGAAAGTTTCATTCTTTTTTTAATTGCAATTTTCCTTAATATTATGTTATGCTGCTTGCTTCCTGTAAAATATAGTAAAGCTGCTCCATAGCTTTTTTCTCCTATAACACGTAAATCTGCATCCAGGCCTTCTTTTAGTCTTACAGATGATTTTGTGTGGCCTTTAGCCAAAACATCTGCAACATTATCCATTTTGGTAAAGAAATCCATTACTTTTGCCGGGTTTTTTGATGTAATCAAAATGTCAATATCCCCAATAGTCTCTTTTTTTCTTCTTAAAGAACCAGCAATTTCTATTTTATTGACTTCTTTTAATTTTTTTAATTTTGATTTAATTTCCTCGGCAATATCTAAAGCATGTCCTAAAAGAAACCTATTGCCAGTAGATTTTGCAAACTCAATGCTTTTTAGTATGTTTTCCTCAACTGTGGGTCCTAAACCTTCTATTACTCTTATTTTTCCTTGTTTTGCTGCTTTTTCCAATTCTTTTAAATTTTTAATTTTGTATTTTTTGTATAATTTAAGAATTGTTTTTGGCCCCAATCCCTCAACTTTTCCTAGCTCTTCCATATTAACAGGAACTGCCTTCTTTAGTTTTTCATAATAATCTAGTTTTCCTGTTTCTAAGAACTCGCTAATTTTTTTTGTTAGCGCTTCTCCAACACCAGGAATATCGTCTAGTTTATTTTTTTTCCAGATATCTTCTATATCCTCCTCTAAATTTTCAATTACTAATGCTGCTTTTTCATATGCTCTTATCTTGAAAACTAATTCTCCTTTTATTTCCAGAAGTTGAGCTATGTTTCTTAATAGTTCTGCTACGAGAGTGTTTTTCATATAAGAACTAGAATTTTTGATGTTTATAATTTTTTGGGGTTTTCAGATTATTAAAGTAAAAATTTATACTTGTTTTTCAGATAAAAAGGTTAATCCGACCATCAAACTTCTTTCTTCATCGCTGTCTAACATATCTCTCAGGTTCTTACCATCTGGATTACTAGTTGCTGTAAGCAGTCTTTGAAATTCATCCGGATCTCCTTGACTCTGTTCTCTAATTTCCCGTAAACCTAATGCAAATTCATCTGTCATAGGTCCGATTACTAACGCTTTAATCTCATCTCCTTCCTGTTGCTCCATTTCCCTAACCTTAGTTAGAACATCATCAGAGAAGAAAGTTAACAATCGAGATTCCAGTTGTCTAGGCGAGCCTCTTTGCATTCCATCTAAAATAATTAGGCCTTCTTTAACTTTTAATTCTACTGGACTATAATCCCTTGTAAATACGCCCATCCCTGCAACATACAGAGGTTTGCTAGAATCTATTGGATATCCTTGAAAATTGTTAGCATTATCTGGAAAGTATAGTCCATCATCAACAACAAATACTTTTGATCTTGGCTGCTGTATAGGATCCCTAGTAGCTGGTAGAAAAACTTTTTTCCCATCTTCATTTGCAACTGCTATTTTTTTTGGAGTATAAACCAAAAATCTTGGAAAAACATTCCCTATTCCATCTCCTCCATTAGTTTTCGGATTCCTGTTAAACATATATGGTTCTCCATCTATAAATGAAACTCCTTCACCATCTGTTTTTTGATAGAATTGAAGAGACAATGTATGTCCAGTACCAGAAGAATTTGGAGAACTCCCTGGACCAGATTGAATTACGGGACTTGCTGTAAAATGAGTTGGTAAATCACCTAAAGCTACTAATCCAAGTGCTTTTTCCAAATCAGATTGAGATAGAGGTTGTCCTTGTTCCGGTGATTTGCTCAATAGAACAGAAATCGGACCTCCAACAAGACCAGCTCCTTTAATAGAATCAAGACTAACATAACTCGGTAAATTTTTTGTATTACTATCTGAATAATTAACACTCATTTTCTTAGGACAGAACTATGCATAAATAGTATATAAACCTTTCTATTTTGTTACTACTTTAAAGAAATAAAACTATGCCAATCCTCTTAACAAATAACCGATACTATAAGCAATAACAGCAGCTGCACCACCCACTAGCAATGTTTCTAATCCGGACTTAAACCAGTTTTTATCGGTTATGTAAATTTTTGCGCTGCCTATAAAGAAAAATGCTATAAAAGTCATTATAACTGATAAAGGGAAGACGATTTCTTTTATTGTTTCAGAGAAAAATGAAAGGAAATAAGGTATTAGAGGTATAGCTCCAATTAATCCAAATGAAATAAAAGTTACTAAGCCTTTTTTGAAAGGAGATGTGTCATCTTCTATAAGATTAAGCTCGTCAATCATCATGGTGTCTACCCACACTTTTTTATCTGATGTAACTGTCTTAACTGCCTTTTCCAGGTCTTTTCCTTTGAAACCTTTTTTTCGGAAAATTGCTCTTATCTCTTCTATCTCACCTTTAGGATAATGGTCTACTTCCCATTCTTCTCTCTTTCTTTCCCTTTGAATAAATTCTTTATCTGATTTAGAGCTTAAGTAGTTGCCTAAAGCCATTGAAAATCCATCTGCTACTAAGTTTGCAAGGCCCAAGATTATTACAATATTTGCAGACAAAGCTGCTCCTGCAACACCAGAAACAACTGCAAAAGTAGTTATAGAACCATCGATTGCTCCGTAAACAAAATCACCAAGATAAGTTCCAGCTCCTTTATGCTTTTCTGGAGCATATTTTATAGCTTCAACTGCATGCGCTTTTTTTGTTGCTTCTATATCTTTTTTTTCGTAAGCTGATCTGGCTTTTTCTAGTCTTTTTGGCATTTTTAGAATGAGATGTAAGGATGATATAAATAATTTTGGTGTATTTTAAATCCATCATTATAATTGAAATGCTGCAATATTATAAATTAATTGGATTTTTACCCACTAGGAATAAGTTAAAAGAATTCTTTCAAGCTCATTTTGTTTAAATATTTTTTTTCAATGGCTTGCGACTTAAAATCAAATGTAGGCTCAACATCCATTTTTTCTAAATGGTCTTGGGCAACTACTGCACCAACATAATCTAGCCGATTTCTTACTTTTTTTTGTAGTAATAGTCTTAATGCTTCCTCATAAGAATCTTTTGCTCCTTTTTTCCCTAACTTCTCCAATACAAACCCAAAATTGGCGTGGTCAAATGTGTCTCGATCTTCTGATTGTATTTCTTCAAGATCATTAAAAGATTCATGAAATTTTCCCAAGCGAAGATGTGAAACTCCCCTCCACCTATAAACTGATTTGGAACGGATGCCTCTTTCTAGAGCTTTTGTTGCGTCAGAAATTGATTGTTCATATTGCCCGTCCAAAGAATATGCTTTGGCTCCTAATGCATATGCCTGAGCATTAGCTGGAAATACCTTTTTCATAATCTCTAGAGTTTCGATTGCTTTTCCTATCTTTTTAGAACCTATATAAGCAAATGTTAATTCGAAATAAGCATCATGGTCTTGCTTGCCTAAAGCTACTTGCTTGCCTAAAGCTATAGAATGCTCCAAATCAACTACCGCTTCAGGATAATTTTCCAATCTTGAATAAGTTTTGCCCCTCCAATGATAGGCTAATTGTTTTTTTGGATTTAACTCAATTGCTTGTGAAAATGCTTCAATTGCCTCTTCAAAATTTCCTTGATTGTAGTGAAGTCCACCCTCAGCGGCATAAATTTCGGGCCTAGATGGATTGGCACTTTTTGCATAACTCAATGTTGCAAATGCTTCATCATTCTTTTTTAAATTTCCTAAAGCTGATGCTTTTACAATCAAAGACGGTATGAGAATTCTTACATAGTTGCTTTGTTTCCTTGCCATTGAGGTGAGGTATATGAAAACCAAAAAAGTAAATGTAGTCTATTTTGT
>NYYQ01000032.1 GCA_002686855.1 Candidatus Woesearchaeota archaeon | reverse complement strand
ATATTTTTATTTGCCATAATTATAAAGCCAACAACAGCTCCAATATATATGGTCATAATTTTAATTATAGCATTTTACCTTACAAACATACTTTACCCACTATTCCTGAAACACACAGAAACGCAATACGTTTCTGGTGCCAAGAAAAGCAAGGCTTTTCTTGGGAACAGCAAGATAAAAACTATTAAAGAAGCTTTCAAGCTAGGAATAAAAAAAATACATCATTTCATCATGCCTTATTTAATAATAATTATTTTTTTCTTAATTATTTCAAAACTATACAAGTTAATCACACTGAATATTGATGCAAATCCAAATATATTTTTTGGTATTATTTTAATTTTCATAGCCTGGATGAGGTATTATTTTGTTGAAATCGTTGAAAGTTTAAGTAAATAATTCTAAAATACCAAAAACCTTAAATACCCATATATGAAATATATATAAATATTAGCTTTAAAAACTATAAAATATATTTAATACAGCTATGAAATATATATAAGATATATATGAAATTTACAAAAAAGGTGATTAGGACATCAGGCGGCATAGTAGTTAGAGTTCCAGCAGATATAGTCAACCTCCTAAACCTAACTGAAAAAGACTATGTAGAAATAGACCTAACCAGAATTGATGTTAAAGCACTAAACAAAAAAACAAAAAAATAACCCAATTAAAAATCAATAAAAAGGATAAACAATGAAAAATTAAAAAGTTTTCAATGGGAAAATAAAAATTTGATCAAAATTGAAAAAAATTAATGGAAAATAAATCAAAATTGGAATTAATGGAGTATTAAAAAATAAATAAAATTGATTAAAAATCAATAATTCAATGCAACAAAATTAAATTTTTCAATGGAAAAAAATTGATTAAAAAATTAATAAAATAAATTTAATAAGTAAAATCAACGAAGTTGATGCCAAAAATTAACGGAGGAAATTTTTAAGCATGTCAAAAAAAAGAGGTCAGGCAACTATTTTCATGATATTGGCAGTAATCATCTTAGTATTGGGCTCATTTTTCTTTTATTCTCAGAGAACATCTGTAAAAAAAGCAGAACCCATAGCTCCTGAAGTAGTGCCTGTAAAGAATTTCATAGAAACATGCATAAGCAATGTTGCAGTGCAAGGTATTAAAATTCTTGGCCTGAATGGAGGCTATATAACTTTCCCAGAGCAGATAGAAAACGACCCAAGAACCTACCTGCAGCTAGGGCCAATAAACAGCATCAAAAACCCTTACTGGTGGCATGACGGCATTGAAAGAGTTCCTTCAGAAGAATTCATAATAAGGCAGATAGAAAATTACATTACCTCCAACCTTAACACATGTGTTGAAGACTTCGGGGCATTTGGAAATCAGTTTGACATAAGAAAAAAAGGAAACCTAAATGTAAAGATAACATTAAACGAACACGATGTTGATATTGATATTAATTATCCTTTGGAATTAGTAAGCAGATTAAACCAAACAACAATAAAGCTGGAAAACTTCAAGCAGACACTACCAATAAGGCTAAAGAAAATTTATGAAGCTGCAAAAGACATAATGGAAGCTGAAAACCGCGATTTCTTTTTGGAATTTAAGACAATTGATTTAATAACTTTAGACAAAGACATACCAACAACTGACATTGAAGCAACATGCCAGCAGAAAGTATGGCCAATAGAAAAAGTAGAAAACAAATTAAAAAAATTGTTAGGTGTAAATATTCCATATATAAACATAATCGGCTCTGATTTTAATGATGGAATTTTTGTCCCAAATCCGTTTGGAGAAGATACATACAAGAATTCTTACTATAATGCCCATTACAAATGGCAGATAACTGATAAAAATTATGAAAACCTGAAAGTTTCCTTTGATTATGATCCAAGATGGCCATTCCAATTTTACGCAAGGCCAAGCAAAAATGGCTTATTAAAATCAAATGCGCAAAAAGGCCAGGACATCTTAAAATTCTTCTGTCTGCATATCTGGCACTTTACTTATGATGTCATCTACCCTGTTAAAGTTACCATATTAGACAGCGCGCCTAATTCCATACCATACCAGTTCAGTTTCCCATTCAAGGTAAGTGTTGACCATAACCAGCCAAACAGGAAGAGCTTTGCAGCAACCCTTCTTGAACAGGTAGATTTAGGACAACAAGAAGATTTTTGCAATGACCTTGCTAATGAAATCAGCATTTACACAATTGCTAATGCAACTGACGAGATTGATGTGGCGCATGTTAATCTGACATTTACCTGCGGAGTATTTACTTGCGATATCGGAGAAACAGAATGGCTGAGCTTTGGAGCTGCTGCTGGCCTCACAAAAAGATTTCCTTACTGTGTTAATGGAATTTTAAGGGGCAACAAACAAGGTTATGAGCAAGCGCAAATGTTCATCCAAACAGACATTCCAGGAACTCATTTTATGCACCTAAAGCCAATCAGGGAATTCACAAATTATGAGGTTGTAAAGCATGATTTTGATGATCCAACATATGAAAGTCCTTTGGAAGAAAATGAAAAAGCAGCAATAACAATAAGCTCAACAAAAAGTAGCTTTGAAGCATTTGGCATTTATCCAACAGGAGAAAATTTTCCGATAAATCTGCTTAATGATGACCATGAATATGAAATTACAATCTACCTTTCAGATGATGAAGATCTTATTGGAGGCTACCAGAAAACATGGAAAGTCTCAGCAGACCAGATAGCTGATGCAAACAAAATAATATTCCATGTTTTGGAAAAGAAAGGCAGCAAAGATGACAGATTTATGTTTATCTCAGGCCTTAGCTCATATTCCAATAAAATACCTGAACCAGAGCTGATATAGAATGAAAAAAACCATTTTAATGCAATTCATTGCATTGTTTTTACTAGAGCTGACTATATTATATCCTGTAAATTTTGTTTATGCTCTTGGCATATCCAATGTAGATGTAACAGACATAACCTCAAACTCTGCAAGGATAAAATGGTTCACAGATGAGGTTGCAGATGGAAATGTAAGATACGGACCTGACCAAAATCTGGGATTTTCATCCAGACATAGTACATATATCTTTGAGCACAATCAGTTAATACAAGGCATGGATTCTGAAGCAACATATTTCTTTGAGATAGAATCATCTAACATCAATGGCCAGTACGTTGTTGATAATAACAATGGACAATTTTATTCCTTTACAACCAAGGATAACACACCTCCGGAAAAAGTAACAGGAATTGACATTGTAAGCATAACCAGAAACTCAATTACCATATCATGGCAGCAGTCAGATGCCTCAGATTTAGGCCATTACAGCATTTACAGGGACAACATAAATATACTTAATACAACAGACACGACTTTTACTGGCAATAACCTTGAGCCAGGAACAACTTACTCATATAAAGTTTCAGCTGTTGATACATCTGAAAATGAAGGGCAATATTCCAATGAAATAACCATTACAACAGAGGCCTTGGATCTTTTAGAACCAGTAATAAGCAATGTTAAAGTAATCGATATCAAGGAGGACGGTGCAACTATAACCTGGTCAACAAATGAAGACAGCGCATCAATTGTTCATTATTATACGGAAACATCAGACAAGGAAAAGAAATCAGTAGGTTTAGTAAAAAACCATTCCATTAGCTTAGCAAATCTTGAAAAAGCTACCTATAGTTTTGTTGTCACGTCATGCGACGAGGACAATAACTGCATAGATTCATCAGTCTCCACTTTTAAGGTTGGAATTGATATAAACCCTCCAAAGATTGATACTCAAATACCGAAATTCTTCAATAAAAAGCAGATTGACATTACCGGAACAACAAAACCACTTTCAACGATAAAGCTGTTTGTCAATGATATGAACTTTCCAGTAAGGGCATTAGACAGCTCAGAGACATCAGAAGGAACCTTCCGGTTTTTTAATATACAATTGCAAAAAGAGAATGTAATAAAATTATTAGCTATTGACAAGGCCGGCAATAAAAATGAAAGTACTTTCCGCATAAGTGTTGACACAGAAAAGCCCATAGTAGTTTTAAACCCAATCCCCGGTGCAACGTCAAAAAAGAATTTAACTGTTGTTGGAACAGTAGACGAGCTTGTTTTCATAAACTTTTTCTTGAGATTGGGAGCAGATACAAAACTAGAAAAAATTATTGGGTTAAAAGCTGTAGCAAAAAATGACTCCATAAAGCTTGAATGGAATGAAACCACTGAAGAAGACTTTAGTCATTATATAATATACAGGAAAGATGTAGGTCCTATTGCAATCACCCAATCAATCTCATACAATGCCTATACAGATTTATTAGTAAATAAAGGCAGGGAATATGTTTATTGGGTAAGTGCTGTGAATAAATTTGGAAGGGAAAGTGATAAATCAGAGCCTGCTGCAGCAAAAACAGCCAATGGAAGAACTGACATACCAAAACCACAGCCAATAGACAAACTCATCATTGTAAAACCCACAACAACAATCAACACCAGCGCCTCATTTTCACAATCACTAAAGCTTTCAAGAGACGGAAAATATGTACTAGTAATAGAAATTTTAGACAGGGCAAAAAACAGGGTTGTGATTGAAAAAACAATAAGGCTTGACACAAAAAAACCAAATATAAAGATAACTAGCCCCCCATCTAATCAGCTTATTTTTGAAAACTATGCAAATGAGATTGACATAAAAGGCATTACTGATCCAAACGCTAAAGTGCATTTGTTCATAGACAGAACACCTTTTGGAGCTTTAGACAAGTCTTTTAGCATTACCGCAATGTCAGATAAATTAACAAGCATACAAGAGACAGACTTAGATGCAAAATGCTCACTTAAACTCGGAGGATCACAATTTTGCAAAACAGGAGCTGATTTCTCAACAACCGCAGACAGCAGTGGAAATTTTGAATTTGAGGATGTTGATTTAACAAGTACAATAAGCGGAGGCATGAAAATACCGCAAATTCCTGCAAGCGAAATGGACAGGAGACAAGGATTTAAAGATGAAAGAAAAGCAAGGCTTATTTTCATAGCTACTGACGAAGTTGGTTTAAGAAATGCAAAGGAGCATAAACTACAGATTGGAACATGTTGGTCTGGAAATCAGAGCTGGGATGTAATACCATTAACAGAATACCAAAGCCCTGCATTGATCAGCCCGCAAAGATTGGCTGAAAACAAGGAAATCATTAATTTTTTCATTAACTATTCTTATATTGGCAGAGGCGAAGATGGAAAAGTAACAGGTATGAGTATAAGCAGGGCCTGTTCTGGAAAAGAGCTTTTAGGTGACAAAAGATTCAACATAAGCTGCCAGATAATGCCTTCCAGTGGCACTACAATAGTTAATGATGACGGCACTGTATCCTATACCAGTATCCAACTAAACAGGGCAGAAGGCATGGACCGGTTCCTGCAAAATGACTGGAAGAATTTCTTTAACTCTGTAAGTAATGAGCTTACTTTTCCAATGAAATTTGTAATACAATACACCCATGATGTTGATGGAAAAGAGGTAAAAGAAGTACAAAGAACCTGCCATGAGGTAACATATGTCCTGGATAACAGCCTTATAGATCCTAGAAAAGTATTGCCTGACTGGGTTTTGTATGATCTTGTTGATTTCCTCAGGGATTCGGTAGAAACAATAAACAAAGTCAACACACAAGTAACCAAAGTCCTTGAATATGCTGCATTTGGATGTGTCTCAAGCTTCATGATAAGGTTCGCAATCCAGATCCACAGAAGATTCATTACCTTCTTTGAAGAAAATACGTTTGCTGCCAAAAAGCTGACAGGCATTGATATTAATGACCTAAACCTAGACTTTAAGCCAAAGAATAGTGAAGATAAAGATTATTGCAACAAGGTTGCTTTAAGTATTGCCAAAAAAGGCATTTCTTCCGAAGCTACTGGAGAAGAACTAAAGGAGCTAATACTGGGATCGCTTGGCGAAATAAATCTAAAGGATTTCAGCGATAAAGACCTTGAAAGATGCTTCCCAAATGTAGCGGATGCTTGGGAAAGAGAAGCAGACATGTACGGCTATTACAGATTTACATGCGACAGGGTTTTTGGACACAAGACACCTTCAGCATGGACAGAAGGACTGGAAGATAAAAAAATATTTAACAGGGTTCTTGAAGGCCAGACTTGTGCTACTGATGAAAATGTTAGAGGCCAGCCATTAAGAGCAGTAAAATGCAGAACAATTGCAAAAGAAGAATATGAAATAAAACCAGATCGTTATGGCTTAGAAGATACTTGTCTTGAGGTACAAGAACAGCCAGGTAAAGAAAGAGTTCTATATAAATTAGGAGGGCCTGTAGGAGTCAACGATTTATATAATGTGAGATACACGGCAGGTAATAGTAAAAAAACGGTAGGTTATGTCATCAAGCAGACAGAAACCCAATACCTAACTTATCAACCAAAAACATGCAGAGAAGTTTGTGGATTAGAAGGAAAAGACTTAACTTATTATGGGAATAAGAAAAAAAGCGTCAAATCCAGTAAGAAAGAATGGTGGTCATGCATACCAAAAAATAATTGCGTAAATTTACCCAAAACAAAAGGAGGCAAAGAGGATATAAGTAAAGCAACACCTAGTGGATATACTCAAGATTGCTTTTACAAAGCAGATAAAGCTCCTAGTGATGTGAGAAATGCCCTTAGAAGTGAGAGTGTAGTAAGCAATGACCCAAAATCAAGGTATGAATGCTGCTGCATCAATGTAGAAGATGAGCCTCCAAGTATTTATTATGATTGGGAAGATATAAATCCATATAAAAATCCAGAAGCAGAAGAAGGTAAAAAAGATTGCGCATTCCAGTCAAAAGGCAAATCAGAAGAATGCCCTAAAAAAGACGCAGACACAAAAACAGGATTTGCAGACATGAAATGGTCATATAGATACTGGAAAGAAGGCTATACAACTAAATCAAAAGCAGAAGAAGGTAAAGAAACCGCAGTCCACACAAAATATAACCCCTACAGGTACATAGAAGGCAGAGATTTCACAGCATGTTTTGGGCAGGACAATTGGTTTTATGATGCTAATGTCCCAAAAGGAGAAACTGGAGACCTGGTTACAATAGACTCGAGACAAGAGCATATTGCTGCATTCCAATGCGCAAACATTGGTGGTATCCAACAAAGGCTTGTTATGATAAATAATTTCCAGAGCGCTTTAGGCAGATGCTTGATAGATATAAGGGAAACAGGAACTTCAGATGCATTAGCATGCAGGGAAATATTTACCAGATATGTATGCTCAAGCATATGGCAGGTCATAAGCGCTTTTTCCAATTCATGCTCGCCTTTCTCTCTTGGCATGAGCAGAGAAGAGGACTTCTTTGGAACTGTAGGAGGTGGCTTCAAAAGTGTATTCCAGAGCGTTGCTGATACACAATCAGAGCTTACAGAAGAATATGGAAACGCAGAACTGAACAACCTTATTGGAGCCAGTACAGGAGAAGTCGCAAGAAAACTATGTTTAGCAGCTTTTGGTTATGATTGGGACCTTACCTTGCAAAATGTTATTGATGCCGCTTATTCGCAAACATTCGCAAGTGTTGTGCAAGCAACAACAGGAACAAGAGAATACCTGACAATTGACCCAACTAATAATAAAGCAAGATATGATTATAGCGCATCATGGATAATAAACCCAGGATGTGATCTAGAAAAATATACTGTTGATCTTTCATGCGTAACCAGAAATGAGCTTGAGCGTGAAGGGGAATTTATTGATCCTCTATCTTCTGTTGGCTTAGCTACAAAAGGAATTCGCTGTGACGCTGTGAACTCTCCAGACGGAAGTAATTGTGATTGCTTAAATAGCAAACTAACCCAAGAACAAACAGCAAGACTATTTAACTCAAGAGGAAAAATAAAGCAAAACCAATTTATACAGGGCAGTGAAAACAAGATTATTCCTTCTTTTTACAGATACGACCATCTTAAGATTAAATTAACTCCTGACAGAAAGCTGAGAGGAGATTCAAGAAAAACATGCTTCCCTCCGGGACATGAAGATGGTATCTTTTATTTTCCCCTAAGAGACAAAAGTGTAAGAGACATAACTGGGTGTCATGCGAATGTAGAGTCTGGTGAATTTGAATGCAGTGGAGGCCTAAGCTTCTTTAACACAAAAGGAATAGCAAACATGTTAGACATTGAAATAAATGATAAAAAGCCGGAAAAGAAAAAAGTGTCCGTATTCATAGGCAAGCCTTTAAAATTAAAGGTTGATGTCCGCAAAAGCCAGGATTCAGGTCTAAAATGCCTGGTAGTTAGTGTTGACAAAGAAAAAAAAGGGGAAAGTAAAGTTGATAAACCTAAGGTAATCCGCATAGACTTTGATGGAAAGTACACTTATGAAAAAGAAATAATAGATAAATTAGAGTTTGCAAGATCCAAATCAAAACCAGAGATTGAACCATATGGTTGTGGAGATTCAAGAATAAATGAAAATAAGATTAAAGATAAAGACTGTAAAGAATTAATAGAAAATTTAAAATTAGAACATGAATTTATCACAGAGAATGATGAGTGGGGTTATTCGACAACACTTAAGTTCATTAATGCAGATGGTATTAATGGAATAGATTTAGGAGAAAATAGTGTAGATAAAATAAAAATAGGTGGTGAACAAATTAAACTAATTGGAAGTCTGACATTTGAAGGTGGTGAACCAGTTGTTGAGTTGCTAAATAAAAAAATAAAGTTCAAGATAGAAAATGTTGGATTTAATGATAAGTTAGAAGAAATTGAATATAGAGTTACATTGCCAAGAAAAGGAGGCTCTGAGAATTGGAATTTATGGCTGTCATTATACGAAGCAAATGAAGGCTCCAATAATTGCAAAACTTATGAAAAAAGCAAAGTGATAGAGTATCAGGGCAGAGAGCAAAAAGAAAAGATCATTCTTCAAGTAAGAACTGAAGCAGAAGAAATAATGCCTCCTGAAATAGATTTTAAATTTGATGATAAAAGATATTTAAACCCGGAAAATGATGAAATAGGATTAACAGTCACTGTTGCTGCGCAGGGAGAAAATAAAGAAGGAAAAGATAAAAAGCTTAATCAAATACAATATTGGCTTGTTCCTCCACAAGGACAGGGAAAAGAATTAGATAAATATAACAAAGATTGCAAAGCCAATGACAAAAAAGAAATAAAATGCACTATAACAATTAATAACAAGTTATTTGATGATATAAAACTAACTGATTACCAAGCAGGAGAATATAAAATTAATATTGAAGCCCATGATGATATGGGCCAAAGAACTGAAAAAGAAGAAGAATTTACAGTAAGATGCGGCCCAGGTGATGGGCAACAATTTAATAGAGTGGGAAAATGTGAAGCAACCAGCACATGCGATAGGTCAATAAGAATAAATCCTCAAACTGTAAGCTGTCCAGAAGAGAAGGGTTTAGTGTGCTGTGGTTACTGGGAGTAAAATCAATAAAATGCCTTCCATAATAACAAATTCATTAAAAGAATCTTTTTTAGCTATATCAAAAAACAAAAAAATATTTTTATTAATATTTATCCTTCAAATTTTATTTTTCTTTTTAATTTTAATAGTCAGTTCGTTCTATGTTTCAAAGATATTGGAAAGCACTGTTGAAATTATGCAGTATATGGATGCATTGAATCTAGATGTTGAAAAAGCTAAATTTGATGTTTTGCAGCAAAAAAACCCTCTTGGAGAAAATCCATTATTAATAAGCAGGAATTATGAAGCAATGAAAAAAAACCTATTATTCCTTTTATTTTATATTTTTATCATCTTCACAATAATCAATGGATTAATATGGTACTTTGCCTCAAACATTCTCGAAAAGAATAAAAAATTGTTCTCATTAAAAAACATCTTATCATACCTGCCAAGATTTTTCATAGTATCCTTGATCTTATCTTTGTCATTATTCATATTTGCATATAATTTCTTAAATATTTCTTTCAGCGGTTTTTTATCAACCCAGCCAGCAAATTTTATACCTTTGCTTATAGTTGCAATAATAGCCATTTATTTTATTTACATTGTCATACCATTACTCAATAAATTTAAAATTGAAGAATTCAAAACCTTAGTAAAAAAAACATTTAGAATAGGAACAAGGAATTTTATTTCAATAATAGTTTCTTATCTGATAATTATAATTTTAATAATATTGTCTTTAGTATTAATCTCTTATTTAGTAGAAATAAATTTATTTTTGCTATTTATTGGGTTAATATTAATGCTATTGATTTTTGCCTGGAGCAAGATTTATTTTGTTATTGTTGTTAAGAAATTAAGCAGTTTGTGATTATTCTGATGCTTCTCCTGCTGCTGATTCTGTTTCTGGCTCAGAGTCTGACTGTTCTGCTTCATTACCATTAGCAGCTTCATTATCATCATTTGCTGCTTCTTCACTTCCAGAATCATCACCATCTTCAATCCCTTCTTCAGAAATTTCACTATCTTCATTTACTGCCTCTTCGAGCACACTTTCTCCTGTTTCTGATGCTATTTCACTTAATCTGTTTGATACATATTCGGAGACTTCTTCTGCTGTTTCCAAACCTTGAGCATGAGCTTCTTCTATTAAATCGTTTGTTAGATTTTCAATATTAGCCTTGTTTTTCGATGTATAGTGTTTCCTATACCTATCAACTGTCTCTAAATCATGCATTATATGCCTAGCTATTCTAAGATAGTTTTGTTTTAATGCTTCATTGCCTTCAGCGCCTTCAGCCAATCTTAAATAAAATTGGTATAGTTCTAGTTTAGTAACTGCCTCTTCCTCAACCCTATCTGAAATTCTGCTTAAGCTTTTATCAAATGAATTCCTATAAAGATGCATAGCTTCTTCTCCATGCGCTGCATTTATCATATCCTCTAGAGAAACATTATAAAAATCAGCCCATTTTGAAAGCTGTTGAATAGAATCCCTGCCAATGAAAAGCCCAATACTGCCATTTTTAAGCCTGCCAATAGAATAAACAGCCCATTTTTTTGATGTCACGCCAAAATATCTGATTTCTTCTCCCCTCCATTTTAGAGAAGCCAATTCTTTCCCCACAGTGCTTGCTTCATAGATACCCCTTTGCTGTCTTAATGTTGCAGCTCTTGATAAGTTTATTCCAAATTCATTAATAGGGCCATCATAATATACATCAGTAACATATTTTCCAACATTAGAGTCTGCAATAGAACTTGCTGGTCTTTCATGGCGTGCAACAACAAATTCCTTGAACTTACGGGACTTAGAATATGCTATAGCATTTTCTGGACTTTCTCCTGCAGCTTTCCATCTTAAAAAATTCCTTGAAAGATATTCCACCTGAGGGCAAGGTCCAATATCTCCTCTTCCAACCTCATATTGACCACCAGAAGTTACAATCCTGAACTTATGATTATCATTAGTAGCATATACTGTCAATGAATTAGACATTAATGCTTCCCGGGTATTCGCACTGCATAAGTTCTTAAACCAAAAAGAAGGAGCAGGTCCAGGATCAAATTTACCAGGAGAACCTCTTGAAATTATGTACTTGTCAGTACTTGGACCAAAAAAATGGTCAGTATGAACATTCATAGTTCCAAGACTCATCCTAGATGTTAAACCCATTTTCCACCCAATGTAGTAATAGTGTAACCATTAAAAAGTGGTAAAACTAGTATATAAAGCTTTCGGAAATTTTCTTAATTTTCGAAGATTTATGCTTAAAAATCTAATGAAGAACTATTTTGGTTTATACTGAACCTTCTTAGGTTTTTCTGTACGTTCCTGTTGTCTATAAGGTCTGAATTCAGCTCTAAGGTAAGCTTTGTTTTTGAAATCCTTTGGGGCTAAGCGTTTATTCTGACCAAACCATCTTTCAAGAACTTCCGCTACATCCGTTTCAGTCATAGCATGATGAGCCAAATAGGGTGCCTCTACATGCTCTAAAACACCTCTTGCATGAATCCTCTTTACTGGAGCATAGACTGCTTCTGTAAGCCTTTGTTTCATAGCTTTTTTAAGTTCATTACCTTGTGCAGTGTGCACATCTAAGGTGTAATCAGAACCAGCAGCAGTAACAATCTCTGAAAGCTTGGCTTGAGTAACATCCGCATAAGCATTAGCCAGCATATCCCCTTTCATTAAGTCTCCTTCTTTTAGTCTATCTACATCTTTCCCTTTAAGGTTAAAGAATTCAGCCGCTTCATCAATCATATGCTCGTGCATTATTTCTACCATTTGTTGTTGCACAAGTGGATCGTCCAGTCTATCTAAATCGGGATTACCATCTTTATCATAAAGAAGTTTCTTAGCAGCTTTAATCCAAGCTTCCTGATAAGAGACACCGGATCTCTCAAGAATCAGGTCTCTTCTTTTTCTATTCACATTTATGCTATCGACAAGCTCCTCGATAGTCATTTCACTTGATCTCTTATGAGAAGGGTCAAACAAGAGTAACAATAATCTCCATATCATATTTTAAATTTTTATTTGATTAAATATAAACCTTTCGCTTTAAAACCACAAAAACAATTACCTTATAGTGCTAAACTCTTCAAAGCTATCGCATCTCATATAAGGATTATTTTCTTTTTCATGCTTTATTGTAGAATTAGGCATACTGCCATAATCATGGCCTGGATAAACTCCTATGTTCTCATCCAGCTTCTTTAGCCTCTGCAGGCTTTCCCATTGCTTTTTTATATCTCCCCCAGGCATGTCTACTCTGCCGCATCCTTCCACAAATAAAGTATCTCCTGTTATAAGCTTATTATCTAATAAAAAACAACACTGGGTTGGATTATGTCCCGGTGTATAAAGCACCTTAACTTTTAATTTTCCAATATCAATTTCAGAGCCTTCATCAATTGCTTGAATTTTACTAATTCCAAGATTCTTAATACCTTCTTCACCTTCTTTATGCGCATATACAGTTGCATCAGTAGCATTTACCATATCCTTAACTCCGCTAATATGGTCATAATCAGTATGAGTAACTAAAATCATCTTAATATCTAAATCATGTTTCTTTGCAATACTTAAAATCTTATCATTTTCCCATGCAGGATCAACTACTGCAGCTTCCTTACTTTCTTCATCTCCAATAAGATAGGAAAAGTTCTGCATCTGCCCAACAGCAATCTGCTCAAATATCATTTTTTTATTTTATTATTTTTATTAAAATTTTTTTATTATTTTATTTTTCATTGTTTGATTTTATTGAATTATTGTTTTTCTTTTTTAATGATCTTTTTATTATTGACTCAAATCCTCCTAACAAAACTCAAAAACCCACTATGCCCAATAGCCTGGCTCCTAGGCCTTACTTTCCTCCCCTCAACTTCCCATTCCCTTTCAATTATCTCAGAAGTTTTAATGTAAGCAAAATTTTTATTTTTCCTAACTTTATCAACAAAATCCATTACCTGAGGAATTGATGGGCTGTAACTAACTAAAAAACCTCCAACTTTCAATGCTTTCTTAACAGAACTTAAAGCTCTCCACGGCTCAGGAAGATCTAAAGCAACTAAATCAACATTCTTCTCATCAATCCCTTCATAGATATTCTTATTTTTTATTTTTACATTTTTTAATCCAAGAAATTTGATATTGTATTCCACAATTTTGATAAAATCTTCTCTTATTTCATATGTAACAACTTCCTTGACAATATTTGCAAGAAAACAAGCTAAAGCTCCTGAGCCAGAACCTGCATCTACAACCTTACTCTTAGGATTAACACCAGTCTCAGAAACAATTAACCCAATATCTTTCAGAGGAATTATCTGGGCATCTCTTTTTATTTTCCTATGCAAATCAATAAAGCCAGCATCAAAAACAGAAAACTCCTTTCCAGTATTTGTTTTGATTTTTCCTTTTGATTTGAAATCTCCTTTCTTGAAAAATCCAAATTTAGTATGGAAATCTTTAGCAGTATCTTTAATTAAAAACTTATTTCCTCCTGTATTGATTAGAAATTTTTTTGCCATTTTTAATAGTAAGCCCCCGCCGAGACTTTCAAACTGAAAGTTTCCTTTTCAGATAATTGAACTCGGGACCTCCACCTCTTCAGCTTAGTTACCAAGGTTTAGCGGACTGTAAGAAACCTTACAATCTGGCGCTATGCCACTAAGCCACGGGGGCGTTAGTAAAAATCTCAACCGCAACAAACTGCGGGGCATTTGGAATTTTTACTCTCGAAATTGGTATAAATGTCCACAGCGAAGCTGTGGGGTATAAAACCCAATTTCCGCTGAATTAAGAGCAATTCTGTTTTGTTTTTAAAAATTGCTATTAAATAGTTAAGTAAAGTGCTATGTGTTGTGATGATAGACCACAACCCAAAGAAAGCCTTTGCGCCTTCTAAGCTTTGTCACTTAATCTTACTTAACTTCTTATTTCGGATGACTTCGTGATTCCCTATCGCCCATGAGATAGAATACCACCCATATCAACCCGGAAATAAAAATATACAAGACAACAATGAGGAATATTATTTGGTACCACCTAAACGTAAAATCCTTGTACAGAAAAAAAATTGACATTAAAAAAAAAGTGGATAAGAAAATCTTTAGCTTAAAATTCGAGAAACTTCCAGTAATAATCTCTGACACAGCAAATATATCAAAATAATCCATAACGGTATCAAGGGGGTCTACATAGATTGACGCCTGATAATGTGAGTGTTTTTTAATGCTGCTCTTAGTGTCCCTCTCCCCCCGTTCAATTACCCGGGATAACACAAAGAATCCCACTAATCCTGCAGTCACAAAAAACAACAAACCAAAGTTTATGCGTAGACCAGTCTCAAATAGCCGGTCTAATGATTCCCCAAACAAGGATACCAGAATTGTGTTCGTAAAATAAGCAAGAGGAACACCTGCAAGTATCAGCCCAAGGTCACGCCAAATAAGGCCAGGAGTGAATATGAAATCTTCTAATAAGTAGACACCATACCTTCCAATCAGTGTGAACAGGTACATAGTGATGAGCAAATTTTGATTAGTCAGCGCATAAAAAACAGGAGTTAGTAGACCGCCAAAAAAGAAAGCAAATGCATCTTTAATAGTATAATCCATATCTTCTGTCGGTCCAAAAAATCGTGAAAAAACCATCATGACCCAGCCAAATGTACCTGCAAAAAGTCCACCAACGTGTACTGCTAATATTACTGTAAAAAAATCTATAAGATCCATATCTTTAGTGAACCACGACATCATGCACGGAATCCTGCTCCACAACGATATGATTGCAAAGAGCAAAACTGCCGAAGCCGGTGGAAAAATAACCGCAAATATCAGAACAAGAACGAACATTATAACAGTTGTTTGATATAATGGCTTCCACAAAATTAGCTGAGATGCTGCCATGACTTTAATTTAGATTATCGCTATATAAAGCTTCCCATAATGTGAAATTATAATCTAGATTGCCGTCTGCCATTATTTTACCCACCAAATATGCACATTCTTCACTAAGTGGATCATCTAAAGTATGTCTGAGTAGTTTAAAAATAAGAAAAATGCGAGGGGAGGGATTCGAACCTTTCCGGATTTTTGAAAAAATTTCCAAAAAATCACTCGGACACACTAAGTGACAGGATATCTTCTGTACAAAGAAGTGCCACATTACAGCTTAAGTCCTGCGCGTGAAGTCTGCGCTATCCCTTTTGATATGCACAATTGACCAGGCTTCGCTCTGAGGTTCACCAAGAATTAACTTAATGACTACCCTCGCAATTGCCTGGCATTGAAATAGAAAAGAAAGCTATTTTTAAATATTGCTAATTATTTAACCTTCATCTTATACAATTCGAAAAAAGCCTTGAGCCTTTTATGAAGGTCGTAACAGTAATCAATGACTGGTCCTTCATGTCTTTCTGTCTCAGTTTGGCCTATTCCCCAGAAATACTTATCTATAAAAGTCCTAAGTAATGTATAAAAAGGTTGTATTGTCCATCTTTCAGCAAGCTCACTCTCAATCCACCCATCTATATTTATAAGAACGTTGCCGCTGTTTATTCTTATATTGCGCCCTTTTCTTTTTACTCTTTCCTCTTTCACATCTTTAAATAAAGTCCTCATTCTTACCATTTGCTTTAGTTCATGTGTCGGATTTTTCCAGGCTTCAATTACCCATTCTATCCCCCTTCCTTTTGAAGTAACCTCCTCTGACTTCCTCTTTATCTCCTTCTGCATACCTTTCTCATCCATCCACTTAGCAACCTCTTTATAGAAATCCTCTACAGATAAAGGTCCATTATATTTTAGCATCAAATCAAGCACTATTTGTTTTTTCTCAACCATTTTAAGTATGAATTCAAATATGTGGAGCCGCTGATACAACCTTGTAATGCTTATACATATTAAAGAATTGCTCTATGGTATGGTATAAATGATTCACATCGTATGTTAATCTCTGTTCAAATCTTTCTGTATAAGCCTTATAAACAAAACTGTGGTAAATCGAGCTTAAAAACTTAAAGGCAGGAACATATTCCCAACGGTTATGTTGGTCCAGCTCTGCATAACCATCTAAATATATAACAATCTTCCCATTCCCAATCTTGGTTTTCTTTTTATTGACAATCGCATCAACCTTCTTATAATTATAAATTAAAATCCGTACCTTGACAAAATACCTTAAATTATCCGATATTTGTTTCCATGGTTTTATCTGCCATTCTATATGCTTTCCTGTCTTTGTATCATGCTCAAATTCTTTATGTATCCATAAATCAAAACCTCTTTCTTTTGTAAAACTAGTTATATGCCTATATAGTGCATTAGCATCAAAAGGTCCAGTATAATTAAGCCTTAAATGATCGACAGTTAACCTTAGTTCTGACATGCTAAAAATTCACCTCACGAATTTTGGCATCCTCAGAAACTCAAAGAGTTTCTGGGAAACAAAAAATTCCTTTTGGAATTTCTCAGTTCACAGAAAATGCTTCGCATTTTCATGTGTTTTACCTTACCTTATGGAAGTATCTGTGCTCATATGCATCAGCTTCCATCTTTAACCTTTCTTTGATTAATGAATGTAATCTCAAGAAAAGAGTATAATGCATTTTATCCCACCATATGGCCTCTATCTTCTTCCATATAACATACTTGTGGTAAAAATTCCTTAAATTGGCATAGAAAGCTTTTTCTTCCCATCTCTTTTCATAATCGAGCTGTATTGTTCCTTTAATCTGTATCCACAATCTTCCTTTTGTAAAAGTTTTTTTGGTGCCGTCCTTCATTGTAACTTCAATATCTTGGGTGTCGTATGTATGCAAAAATAAATCAATTAAAGTCCTATAATATTCTTCTTCATCTTTTCTAGCTTCCCACACATGATATGTTTCAGGACCAAAAGGCCCAGGACGTTTATGTATATATTTTTTCTCATAAAACTTGAATTTACTCTTGCTAAAAAAAGAAGCTACAAACTCATACAGGTCCTGCATATCCCAAACACCCTTGTATTGCACATAGGCAACATCTGCGGGAGTACTAGTAACTTTATGCACAAAAGGTAAGGGGTTCATAAGGAAAATCTCGTATAGAATATATTTAAATGTTTCTATAGCAACTGTGCTAAATAATCAAATATATATTCGCAGTTGCTATCCCGGAAAATCTACGAGATTTTCGGGATGCCGGAAATCTTTGATTTCCAAGCATATTCGAAATGGCAAACTAAACCCACTTTAGTGGGTGACGGAAAACTTTGCCGAAGGCAAAGCTCGGAAATTCCAAAGAGGAACTTCCCACTGTTTATAATTTTCCCATCATGTACGAAAATTTGCCATTTCCACTATACTATTAAACCAACATCATCTGTTCTTTAGCGCACCTACCGCAAACAACACTTCCCCGAACTTCTTTCACATTTTTAGAATACACACCGCATGTTTGACAAAGGCCTTCTGTAGGCACTACAGTATTTATCAGTTTCCTGCTCTCCTCCCTTAACTCAAACTTTTCTACAATCAATTCAAAAAGCTGAGGCTCTATCTTAAGAATGTCTTTTATTGTTAATAACCCCACCATTTCATCATTTTCAACAACAGGTAAATGCCTTATATTATTATCCCTCATTTTTATTAAAGCATCATAGATATCGGCATTGGGAGTTACAGTAATTAATTTTGTTTCCATGAAATTTTTTACTTTCTCTTTATTCATATCCATACCAGCAGCCACAGCCCTTCTAACAATATCTTGCTCTGTTAAAATCCCAATTGAATAACCTTCATCCTTAACAACAACAGCGCCAACATGCTTGCCCGACATTATTTTAGCGCACTCAGTTAAAGTTACATCGGACTGTATAGAAACAGGATTTATTGTCATCGCATCCGCAACTTGAATTCCGGACTTCATTTTGTAATTAAGATAGTTTCGGAATTTATAAAGTTATTGCTTTTCAAAAAATAGAAAACAACCTTAACATTATATATTTTTAAGAAGCTATAGCGGAGAACACAAATAATTGATTAAAATAGTTTGTGTTCTCGAACATAGTGGCGGAATAATTTGCTCAATTATTTAGTTCCGCCACTATAAATTAATTTTTTAATCAATTTTATTTATTTTATTATTATTAAAATTTAAATTATTATTCATTGTTTTTATGATTTTATTTTTTTATGGGTTTTTTATTTTATATTTTTATTGGATTATTTTTTATTATTATTGGATTTTTTTATAGGAATTATTTTTTTTATTGTAGAATTAATTAATAAAAATAACCTAATAATTAACCAGAATCTCAACATCCTTGCCAAAAATATCCTTAAGGTTTTCAAATATTGGCTCTTTGATGAAAACCTTGGGAGGTATTTCTGCTTTTGTCAATGCTTTTTCTAATTCTGCAAGAGAACTTTTCTGCGTTGTTCCTAAGCTGCCGTCTTCTTTTATTTTTGCCTTGCTTATTTCCTTTTCTTCATGATCAATATCATGTATTATAAAAGCAATCTTATCCAGCAAAATTACTTCTCCATATCTCTTGCCGTGTTTTACCCTTATCTTTGTTCTTTCTATTTCTCTCCCCCTTTTTCTCTGCATATACTCAACCAAAAACTTAATCAATTCATTAGAATCTTTTTGTACTTTCTCAACCTCTACCTTTGTCAGTTTTTTATCCTCATAATCTTTCTTTGCCTTCAATATCTCGTTAAGGATCCTCAAAAACTTTACCGGTATTTTTCCCTGGCTTATCATCTCATCTTCAAAGGTTTTAACAACCTCTTCATCCTCTACTTTTTCTATACCTTCCAGCTTCAACACATCCCTTATTATAGTAACTATAGTTTCATAAACCTTGATCATATCATCTTCTTCTTTTATTTTTTCTATCTGTGTAAACAGCCTTTTTATCCTTTTTAGGTATTTGTTGCTTTCATTCAAAAGCTCATCTATTTCTTTGCCTGTCATCTCTTTCTTTTCTCCATGCTCAATTGCTTTTCTTGTTTCTATTACTTTTTCCAAAGTTTTTACATATTTTTCCTCAAGCAATCTTTCTTTCTGCACAAAGACTTCTTTCATTAACAACGCAGTTTCCTTAGGAGCGGGAGGTGGAATACCGTGCAGCATTAAAGCGGCTTGTGATGGTGTAAGAATAGCATAGTAAATATCTTCCATACCCATGTCTTTAAGTTTTAACTCTACTCTTTTCAGCATCTGCTCTCCAGAACCCATAAACATGTCAATAGCCTCAGCGCTTGGCTTAATCTTGCCCATCTTAAGCAACTGCTTCCAAGGCATAAATATGCCCCTATCATAAAAAGGAACTCCATCTCTAAGCAGAGTAAATATAATTGGGTTTGCTTCCCTTAAGCTGTCCCAGAAATCGGTTAGAATATAAATTTGAATATTGATCTTATTTTTTATTCCTGTTAACTCACCAGCCTCTATTCCCATCCCGATTATAATGGCTCTTAACTTGTCTTTCAGCTCTGCCCTTGTCATCTTTTTAACATCAGTATCATCAATAACTATCCACACATCAATATCAGATGTAGGAGTTGCCCTTCCCTGAACTAAACTTCCAGCCAGAACATAACTCACAATATATTTTTCAAATTTCTTAAGAACCATAGTCTTATGAACTTCTGCTATTTTTACTGCAGCAAGCATTCCTTTGTCAAATACTGGAGCAGACATAGCTATCAACTGCAATAACTCATGTTTTGCATCATAACAGTTCTGCCACAATTCAGATAAAATAACAGTTTGCGGCGCTAAATTCTTATCAATTTCCTGCGCAATATTCCCTATAATAGCGCCCAACTTATCTTTTAACTCAAATTTAGACATCTTTCTGCTGTCAGAATCATCAACTAATACCAAAACATTTATCTTATCTTTATCAATAGGCTGTTGTGGCTGCTGCGGTTGTTGAAGTTGCTGTGGTGGTGATTGTTGCTGCTTCTGATCTTCTGGCTTTGGCGGAGGCAGTAATGTAATTCCCGCAATATACTTATCAAATTTCTCAAGAACTTTTTTCTGAAATTTATCCAGTTTTGTCTTTATAGTTTTTAATTTCTCCTGAACATCCTTGGGTAGTTTTTCAAAAGTTGCTTTCTCCTGTGCAACAATAGGATTAGCTGTCTTTTCTTTCTGTACATTACTTTTCTTATTGGATTTTTTAACCATTTAATACCACTAGTATAATGTGAATTATTTATAAACCTTTTGTTATGTCAAAAACCACCGGTCACAGGCTGGTGACATATTGCTTAACGCAACAGTGCACAGTGGTTTTTGAGCATGCTCAGAATTTTCTGAATTTTGGCACATGAAGTGTATGCCACTAGTCTGAAACTGGATGGAAAATTCTGACATTTATAACAATTAAAACAAAAGAAACAAAAAAATCAATTTAATACCCCGCTAATAAAAATATTTATAAACAACCTTGTTTCTTAATGAAATATGATTAATATAAGCAAAAACAAAACAACAGAATGACTTATTCTTAATTTAGTTAGTTATACCTCTAAAAACCAAGTGGTTAAAATGTCAATAACTGAAAAACAAAAACACCAATTGAAGAAACTCATTAAAGAACTAGAAACACATAGAGGCCGTCATACAGAGCTAGTTTCTGTTTATATCCCCCAAGGCTATGAGATGACAAAGATAATAAATCATCTTGATCAGGAAAAGGGCACTGCAACAAACATAAAATCAGCTTCTACAAGGAAAAATGTTATAGATGCTCTGGAAAAAATGACTCAACACTTAAGGTTATACAAAAGAACCCCTGAAAATGGCTTGGCTGTTTTCTCAGGAAATGTTGCAGAGCGTGAAGGCCAGCAGGATTTCAAAGTCTGGAGTGTTGAGCCCCCTATTCCGTTAAAAACTCGCATCTATAGATGTGATAAGGAATTTGTATTAGACCTGTTAAGAGATATGCTTGATACCAAAGAAGTATATGGCCTTGTTATTGTTGACAGAAGAGATGCAATTATTGCATACTTAAAAGGCAAAATAATAATACCATTGCTAAAGACCCATTCTGAAGTTCCTGGAAAGACACGTGCCGGAGGGCAATGTATTTTATCTAATTCTTTAGTTCAATTATCTGATGGTTCTCTTCCTAGAATTGAGAATGTTCATAATCCCCACATAGTCAAGAGTATGATTACAAACAATCACTCAATTAGGAATTCAAACATAACAAATAAGTGGAGTATAAAGAAGAATCAGATTCATAAAATTGTTACTAAAAATCCTCGTCTGGAAATAGAAGCTTCGAAAGACCACGTGTTTTTTGTAGTTAGTGATAATGGGATTATTGAAAAAGCTGCTGAAGAATTAAAAGAAGGAGATTCCTTAATTATGCCAGAAAAAATAAACATAGGTGGGCAGACACAAAATCTGAATTCCTTAAGATACTACAATTCATTTAAAATTAATAAAAAAGGAAAGGAAATAATAAAAAAGGAAAGATTGAAGAAAAAATTGCATCAAAAGCAGTTTGCAAAAATGCTTGGAGTAACTCAAACAGCGATATCTGTTATTGAATTAGGCAAAAGAAATATTAATGGGAAATTATTAGAAAAATTATGTAATTCTTTAAATTTAAACTATGAAGAGTTTTTACATAAATTTTGTGAACCTTACTTATATAAGAATATTGAACTTCCTAAAGAAGTTAATGAAGATTTTGCTCAATTTCTTGGCTATTTTATGGGTGATGGCTCAGCAGAAACTGACAGAATAACACTCTTCGAACAGGATAAGCAAGTTTGCTTAGATTATAAAAACAATTTTGATAAATTTTTTAATTTAAGCTCTAGTTATAGGTTCAGAAAAAGTAAAAATTATCATCAGACAAGATTCACCAGTAGACCTCTAGTAAGGCTTATCTCAAATGAATTTCCAGAAATTAAAAAGGCATTGAATTCAAAAATACCGGGAAAAATTTTGAAATCTAGAAACAAAATTGTTGCTTCATTTCTCAAAGGTTTATTCGATGCTGAAGGTTATGCGAATCTTGAAAGGGGGATTGGTATAGGAATTAATAATAAATTAATAATTCAGCAAATGCAAATGGTCTTATTGAGATTTGGCATCATTTCTTCTTTTTGTGAATATGATAATAGAAAAAATCCATATTCAGATAATCATAGATTTACTCTATCAATAACTGAAAAAGAATCTTTAAAACAATTTAAAAAATGCATTGGGTTTACTTCCTCTAGAAAATCTTCTATTCTTGACCTAGTTCTAAAGAATAAATCTGATACTAGCTATGTAAGGCAAATAATAATTCCAGGTAAAAAAATCAGAAAGATAATAGAAAAAGCGGGTTACAATTTAGAGTTATTTCCTAAAGTAAACAGTTTCTTTAGAAATGAAAGAATGATGAGTAAACAAACTTTCAAAAAATCAATTTTATCATGCATAAAAGACAAAAAACTATTTAAGCAATTAGAAGATATCTATAACTATCCAATTCTTCCAGTTCAAATAACAAAAATTGAAGTAACTAGCAAAAAAGTAGACATGATAGATATTTCTGTAAAAAATCAAAATTTCATAGCAAATGGAATTTTTGTCCACAATTCTTCAGCCAGATTCGAGCGTCTAAGAGAAGGCGCAAAAAAAGATCATTTCAAGAAAGTAGCCGAATACCTAAAAGAAAAATTCCTCAAAGACAAAAACTTGAAAGGTATAATTGTTGGTGGTCCAGGCCCTACCAAATATGATTTTATAGATTCTGGTTATATAACTGCAGATGTAAAAAATAAAATCCTTGCTATAAAGGATTTATCTTATACTGGAGAATTTGGATTGCAGGAATTATTAGAAAAAAGCCAGGATGTGCTTGCAGAAGAGGATGTAATAGAAGAAAAAAAGATTGTTAACAGATTTTTTGAATTATTATCGACAAAGCCAGGAATAGTTTCTTACGGTACGGAAGAAGTAATGAAAAACCTAAAAATGGGTGCTGTTGAAACATTGTTGATATCAGAAGAATTGGAAGACAAAAAAATTGAGGAATTTGAAAAACAAGCAAACCTCATGGGAACAGATGTGAAAATAATTTCCATAGAAACCAGGGAAGGCATCCAGTTAAAAGATATTGGGAAAGTAGCCGCTATATTAAGGTATGAGGTAAAATAATTTAGCTAAAAACACTTATTCAAACAAATTAACATCTATATTACAATAATGTTTATTTTATTGCCTGTTAGACTTAGAAATTCTTTAATTAAACCTTCCATATGATCCTTTCCAAAGACCACAAAAAATCTAGATAACTAGGATATTAATATTTCCATTGGTCTTATTCCATATTGAACTTCTCAAACCATCAAGATGAGTTTTACCAAAAACAACTCCTGCCACATTGGCTTTTCTTTTTCTCATCTCATTTATAAATTTTTCAGCCGCAAATTCATTCCTAGCTCCAACCCAAATAGGGTCATTTTCTATAAGTGCCCGTATTTTTGCTAAATCATTTATTTTAGAAAAAGATTTTACAATTTTTGAATGCTTTTTAATAACCATATTGGACAATCTGATATAGTCAGAATAAGAAGGAGGATATATTCCATATAATTCCCATATAGATTCTATCAGGTTCATTAAATAGTTTCCTATTTTTTTTAGCATATCTTGAATTCGTGGATACGAAACTTGTCTCTCGACCCACCTTATAAGTTTACTAAAATCCCTATTACTCTTAACCTTCAAATGATTATCTTCTTTCATGGACTTTTCATCAATAATAACCGCTATTAGATCAAAAAATTTCTGAAATTGTCTAACAGAAAATCCAACTTCAACTAACTGATCTCTTGCTACATTAATAAAATAAGAATACACCGCAAAATGTCTTTCTAAGGAAACAAATTGAAGATTCACATCTTCAAGGCCTATGACCTGAAAAGAACCTTTTCTTTCATATTTTAAAAGTATTTTGACTAGTTCTACTTCCGCATTCAAGACCCTTCTACCCCTGCTTCTATCGATTTCGTGACCAGCCCAACCTTCAACACCAAATAAAACAACATTAGCTTTTGTATATAATAATCGTATTTGATCCCATTCCTCTTGAGGACTGCCATGCACATCTTCAAGCATGATGATAGTAGGAGCCTTAGGATTATTCGACAACCAGGGACTTTTAATAGATCTTAGCCCAATACTGTTCAATTTATTAATCCATTCTCTACCAGTAAAAAATCTTCCAGATGCCTTAGCACCACCAAAAGGACTCGCAGCAATAACTCCTGCAGCAGTAGCTTGCTTAAGAAAAGTTCTTCTGCTAATACCTGTACCAAATTTCTTAGTAGTTTGTGCTGTTTCCTTTATGCTAGAACCAACATCTGCAATAATTAATTCTAAATCAGAATATATCTTCCTAATCCATTTACGCTTAGGTTTAATTTTACTCAAATGACTAATTAGCAACTCAATATGCATAAGCTCATTCGCGAATTTACTCTTATCAATGTAATGATTATCACACAAATGCTTAAGTAAGAATTCAATTCTTTTTGCACTAGTTCGCATATTAAAGAAATCTCTCTGAACCTTTTCTGTCCAAATAGTGCTAATATCTCGCCCGATATATTTATTAACTTCAGACCAATAAAATAATAGGAGTCTCTCTTGATCTGAAAGTTTGTTTACATCAAAAATTGACATTAACTATTAATCGATTATTATTATTTATAAATATTTAGAAAAAGGATAAAAATTTTATAAACAAAAAAGAATATCCATATTCCAGTTTAATAAAGCTTTATATATCCAATATTATTTATTTAAAATAATGCCAATAATAACTGATGCCTTTGAAGATTTGTTTCCAGATAAAAATATAAAAGATTACAATTTCAGCATAAAGTACACAGATAGATTCAAACCCTATAATGCGAATGTGAAATATAGGAAAAACTTTTTCGAGTTTAATTTAAGCAAAAAATGGAAGCGTGTTTCTAGAGAAATACAAATAGGCCTTCTGCAAGGATTGTTGCTAAAAATATTCAAAGAAAAGAAAAATACATTCAATATTGACCTCTATAACAGCTTTATGAAAAAGATACATATTGCTGTTCCAAAAACAAAGACCGATCCAGTATTAGAAGATTCTTTTAACAGAATTAATGAAAATTATTTTTTTGGCTTAATAGAAAAACCAAACCTGGAATGGCATGATTCAATAAGGCGCTTAGGAACATATGAATATGGTTCTGACGCAATATCCATAAGCAAGATTCTTCAAGCTGACATGGATGTATTAGATTATGTAATGTATCATGAGATATTGCATAAAAAGCATAAATTCCATAGCAAAAACGGACGCTCTTATCACCATACAAAAGAGTTCAGAGAAAAAGAAAAGCAGTTTGAAAACAGCAATGAAATGGAAGAAAGGATTAAAACACTAGTAAGGCAAAAAGCAAGAAAAAGGTTTATATTATTCTAACATGTCTGTTATCCCGAAACTGGTTAACATCACGAAACTGGTTAACACTTTCCATGGAGTAAAGAATAACATGGACGAAAAGTGACTGGAGAGGGAATTTCCATACTGAGTGTGAAAATTTCCTTTCGGAATAGGGCATTTACAAAGCAAATGACTGTATTTGAGTCCCATGTTGTTATTCTTTACGACTACCACAAATAGGGATAAAAGCGTTAACTAAAAACGTGATAGCACAATATTATTCTAACATGCAAAACATTTAAATACAACCCAACTTCCTCAATAAAATATAATTTGACGGTAAAATGGCTACAAGACTACTTCCTTTGGCAGCAATGGAAAAAATACTCAAGCAGGCTGGAGCAGACAGAGTCTCAGATAAGGCAAAGGTTGCTTTAAAAGGTGTTGTAGAAAATCTAGCAGAAGAAATATCTCAAAAAGCAATACAGCTTGCAAGCCATGCTGGAAGAAAAACAGTTAAAGCAAGAGACATTAAGCTTGCATCAAAAAGCTAAGCACAACTTTTATAAATATCCTGTCTAATTTTCTAATAAAGAAGGTGAATCTACCAGCGGAATTGGTGCCGAAATACACAAAGTCTACGCCGAAAATCAACGAAGAGGGTTTTCGAGCAAACAGAGGTTTTCAAGCATGGCGACAAAAATATCAAGTGTAGGCAGCTTGCAGAAAGGAAACTATGTTATTTTAGAAGGCGCTGCCTGTAAAGTAACTGATACCCAGGTTTCAAGACCGGGAAAACACGGACATGCAAAAGTAAGAATGACGGCAGTTGGCCTTGTGGATAGCAAAAAAAGGGTTATTGTGATGCCTGGCCATGATAACATAGAAGTTCCAATTGTTGAAAAAAAAACAGCGCAGGTTTTGTCAATAAAAGAAGATACTGCCAATGTGATGGACTCAGAAACATATGAAACATTTGACTTAAAGATTCCTGAAGAATTAAAGGGAGAGGTTACTGAAGGGGCAAATGTTTTGTATTGGATTATATTGAGTGATAAGGTAATGAAGCAAGTTAAAGGATAAAAAAATGGTAAAATTCCCGGAAGCAGAAGCAAGAAAATTTCGCAATATATTTATCTGCAAGAAATGCAGCACTAAAATTAGGGCCAATAATATGAAAATAATACAGGAAAAAATAAAATGCAGAAGATGCAATAGCCACAAGTTCAGGTCTGTAAGGAAAAAGTAAAAATCTCGAATTCCACCATAATATTGTTAAGATTTTTAATGTTCCAAATTCTCTATAAGTATTGGGGCATAAATTCAAATATCGTGAAATGCGCTAATTAGTTTAATTATTATCTGCATTTCACGAGATTAGAAATGCGTTCAAATTTCATCTAATCAACGCATTTCTCTATAATTACAAGGAAAGGAGTATTTGAAACAAATAAAATGCCTTTAGATTTCCAATCAATTTCCGCCATTATTTTTTTAATTCTTCTATCGATATATGTATATTTGAAAAGAAAAAAATTAGAGACGCAGGGATTTTTTCCTTTACTCTATTTCTCTATGTATAAGACAAGATTTGGTTTAAATTTTATGGACAATTTCGCAAAGAAGTTCAATAAAACCTTAAAATTTCTTGGTTATTTTGGGATTGCCATTGGATTTCTTGGAATGATATTTCTAGCCATTACCCTTATACAAAACATTTACACTTTATTCATAACACCTGAAGCAGCGCCAGGAGTTGGTCTTGTTTTGCCTTTTAAAGCCAAAGGGGTTTTCTATGTGCCATTCTTTCATTGGATTATCTCAATTTTCATCATTGCTTTAGTCCATGAATTTGGACATGGAATAGTGGCTAGAGTGCATGATATAAAAGTAAAATCCAGTGGTTTTGCATTCCTTGCAATTTTAATACCAATAATTCCTGCAGCTTTTGTTGAGCCAGATGAAAAAGTACTAAGAAAAAGGCCTCACAAGCAGCAGCTTAGTGTTTTTGCAGCAGGACCGTTTGCAAATATAATTTTGGCTTTCATAGTTCTGGGGTTGTCTGTTTTTACTATTTCTCCAATTGTTGATAGTATGGCAGAATACCAAGGGGTAAAAATAACAGGTTTTATTGAAGGTGACTATCCTGCTAAAAAAGCAGGGATTGAAGAAGGAGAAATTGTAATAGGCATAGACGAAACAGAAATAACTACATTAGATGAATTCTCAGGCATATTATCAGATAAATCTCCTGGAACCACAGTAAAACTAAAGACAGATAAAGATACTTATAACATAATCCTTGCAAAGAATCCTGAAAAAGAAGAATCCAGTTATCTCGGAGTATATGTTCAGCAAGAAGCTGGAATAAAAGATTCTTTTAAAGAAAAATATGGGAATTTTATTCCTGCTGCAATAGTATGGATTGCTGGATTATTCAGCTGGTTAATAATACTTAACCTGGGCATTGGCTTGTTTAATCTTGTTCCCATAGGACCTTTAGATGGTGGCAGAATGCTCCAGTTAGTTCTCCATAGGTTCTTTGACGAAAAAAAAGGAGACAAGATTTGGTATTATATAAGCATGTTTTTCCTAATTGTAGTCCTAACTAACATAGGATTTGCTTTTATCAAATAAACAATGATTGAAGTATTATTATTAGAACCGCGAAAACAGGAAAACCTAGGCTCTGTAGCAAGAGCAATGAAAAACTTTGATTTTAAAAACCTTGTTTTGATTAATCCTAAATGCAAGATAGGTAAAAAAGCACGTAAAGTTGCAAAACACGCTCAAAGTGTTCTTGCAAAAACAAAAATAAAGCCATTTTCTTATATAAAAAAATTTGATTATTTGATTGGAACAACTGCCATTTTAGGCACTGATTACAATATACCAAGAAATCCAATAAGCATAGAGCAATTAGCCAATAAATTAATAAAAATAAATAAAAATAAAAAAATTGGATTGCTAATTGGAAGGGAAACAATTGGATTAAAAAACAATGAAATAGATTTATGTGACATTCTCGTTACAATCCCATCATCAAAAAAATACCCTACACTAAATGTAAGCCATTCTGCTGCCATAATGCTGTATGAAATATTCAAAAAACTCAACAATGAAAAATCAAATTCACACATTAATTTCGCAACAAAAAAAGACAAAGACATTATTTCAGAATACATAAATAAAACACTGAATAAAATGGATTTCTCCACAAAAGGGAAAAAAGCTACTCAAAAAAAAGTCTGGAAACGAATCATGGGAAAGGCATTATTAACAAAAAGAGAGGCCTTTGCAGTTATGGGGTTCTTGAGGAAGTTTAAGAAATGAATTTAGTTACTTTCTAGTGGTTAAAAATAGAAAGATTTATATAGTAGTTCTTACATAATAATAGCAGTTAAAATGGGAAAAGCGTTAAGAAGTCTTGTAGTGTATGGTGGTCTTGCAATAGCAACTACAGCTATAGGTATTGCTGGTGTTAAAGAATATTGTGATGGATATCGAAGTTATCATAAAATAATTCAAGGCACCATTATGAATGAACGGAGAACTCCTGAAGGAGGATATTTTATAAAAATAAAAACACCAGATGGTATAGAGTATAAAACAGGACAATCAGAAGAGGGTCATATTACACGAATGACGCTTGGTATGTCTTTAGATGAATTAGATGAAATAATAAATGTTGGAGATGGGGTAAAGGTAAAAGTTAGGACTCCAGGAACAAACTGTGAGAAACCAGGCTTTTCTGATAGATCAACAACACTTGTTGAACTTGTTGAAATAGTTAAGCAATAACTATGGATATTTCAATAACCCTTCTTTTTGCTTATTCAGCTCAGCTCTTGCTTGTTCTGGGATGTCTTCACTTGTTAATTTATCTCTAACTATTTTATAATTCTCACCATAATTAGATCCTCTTAAAATGGTCATATAAGGTTTTTTATTTGATGGTTCAAAAGTTATGATAACTTGTGTACTGTCTCCGCCTATTCCGAATTGTACTATGTTCATCCTATATATTCCACCATCAAGTTTTGGATCAGTTATTACTCTATTTATAATTTCAGGAGCTCTTTTTATTAACGAATTAGTAAGTTCTGGTCCCAAGCCCAAGCTTTTAAAGCCCTTGCCTATATCCTCTGGATTTTTAAATGAGGCTTTTGAAAAAATATCTCTCAGCTCCTTTGCAGCCTCTTCTTTTATTTGAGCTCCTATGCGACCAGACGGAGTAACGGGGGCAGAAGGAATTTTAGTAAAATCTAAATCAGCAGTAGACATAGAAGGAGTTATTGTAACCTTCCCTATTTTTAATGCTTCAAACTCACTGGAATCCAGTGTTGTTGTTCTTTCTATTGCGCCTCTAGGATTTAATATAAGACTTACCCCAATCTCATTTCTTTTTTCTGTTGTAAATGTTTTGGTTAGTGTATAATAGTCAACATTTCCTTTAAGATTTCTGCCTCTGCCAGTGATATCCTCCCCTAGGGAACCAGTAAGTTTCATTTCGCCAGCAGTAACATCCATTATTGTATAGCCTTCATAAGCCTCTGTTCTTGTCTGGAACTGAGGATCATTGCTTTCTGTTATTATTGTAAAATATTTCTCTTTTTCCCCTAAAGTACTATGTTGGTAACTGAGTTGATGAAGTTCTGTTGTGATGGGATAAAAATCCCTTTTTTCATAATCAGCACCCACATATTGTCTTGCTCCGATATTTCCTATAATCAAAGTATCTTTTTTAGAATAACTTATAAGACCATAATCGATGTTTTTAGACGCGTCTCCCGCGTCATATTTATCTTGTTCTCTTTTTATAAGCCTATCCACTTCTTTTATTTGGTTTTGTAATTTTGTTTTAGCTTGGGGGTCAGTTTCTTTTGTAATAACCTCCTGCAAATTTTCTCGACGGTTTGTTAAATCATCAATCCTTTCTTCATGTTTTGTTTTAACCTCAGCTTCAAACGTTTCTTCTGTTATAGGTGGTGTATTTTTTTGTGTTATAAACAATTTGTTATCTTGGTCTCTTTCAATTACAAAATCAGCTTTTTCATGTTGACCAACTAGAGATAGTATTTCCTCATCTTTGTCAAAAACATCAACGCTTCCAAATGCCTTCACTCTTACTTGATTATCAGATATTAAAACCTGGTTTTTATCTAAAAAAGTTTCAAATTCTTTACAATCACCAACACACAATGAAATTGGATTTCTTTCTCCATCAATTAACTTAAGCCCTTTCTCGATTTCTTTTTTCCTTAAAGAAGCTTCAAGTATTGTGGGAACAGTTATGCTTCCAATTTCGTTCTTTCCACTATAAAAGAAATTTCCATTCATAGCATAGTTTCCATTAGTTCCAAAAACAGCTTCTGTCCTGTCAAATGTCCTGAAATTTGCCCAATCATCTCCTTTTTTAATATGACCAACGACATTTTTACCCATAGATAATTTATTTCCAGTTAAATCAAATTTTGCATCTTTTCCGAATTTAATCTTATTTTGATTAATTGAAATAATTGTATTCTCTTTATCATCAATCTTTATTGAAGTTACATCAGAAAGGTCAATCTTCGCTCCAGAACCTGTAACAACAGAATTATCTTTAAATTCAATATTTGTTTCCTCATTTCCAACAACCTTAATCGTTTTTCCGGATTTAATGTAGGTAAATCCCCCTTCTTTGTTTGCAACAGCCTTTACACCAGCTAAATTTTTTATCAAACTGGATCCCGGTGGATTAATAACTACCCCATCTACAACAGCTACCTGTCCTAACGATGGGGATATATCCACATCCATTCCAGCAAGATTGCTTATATAGACTTTTGCAGCTTCAGGATTTCTTTGCATATTCAATCCTGAGTTTTTGCCTCCAAAATAAGCATCATCGCATTCAGAGCATCTCCTAATATTATTTTTATCTGAATAAACTTTATGTTGATCCTCTGGCTTTAAATCATTAAAATCATTAATTGTTGGATTTTCTAATTTTAGGTAATTTTCAAATTCCCCATTGCCTTGAACAACAGGAACTAATAAAATCAACAAAATGATTAGTATTAATTTTGGCTTCATCCTTCCACCCTAAAACTCAGGAACTTTGTTGTAATAGCACCTTCAGCATCTTCAACCATTATCGGTATATTCCAATTGCCAATATCATTCTTATTCACTGAAAATTCTATTTCTCCATTTCGGTCTATATCAAATAACATAGTAACAGCGGAATATTTTAGATCCTTGCCTTCAGGATCATATGCATTAATTTTGTAGTTAAAATGCTTCCCTTCCCCTAAGATAAAAAAAGGAATTTCCTGAACAACAGGAGGCATATTAACACCAGTTAAGTTTTTGTATACGCTAATAACAAATCTAAAAAAATAATTATTCCCGCTAATCTTAGATAAATCATCAGTTAAAACATACATAACATTATCCCTAGATATAAGCTGTACATTCACATCCAAATTAGGATCAATAAATTTTGGGGCTTCAAAAGGGATTATATCATTGTAATAAGCGTCATGTATTATAGATCTAGAAATATCCAAGATATTCCAAAGCCTGACATCATAATCTTCAGAAATTGCTCTAATTGTTTTTGTATAGTCTTTTGTTGAGAAAACAATATCAGGATTAAGCTCAAATATAATATGGTCTTTAAATAATCTTACGTTTGTTTTAGGCATACCAAATCTGGCATGGCCTAACAAATTTTCTTTGCTTAAAAGATCTTCAATGCAGAAATAAATATTCTCATCAACATAATTTTCTAGTTGTATTTTTATCTCATTATTATCTGGAAAGATTATCTTCTCATCTGTAACCGCGTAATGCACTTTATAAATCAAATTTGTAAAGCCTTGTGTTGTATTTATCACACCACCTCTTTCTCCTAATTTAATCAAAGCGTTTTTAGCCCAGTAATCAAAACAAGACTGAACACTATTCTCTACAGATAACATCTCATAAGGTTGTTTAACTACTCTTTCAACTTCATCTATCCTATTATTTAAATAAAAAATAAACCCAAAAGCAATCAAAAGTATCAAACCAAACAAAACAAAAATACTAACCTGCCCTCTTTTTATCTTCATTTTAAAACATAGAAAAATTAGTTCTTCTTCTCAAAATACTCCTTAACCTTATCATTACCAGCAGGCTTAGCATTCTCTCCCAAACCATAATATGTCTTCTCTGCTTCTCCGCCCCAGGAATATTCTCCCTTTTCCCTCTCAACCTTACTGACCTTAAATTCCTTCAGAGCTAAACCTTTCTT
>NYYQ01000031.1 GCA_002686855.1 Candidatus Woesearchaeota archaeon | reverse complement strand
TATGTGGCTACTGCCACAGCTTGTACAACATTGATTGATTACCATACAAAATTTACCAGAAGAACTAGAATATAAAACTTTCTATCAGTTACTTACTAATACTGCCGTATTGACTATGAAGGTTTAGGTTATGGAATTGTACTATATCGTGATGGACAAGAAGGTGCATTTGCATGGGTTGAAGTAGCAAATGGAGAAAAACAAGTAGCTGGTCGCGGTTTTAATAGAATACCTGGAAGGTATGTTGCCGGAATAGCAGAAGGAAGACTTAATTTAGCTCAAAGAAAAGGACCAAATGTTAAAGTTGAGGATATACCTATTATTACTTCAGGTGCTGTTGATACAGCTTTAAATCCGAGAAAATTGAGTAACGCTGAAATGAATCAAGTGTTGATTGCTCTTGCTGGAAAATAATTCTGTTTTTACCTTTTAATTCTTTATATTAATGTATCACTGCGTTCACCAATACGCTTTTTTTCTCGACTCTGCGAAAAATCATAGATTTTTCTTGGTCACCCTCACTACCTTCGCATATTGCTCCCGTAATTTGATATTTATTCTGAAAAGAACCCGCTTGTGTAACGCTCTTTTGTTCTTGAAATACTCAGTCGTAGGGGATGACTCGTCTAACAGCGATTCGCAATGTTAAATCCTTTCTTTTTAGTAAAAAAATTTGAGGGGTAATTTCTATGACAAAAACAAAGCTAGTTTTATTACTTTTATTTCTCCTAGTCATACTCCCATCCTATGCCCAAGAAGAAGTTTCAATTCAACTTATAACAGCTGTCTTGATATCTTGACGACATTTGCAATCAGGATTATCTTTAATCTTTGGTATTGTTTTTAAGAAAAGTTTAATTACTCTCTCAGCATTTTTTTTGAAAGTTTCTAATACCATTGCAATATCAACACTTTTTTCAGTTTCGTGCCATACATCATAATCAGTCGACATAACAACAGCTGCATAACATAGACCAGCTTCTCTTGCTAAAACACATTCTGGCACTGTTGACATATTGATAACATCGCAGTTCCACTGCCTCCATAAATTTGATTCTGCTTTTGTACTAAATCTTGGGCCTTCTATTGTAACTACTGTCCCTTTTTCATGATAGGGTATGCTAAGCTCTTTAGCAGATTCGGCTAATAATTTTCTTGATTCAGTGCAGAAAGGCTCTGCCATCGGTATGTGGCAAACATGATCTTTTTCATAAAAGGTGCTTTTTCTTTTAGTAGTTCTGTCAATAAACTGGTCAACAAAAACAAAATCTCCTGGCTTAATTTCTTCTTTTAAGGAGCCTGCGGCACTACTAACCAAAATATGCGTGCAGCCTTGCTCTTTTAAAGCATGAATATTTGCTTGAAAATTTACGCCACTAGGATAAATTGTGTGCTTTTTACCATGTCTTGCTAAAATTACGACCCCTATGTTTCCAATCTTTCCGATTGTTAAAGCAGAAGAAGGCTTACCGTAAGGTGTATTCACTTCTATTTCTTTTGCACCCTTTAATATTTTAGGATCATCTAATCCAGAACCTCCAATAATTCCTATCTTTACCATTTTATTTACCTTCAAATTCGACCATTGTAAAAATTTTATAGTCTTTTAGTTTTTCTTTTCCTTTTAAGTCTGGTAAATCAATTACTAATGCACATTCAATGACATTGCCACCAAGCTGCTCTATTAACTTAGTAGCTGCTGATATCGTGCCACCAGTTGCAATTAAGTCATCTATGAGAAGTATCTTATTGCCTTTTTTTATTGCATCTTCATGAATTTCCATTTTGTCTTTTCCATATTCTTTTTCAAATTCTGCAGAAATTGTTTTGTAAGGTAATTTACCTGGTTTTCTTATTGGAATAAAGCCAACACCTAATTTGTATGCTAAAACAGAACCAAAAATAAAGCCTCTGCTTTCTATACCTGCAACTAAGTCTATTTCCATATCTTTATATCTGTTGTAGAGTTCATCACAAACATGCTTGAAAGCCGGTCCATCCTGAAGTAAAGTTGTGATGTCCCTAAACATTACTCCCTTGACAGGCCAGTGAGGTATTGTCCTTATTTTTTCTTTAATGTTCATTTTTTCTTCAAAGCAATTTGCCTGACAATTTCTTCAAGTTTCTTTTGGTTTTTCCTTACTATTGTGTATGTGTAGAAAATAACAAATATGAAGAAAAGGAAGCCAGTAATTATGAAGAAGTCTAATGCCCTGGCAATATTTAATGTTTTAAGTACAGGATCAAGAATTTGAGGAAATAATGTTATTATTACAAAAAATCCCCAAAATATAAACCAAAAAGAATATTCTTTTATTGTAAATTCCTTTCTTTTATACTCTAAGAATGTGTAATACATCATAAAGAAACCAAATAAGATACCTAAAATCTGAATACCTAATATGTTTGCCATTTTTGATTTAAATATTATTCAATTTCCACATCAATAAATTAAAGACAATCTTAATGCCGTCAAATATTGTTGTGCCTTTATACTTATCAGAGTAAATTGTTTTGATTGGGATTTCGGTGTAAGACAGTTTGTATTTTCCGATTCTTGCAATCATCTCACTTTCCATGCTGTAATCAGATGCTTTCCACCTTAATCTTTTGTAGGCTTTTGATGTAAAAGTACGGTAACCACATTGACTGTCTTTGATTTTTATGCCATATAAAAACCTTGTTGTTTTGTTGATAACCATGTTTCCAAATCTTAAAACAAGAGGCATGTTTTTGTTCCTTTTCCTATGCGAGAGCACTACATCATATTTCTTTATATTTTCTAAAAAATTAGGAATTTCTTTTGGGTCATGCTGCGCATCGGCATCTATGGCAATTATGATGTCTGCTTTATTTTTTATTGCATAATCACATCCTGTTTTTAATGAAGCGCCTTTTCCCAGATTTACTAAATGCCTCAATACAATAGCCTTTGCCTTTTTTGCCATCTCCCCTGTTTTGTCTTTGCTGCCATCATCAACAACTATAACCTTATTGACATATTTTTTCGTTCTGCTGATTGTATCATAGATATGATTCTCTTCATTATGCGCTGGAATTACTGCAAATACTTTTTGTTTCATAGGTAAAGAAAAAGGAGTTTTAAAGAGTTTAAAAATTATTGGGTGTTTTCAGAATCATTATTGGTACTATCTGTTTCTTCATCAATTTCTCTTGTTTTGTTAATTACTTCTTCAGTTTTAGTAGTGTTTACAATCTCTTTACCTTCTGTTATATTAACCTCTTCTGCATCTTTAGTTCGGTTTACTGTTGGTTCAATCTTAGTGTCGTTTGTTCCTATTTCGCTCTCTTCAGTTTTATTTTCTGTTTCTTTAGTTTCATTAATGTTGGTTTCCTTTTTAATCTCTGTTTCATCTTTTGTTGGTTCTGGTTCTTCAATAATATTCTTCTCTTTTCCTTCCCAGTCAACTTTCCAGACTATAATCCTTCCACCAAATACACTTTTTTCGTCACTGAATTTTTTAAAATACCTTAGTCCAATCCCTTCCTGGTAAAACATTCTTGTGAACATTGATGCTGTTAAGTCAGAGTCCATTTGCAGCATTTCGTAATTGTTTCCTTTTTTAATTAATGTGAGTCCTAACTGCCTGCCATTCTGGAGAGAGATCACAGATTCATTATATTCTTTTATAATTATTCCATCATTGGTTGGGATAGATACTTTCTTTGGATGAGACAACCCTTGCGGAGTTTCTGCATAAGCTTCATTACTCGTCAAATTTATCTTGAAACCATTGTTACAGGATAGGATATCTTCATTTTTGTTGCATCCTGTTGTTCCTGCATATCCTGGCCATGGCGCAATCCAATTGTTTGCTTGTCCGCTGTTTGTGATAGATTGAACTTCATAATAAAGATTCTCAGCTTCTTCATCCGAATAATCAAACCTCTCTTTTAAAAATTGAACACTTTTATCAAGATCCTCTTTATACTCTCTCTTTTTTAGAGTATTGTAAATCAGTCCCCTGTCAAAATTCCAGCTTCCAAAATGAGCCCAAACTCCGCTCTTGCCAATCATATCTTCAGAAGTTATAAAATAATTTTCTGGAGGCTGGCAATGAGTCTTTTCAAGTATTTTTTCTGCATCATCTTTATCAAAATGTTTATTTAGAATTTTTTCTGCATCTTTTTTATTAAGGGGCATTATTTCATACATTATGTTTATAGCTTCTGTTCCATCATTAGTTAGGGCAGATATAGTATCAAATCCTTCTGTGCTACTGCAATCAAGCATTCTTAGAATTCCGATTGCTAGCGTTTCATCGTCTGTTAACAATACCTTGCCTATCCAATGCGCTGGAGGAGTATTCTGGCTTGTGCCATCAAAAGTGACTGGTCGGTCTGCCCAAAATTTGAACCAGTGTCCAAAGTCCCACCAAGAGTTAATAATTGCATTTGGTTGCGAGTCTTCTTTAATTTTTTCCAATGAGGTTGCCCAAGCATCATTAAAGCTAGGTATTTCATTTTTTGCAGTGTTTGCTGCAGATTTGTATGGAGCTATAAGCAATAAAAGCAGCACAATGATGACAGTTGTTTTTGATATTATTTTATTTATTTGCAGCAATTTTGTAATCCAAATGTTTGTATATTTGTAAAGCTCTCCAAGAGCTACGCCAAATCCTATTGCAAATGCAGGAACTAACAATAAAGTAAACCTTACACCTTTTGTGCTTGCAAAGGTTGTTGCAATAAACCATAAGATAAGGAGAATAGCATATTTGATATCTATTTCGGTGTCAGATTCCCATAAAGCTATAATAATCCTGATTATTATGGGGATGCTTATTAAAATTAAGAATGTATTTAGGTTTTGAATTTTTAACAAGAAGATTGTTATGTACCACGCTAATGTGCCACCAACAAACCATAATTTTTTATGCTTTCTTCCTGTTAATGTTAGGGTAATGCCCATTAATGCTATCAAGAAAAAGAAAAATTTTCCCAATCCCACCTGGTTTATTACATTGTTTAGAGAGGCTGGATTTTGCTCTGCTACTGTTGTAAATACATTTGGCCATATTGTTGTTATTCCAACTTCTTTTAACTTTGCAAAGCCAGTGGGGTTTTTATAGAATTTTGTAAAATGACCATAGCTTACAAATAAACTTGTGCTTAATGCAGTTACTATAAAAAATACCATTAAGAATGCAAGGGAATTCTTTATTGCTTTTTGTTTTGTGAAGCTAGAAAAATTTTGGATTAATTCCTTTTTATGGACAAATGCGTAGTAAGCTATGTAAAAAAATGTTGAGGCTAGGATAAAATCAAAAATATACCACCAGCCCCCCCATGTAACACTGTAGAAAGCTACTAGCAATCCAGCGATAGCGCTTAGTATAGCTGTGTTTTTTGTGTTCTTTGCTTCCAGAGCCTCAATGAAGAGCCACGCTATAAAAAGCGGGAACATGACGTTGTAAGCGTCAGTATCAGAAAAACCACCTATGGTCCTGGTTAAGAAAGAAGGGTGTATTGCTACGATTGTTCCGGCTATAAATCCGGCAAAGTTTCCTGCAATTTTTCTTGCTATGAAGAATGCAGGTATTACTGATAAAGCTGAGATAAGTACAGGAATGTAAAATGCAACTTTCATGAGATTAAGATTGCTATTGAAGAAACTTAGGAATTTGAATAAGTATGCTTCAAAGTATGCATGAAACATGTCAGGAGGTATTTCTCTACCAATTGGTGCAAACATATGGGTATCCAATGGTTGTCCATCTCTTATTTCATCTCCGGGATGTCCGTTCTCTATTATGTTTTTTGCGTGCCTCATCCAGAAATAAGGGTCAATAGCAATCAGATATGTTTGCCCTGAATCATCTTGGAGTCTCGACTTAAAGAAATCTGATGTGCCTTTAATTTGTTGGTCAATCTGAGATTTTTGCTCTTTCAATATTTTTTGCAATTCATTTTCAACTAAAGTATTCTTATTTTGATCAGGAAGATTAGGGTATTGCTGGCTTATTTGTCCAGATATTTGCGACCTTAGATTGTTTATGACACTGTCAGTTGCCCATTGGTCTGTTACTGGAAGGTATGCAGGTTGGATTCTTAGGAATATAGAGAGGATTATTGGTATAAGCAGTAATAAAAATACTCTATGCTCAACAACGAAATTTGAGATCTTTTTAAAGTCAATGCCTACATCATCATCAGATTCTTTTGTTTCATCAGATTTCTTGAAGATATTTTTGATGTTTTTTATTTTCGAGAAGTCAATGTTTACCTCATCTTCATCTTTTTCTTCATTTACTTCTGTTTTTTCTTCACTTGTTTCTTTTTTCTTTTGAAAAATGTTCTTTATTTTTCCAAAGTCAATAGAAATCTCGTCATCATCATCATTCTCTATTTTTTGTTGTTTTTCTAAATCTGTCCACGCAGTTTTTTTGGTTTCTTGCTCTTTATCTTCTGCAACTGCTTTTTTAAAAACATTTTTTATTTTCGAGAAGTCAATGTTGATTTCATCATCGTCTTTTTCCGATTCTTGTTTTTTTATTTCTGGTTGCTCCTTTACTTCTGGCTTAGGTTCTTCTTCTTTTACTTCTTCATGTACTTTGGGCTTTCCAGCTACATTAATACTGGGCTCTGTCCGAGCATCTTCTTCCTTTTTTTTGAAGAAGCTCTTTATTTTTGAGAAGTCAATGTTTATCTCATCATCGTCTTTTTCCATTTAACACTCTACGGCATGGAAAGGCATATTTTTTAAAAAGGTTTTTATTTTGATAATATAAGACAATAAAAATCATTAGAAAATAAAATTTTTAATTAAAAATAAAACAATTAGAGATAAAACCAATATAAATTTCAAAATTTTTAAGGCATTAAAAAATAAATAATAAAAATTAATAACAATAAATAAAAAATCAATTTAATATAATAAAAAATACTATTCAATAAAAATCAACAATAATGAAAAATAATAAAATATTAAAATAAAAATTTAGAGAAAGATAAAAACCTTGGTTCTTTTAATAATAGGTTTGTTAGTAATGTTATTGGACGGTCTCTATCATATTTCTTTAATGTTTTTTCAATTCTTTTCTGGTTCATTAAGTTAAGTAAATAGCTATAGTCTTTATCCGAGAATTTATTTAGCATGTTTCTTATTTTCAGATGCAATAATAATTCTTTTCCAGATTCTTTTTTGAATTGTTTGTTATAATCTTTTTTATTGACTATGCAATTGCATAAAGTTTTTGCAGCTTTTAATGATGGTATTATTCCACCGCCTGTTGTCGCTTTTCCTTGTGTTGCTGCATCTCCAATAAGAAAAATATTGTCTTTTTGGATTATTTTATTTGGATCATAAATAGGGAATATACCAGATTCCCAGCATAAAACTTCTTTTTTTCCTGTTCTTTTTTCTAAAAAATGATGAAAATAATCTTTGGTATTTTGCTTTGTTCCTAAGCCTAATCTTACTATTTCTTCAGATTCCGGCACAACCCATCCAAAAAACTCAGGAAAATTAGTATTGCTAAAATAGGTTTCAAAAGTTTCTGTGTCTATTTTTAATTTTACTTTTGCCTGCATACCATAGTAGAATTTTGTTATTTTTTCAAAACCAGCTTCTTTAGAAACTTTAGAGGAAATTCCGTCAGCACCAACTACATAATCCACTATCGATTCTTTTGTTTTGTCATTTTTTTTATCCTTAATTTTTATTGCATGTCTTCCATTAAATCCAATAAATTTGTGGTTTGTTAATATTTTTACTCCAGCATCTGATGCCCTGTTTGCCATAAATTCGTCAAATTTGTTTCTCCACAAAACTATTTCATCAACATTAGCTTCTATTCTGTTATTTTTACTTACAACTACAACTTTATTGCATTTGTTTGCAATCACTTTATCTGGAAGCTTAATGAATTTCTTGATAGAGCCTGTAACTATGCCAGTACATTGCACAGGGCTTCCTACCTTTTTATGCTCTTCTATTAAAGTAACTTCTTTTCCTTTTTTTGCCAAGAGGTAAGCAAGATAGCTTCCTGCAGGTCCCGCGCCTATTATTGTTATCATTTTTTTTGGAGTTTATTATTAATTTATTTAAGATTTGTTTTTATTAAAACTTTTAAAATCATCATTTACTTTGAAGTAAAATTTCTTATTTCCCATTTTAAAGTGGTTACAAAATAGAAAGGTTTAAATATCAAATGAGTTTAGCTTGAAATTGGTGGGTTTAGTAATTCGGGTCTAGAAAGTCCTAAGCCATAACAATGAGGTTTTAATTTATGTCCCAAAAAAACTATTCGAGAATTTTGTTTATTCTGGTTTTATTTATTTTAATAGTTGGAATGACTTCCTTTAATGTATTCGCTCAAGGTGGCGGTGAAACTCCTTGTGTTCCTGGCAGTCAATCATTTACCATACTCGGAGAACACCAATTAGATGTTTCAGCTGCCTGTAAATACACTTTCACGGTTAATGGCGCAGGAGGAGGCAGAAGTAATGCTGGAAAAGGAGGTTCTGTTACTGTTAATGATTATGTGCCTTCAAGTTCAGGAACTCTTTACATTCTAGTGGGAGGCGCAGGTAGTGTCTCTACTGGTGGATTTGGTGGAGGAGGGAATGGAGCAGGAGGCGGAGGCGGAGGCGGAGCTTCGGCTATTCGATTTGATACTACGCTATTAGCAATGTCTGGAGGCGGAGGCGGAGGCGGTCCTAATCAAGAGTGTGATGGTAATGTAGGTGGTACTGGCTCTGGCGGTGCTGGTGGCGCTGGCAATGGATGTGGAGGAAGTTCTGGAGCTGGAAATTCAGCAGGCGGTCAAGGTGGTTGTAATAATGTAGGTGCTGGTAGCAGCTCATACAAAGGAGGCTCAAATGGCAATTATGATGCATTATTCATGGTTTCAACAGGAGGAAATGGTATAACGACTCGTTGTTCTGGCAATGCTGGTGGCGGTTCTGGATATGGCGGAGGCGGCGGAGCATTTGCATATGAAGGACGTGGCGGAGGCGGCGGAGGCGGCTACCTTAACACAGGTGTAATTTCATCTTTTACTGTAGGAACAGGTCCTGCTGCAGAAACTGGTGGGAGTGTAATAATTTCTTGGGAAAGCAGTGTAAATCAAGCGCCAGTAATAACATCAACAGCAGTTACAACTGCAACAGAAGGTGTATTATACCAATATACTGTTACTGCTACCGATGCAGATACATTAACTTATTCATTAACAGCTGCGCCAACTGGAATGACAATCAATTCAGCTTCAGGATTAATCTCATGGACTCCAAGCTTTACACAATCAGGAAATCATGCAGTTACTGTCCAGGTTTCAGATGGAAATGGGGGAACAGTTTCTCAGAGCTTTACAATTGCAGTAACTAATAGTGGTAGCAACTATCAGTGGGTGCTTATAGGACAAGAAACCAAAAGCATGCGTTATGGTGCATGTTATACATCTATCAAGCTTACGATAACTTGTGATGAGGTCTGGGATGGAACTTACCCCCATGGTGATGATTGGGAACAGATAACAGCAACAGCAGGACCTGGCAAACAACTATATCTGACTGTTTCAGGTGCTACTGTTGGTCTAATGCCTAACCCACAACAACCAGAGGTTCTATGGGGGGGACATGGTATGACATTATCTGATGATAATACAGTTATAATATCCAACAGACAAGATACTTGCGGTCCTCCAGAAGGTTATACAAATATGCTTGTAGATATTTATGAATGTCAAAATTTGACTTCGGATAACGGAGCGCCAGTATTCTTGCCAATCGGAGATAAAAATGTAAACGAAGGCCAACTATTGCAATTTACAGTTAGCGCAGTTGATCCTGATAACGATCCTTTGACTTACTCAGCTTCAAATTTACCATCAGGAGCAGCCTTTTCAGGACAAACATTTTCGTGGACTCCAGGCGCAAGCGCAGCAGGAACATACTCAGTAACATTTTCAGTAACCGACGGAACATTTTCGAATTCAGAAACAGTAACAATCACAGTTAATGATGTAAATAATGCAAATCCGGCACCTTCATTAAACATTCCAGACCAGACAGTAAATGAAAATGCGGGCTTTTTAGACAATCTAGTTGATTTGTTTAGCCATGCGCTTGACGATATTACAGCCACTGCAAACTTAATATTCAGCATAGTTTCCCAATCCGCAACTAATATCATATCTTGCAGCCTGGATTCAAATAGGTATATAGATTGCACAACCAAAGAAAATCAGCATGGAAATTCTGATGTGACTGTTAGAGTGCAGGATGAAAGCGGTTTAATTACAGATGACACTTTCAGAATAAAAGTTGTTGAAACTCAGCCAACTAATGCCAGAGATTTAATTTATATGGGATCAATAGCTTTTGATAACGAATTTCCAAGTCCCGGAGATGAGTTAAGAGTTTATGTAAATTTTGAAAACATAGGAACTCAAGACATTAGAGACACAAGAATTACCAGTATCATCCAAGAGCTAGGAATAAGATCTTCGACATTAAAAGTTGAACTTGACGATGGAGACAAAACATCCAGTGTTTTAACATTAGAAATTCCAGAAAATACACAACCAGGAAGGTACTGGGTGGAACTCGTTATAGATATCGACGGTGATAGGAGGGTAAAGTATAGGCCTATCGACGTGATATAAAATTTTAACTTTAAAATAGTCATTTAGTGTATCTACTTGAGAATGCTAAATAAACGAAAAGTTTATATATATGTGGCGTTTAACCGCTTAAATACAATATATAAACAAAATAAAAATCAAACAAAACATTGGGGGTAAGTTAAAAATGATAAAAAAGTTTTTAAGTTTATTGACAGTTTTTATAGTCGGAGTTTTAATGGCTAGCTCAGCTTTTGCAGCTGTTGCAATTGATGAGGTGAAAGTTAACGGAGACATAGTAACACAAAGTTCTACAAATTTTATTCTTGATGTTGAGAGAGGAGATGAACTTAACATTAAAGTTAAAATCACCCCTGATAGTGATATGGATGATGTTGAGATAGAAGCTGTTTTGAGAGGAATAGACAGCAGAGACAAAATAGACGATATAACAGAAACTTTTGATGCTAAATCAGGAGTCACATATATTAAAAAGTTAACATTACCTTTAATCCAGAAAATGGATCAAGACACATATAAGTTGAGAGTCAGAGTATCAGATAGAGACTCTGCAACTGTCGAGCAAACATATGAGCTTGAAGTTGACACAAAAAGACATGATGTTGAGGTAAGAGATGTTGTTTTGTCACCTAACACAGAAGTTAAAGCAGGAAGAGCATTGCTTGCAACCGTAAGATTAAGAAACAGAGGAGAAAAAGATGAGGATGGTGTTAAGGTTGTTGTAAGCATACCACAACTAGGTGTTTCAGCTGCTGACTTTATTGATGAGCTTGAGAGAGAAGATGATAGTGATGACCAGGCAACAACTGAGGAAATGTTCCTAAGAATTCCAGACAATACAGAAACAGGAGAATACACATTAAGAGTCGAGGTATTCTTTGATGATGGAGACAAGAAGAATTCAAAAGAAATGTCTGTTTTTGTTATAGGTCAAGGCGAAGTTGGAGTATCCAAAGGACAGGAAAAAACTGTTATAGCTGTTGCAGTTGATAAGCAAACAGCTTCCCAAGGAGGCTCAGAAGTTGCTTACCCAATAACATTAACAAATGCTGGTTCAAATTCAAAAACTTATACAGTAACTGCTGATGGAGCTAACTGGGCTAATTTCAGAGTAAGCCCATCAAATGTTTTGGTGGTAGGAGCTGGAGAAAGCAAAGCCTTTACAGTTTTTGCATCTGCAAAAGATAATGCACCAGTAGGAAGCCAAACATTTACTGCAACAATCAGCACTAACGGCAAAGTTTTGAAGCAGCTGCCTTTAAGCGTAACTGTTGAGAAATCAGGCGGAACTAGCCAGTTAAAGAAAGGCCTTGAAGTTGGTCTTGTAGTACTGGTAATCTTGCTTGTAATAATCGGATTAATAATCGGTTTCAGCAAGCTTAGAGGAGAAGACGAAGAAGACGAAGAAGAAAAAACTTATTACTAAGTTTTTTTTATTTTTCTTTTAATTTCTTTTTTATATATTTTATTTTTTCTCACTAGGTATATTATGCTAAAATGAATGCTAAAAAACTGGTGTTGGGATTATTTTCATTTTTACTATTACTTCTATTAATCAATTTTGTTAATGCGCAAGAAGATTTTACTGCATCTACCTTGCCTTCTGTTGAGCTTTGCCCTTGTTCGAATCAAGGTTATGCTGTTGTTGTGCAGAATACTGGCTCTATAGCTAATTCATACACATTATTAGCTGGAGGAGATGCAGCAGGATGGGTTACTTTTAATCCAAAAAGTTTTGTTTTGGCTCCAGGCCAGAGCGGGAGTTTTTTTGTTTATGTAGATTCTATATGCAATATTGAAGGTCATTCTGGTTTGGAGATTTTTATAACAACCAACAATGGGTTAACAAAAGTTGTTAAGCAGACCTTAAAAATTTCTGAATGCTATGATTATTCTTTGGATCATGGAAAAATTGTTGATGATGTTAAAGAAAGTGTAGATTATTCGCAGCATGAAGGCTCTTACTCTTTATGTTCAGATGAGCAAAAATCAATTCCAATTTTAATTACAAATAATGAGAATTTTGAAAACAGTTTTAACTTGTTTTTAGATGCTCCGGGATGGGCAAAATTAAATGCTGGCAGCGCAAGCCTCGGCGCAAAAAGTTCTGGAATATTTCTCATTGATTTTGATACAACTGATGTAAACGGAGATTTTAATCTTAAATTAGCTGCAATAAGCAAGCTTGGAAAAGTACAAAGAAAAAAGAGTATTGGGGTTAGTGTAGATGAATGTTATGCTTTAGAAGTTGAGCTTGAAAAGGAACAAGATATGGTTTGCGGTGGAGAAAATAAAAGGTATGCTGTTATTGTAAAAAATTCAGGAACTTTAAGGCAAGATGTTGAGCTGGAAGTTGAAGGCGCTGATTGGGCAGGTTTTGGAAACAAGATTTTGGAAACTAAAGATGAAAATGATGTTGAACTAAGTGAATCAAATAATGAATCTAAAATTGTTGATAATGAGCCTGAATCAATGTTTAATGGTAACACTGCTTTTGAATTAAACTCTGATGAAGAAAAAACAGCGGAATTAAATCTAAATCCACCAGATGAGCTGTCTGGGAATTTTATAATTAAAGTTCATGCAGTTCCTGACAATAAAGCAGAGCTTAGATCTTCTGATGCAATCAATATTGATGTAGTGGATAAATTAACATGCTATCAATCAAATATAAATGCAAAATCAAGTGTGACTAATATATACAAAGAAGATTTGTTTTTTGCCAAGGTAACTAATGATGGAATTAAAAAAATAACTTATGCAGTAAGTTTAGAAGGGCCATCATGGGTTAGTGTAAGCCCCCAGACATTAGAGTTAAATCCGGGGCAGATAGGAAACCTTAATCTGAATATTAATCCATTAGAGGATACTGATCCGGGAAATTATGGGGTTAAAATAAATTTAGAAGGTGAAGGCGCGCTATATTCTGAAAATATCAATATAAAGCTGAGAAAAGAGACAGAGCTTGAAAAGAATTTGAAATCAGCTGTAAAAGAAAATAAATATTATATTTATTTATTGATTTTTATTATAATATTGCTAGTTATTTTTAGGAAACGAATCATTAAAGTAAAAAATAGAGTAACTGATAGATATAAAAAATATAAAATCAGACAAGAAAGAAAAAGAAATCTAAGACTTGCAAGACAAGAAAGGCAAGAAGAAAAGAAAAAACAAAGAGAGTTAGAAGAAAAGAAAAAACAAGAACTAAGAAAAAAAGAATTGGAAAAAGAAAAAATAAAAAAATCAAAGTTCTGGGAAAAATACAAGAATTGGATTTATTCTTTTGCCGGGATAATAGCGGTTTTAGCTTATATTGGCTATTCTAATAAGTTATTTAACATAAAATATATCCATATCTATGCATGGAATCTTGTTTATGGCTATCTTTATTATATATTGCTAGGCTTAGGCGTAGTTTTTGCTCTGTTTTTGTTCTTTTTATTTTATAATTATTTTAGTAAGAGAAAAAAAACTAAGGAAAAAAGGGAAATAAAAAAATCAGAGAAAAAACCAATGGAAAAAATACTGGGAAGTAAAATAATGTTTTTTATGGGCATTGTTTTGATATTAGCAGGTTTAAGTTCAGTATTAATCTATTACAATCTTTTTGATGAAATAAAAGATTTCTTTGTTTTGTATTCCTATTATTTTGTTTTAGGGATCATAATTCTTATCACAATAATTGTAGCATTGAAGTTATCTAAGAGATTGCAGAAGTTCTTGAAGGAATAGAATGGGGACGGAGGGATTCGAACCCCCATCAGCCGCTATCGCCATATCAATTTCATCATCTTACGACTCATTTTTCCAGATAACTGGAGGCGGCGATAATAGCCGGGCTGTACGGATTAAGAATCCTTTATACGACGTCCCCATTAGATATAAAGAATTAATTGTCGTTATTTAAAGATTTTTGTTTTTGCCATTAATTAAAAAAACAATTTAAATCAAAAAATCCAATAGTAAAAAAATAACAATAAAAAATAAATTTCAATTTAAAAATTATTCAATTATAAAACAATAAAAATTAATTAAAAATATAATAATTATTCAATAAACAAAAAATCAACAATGAAAAATTCAATAAAAATAAACTCAATAAAAAATCAAAAATAAAACCCATAATAAAAAATATCGAAACAAAAAATAATTAAAATAAAATTTCAAAATTTAATTTTATCTCCTATTTCTGTTTTTTTAATCGCGTCTTTTGGAAGCTCTATAATGTACATTGCTTTTTTCTTTGGAGTGTAGAATGCAAATGGCTTAAAGTTTTCTTTTTTCTCAACGACAATTTTGTTTTTGTCAAGGAAAAGAATATCTATCGGGTAGAAAACAAAGAACATATGCAATGGAATTATTTTTTCTTTCTCGAAGATAAAAACTAACGCTTTGGGTTTGGCAGAAAACATCAATCCAAAAGTTTTTGAAAAAATGCTGCTGCATAGCTTTGCATTCTTAGACATTATTTTTTTTGTTGTTTTGTTTTTTACAGTCGGCATTTTTTGATAATTCCAATAATTATTTTTGTTTTTATAATTTTATTCATTTTTGATTTTTAATTATTCTCTGGTAATTATGCTCTGCAAAATATAATTAAATAGAAAGTTTTAAATATAATATGTTTTTTACTTTATTTGATAAAAAATTGAGGGGTGATGGATAAAAAATTCTGATCCTAGTTGTTTTTATAATTTGTTATTATTAAAATTAAATATTACTATAACAAACGAAACAAATTAAAATTTAACAATTATTTTAACTTTGGAAATTTTTAATTTTCGAAACATTTAAATATATGTTGTAAGATAAGTTAAACAAAAATAAATAGAAAAATTATACATATTGTTTTATAATTCAATTTGTGGGCGGGGATATTCAGTTATTTCCTGGTTACATTAATAAAGGAGAAGTTCATAAATGGAAAAAGAGGGTAAGATTAATACCAAATTTATTGTTTCTGTAATTCTAGTGTTAAGTTTATCGCTATTAACTTTGATGTGGGTGTTTGCACTTGATATATCATTAACCTATCCTGTGAATGATACAATCAATATTACTACCGATAGAAATATGAATTTTACATTTACGCCTACTTGGAATCTTACAGGCGAAGTTGTAGGCAATTGTTCGGTATTCACTAATTTTACTGGTACTTGGGAAGCATTGTACGAGTTTAATGGTACAACACAAGGGGCTTATAATGAGTCATCAAACATCTCTAATGCGACACTAAGCTGGGCAAATTATACATTCGGTCATGATATTGGTCTTATGATGTGGAGTGTTGGTTGTAGGAATGGTACTGGTTCTGCAGCTGAATTGAACTTTACTGCACCTAATAGAACTTTAGCAATCGATACACTTAGTCCAACATTAGTTCAGACTGCAGAAATTTTTCAAGGCTTTAATACATCAGGTGCAACACCAACAATTACTATTAATCTTACGGATATTAATGGTACTGGGGTAAATTTAACGAGTAATGGAAATAATGTTACTATAAATATCTCGATTTATGATGTTAATGATGGTACAGATTCAGAGATAAAAACTGTTAGCCTAAATGAAAGTGGGAATCTTAGTTGTGATGTTGCTGGGGACAGTGTAACTAAAACTCAATGTACTGTTTCTTTTGATAATTGGGTATTGTCGAATGGTACTAAGAATATTACAGTTGTAATGACTGATAGGGCAGGATTTTCTAATGAGTCCTCCTTTACATTCACAGTTGATCAGATAGCTCCTCTTTATGATAATCTATCTATAAAAGATGCGATTGCAGATGCTGGTGTTCTTCTTAATAATACACCAGATGCGTCAATAGCACAAGGAAGGGCATTCTTTGTTGTTTCAAACTGGTCAGATAATCTGACACAACCATCTGAAATAAGATTGCAGATACTTAATACAAGCACAAGTACATGGTTTACTGTTAACTTTACCAATCTTACACCTAGAACCAGTGGTGGTTGGGGTAATATATCCTATGGAATTCCAACAGGCCATAACATATTTGCTGGAAGAAATATTTCTATAAGGGTTAATGCTACTGATATGATGAATAATTCTAATGTAAGCCCTGTTTTGTTGTTAATGGTTAATGATACAACTAAACCCACTATCCTTGTTGCTTTTGATTTAGGTTCAGAGCAAGAAGGAAACAGAGCAGTTAACGGCACAAACATCTCAGACTCAACTCCTACAATAGTGTGGAATGTTACTGGAGAAAGCAATTCTCTTAGGTATGTTGCAATACAAGTGGATAGTTCTTTAGATACAACCTGTAACTTAAAACAGAACTATACAAGTATTGGGGATAAACATACTAGGGCATTTATTAACACTCAAACAAATAATTCTATGACTGTGTCAGGTACTGGTAGTTGTGAGGGTAGAGCTTTATCAAATGGAACTCATATTCTTAGATTCACTGTTGAAGATGATTACGGTAATTCTGAATTATACATTCATAATTTCACTGTACAGACAGGAGAAGAGATGAATATTTCTTTGGGTATGGTTAATACTACTGGAGGACATGGTACGACTATGATTACAGTTAATAATAGTAATATAACATCTTACAGTCTATTGACGTTTAATGTAACATTGGATGGTGGTGTTAGTACATTGAAGAATATGACATGGACATCAAGTTGTAATACCTCTTTAATAAGTACATACACTAACTCCACTCAACTAACCCCATTTAATACCTCTAATTGCAGGGGCTTAGGAGGAAATCGGACAGTTACACTTACTGCTACAGATCATGTAGGCAATTCCGTAACTAAACTATTTGGGTTTATAGTTGATGATGTGGGACCCCTTATTTATGTAAAAAGTCCTACAAATGGACTTACTGCATCAGGCTTGGTAGAGCTTAATGTATCTGCATTCGATCAAATGAACAAAGTAGATTCGATAGCTTATTATCTTGATGGTAGTGATACTATAACAAACCATACTCTAAATGGAACTGATGCCCTTTTAGCAACATACCAGGGGGAAAATATTACTTTTGTAGGAGCGAGTGTTAACTTTACTGTTACTGGAACTCATACAATCAAGTTTAGGGTTAATGATTCTTTAGGAACTGTTACGAATAGCAGTGTTATTACGTTTACTCAGACAGGACCAATAACATTCAGCGAAATAAATACTAGTATTGAATCATATCTTGCGCAGGTCTTTAATGATAATCTGACAAATGTAAGCATAAAGATTAAAACAGATGCAGGTACTTATGTAGATATACTTGCTACAAATGACACTGATAACACATATCAACTATTGTACGAGATAGGGGGGACGATTAATGTTTCCCTAACAGAGATAAATGGTTCAGCAGCAATTTGGAATAAAATAAATTTTACACCTTTCATAAATAATACTCCTCAAGAACTGCTTGTACAAAGTAATTGGACAAATACAGTGTTAAACTCTACATGGTTTAATAGTTCGATTAGGGAGTTCATAAGCGATAATAATTCTTATTATGGTGTTGTTGAGCTACCTTTTAATGTATCTGGAACAATTGCTACAGCACAAGAATTTTGGTGGATTCCAGATGAGGATGTTTTGTCTACAAGAACAAATATAAGTCAGTGTGGCCAAACAAATGGAGGAGATGCTACCTTTAGTGCAGCACGTCTAACACCCTGCTGGAATTATTCAAAGAGGGGAGTAGGAAAGACAGAGATTTATGTTCCTCACTTTAGTATAGTTTTAGTTGTGAATGATTCAACTCCGCCAACTGTAATAAAAAATGCTCCAGCATCAGCACAGGGAGTAAGCGGATTTATTCCAAATATAACAGTAAGTTCTGATGCAGTTAGTTGTGAATATATATTAAACATAACAAATTTGGATAATACTTCAGCTACAACTAATGTATCAAGTGCAGTAACTCCCAGTACAAGTGGGGACATTAAAATTTGTACATGGCCAGAGATTAGGTTTAAGAATGGTGCTTATAATATAACATTTAATGTGACAGATTCAAACGGTAATATTAATCTAACATCTTCTGGAGTAGATACAGAAGGGAATTTTACAGTTTCAGATAGTACAATACCAAACACACCAAATGGCTCAAGAGTGTCAATAAGTGTGGGTACAACATCTGCTACTATCACGATAACCGGTATAAATGAGTCAGTAAATGCTAATGTATCTTATGGTACTATATTAACCTCATTAGGAGGCACTCCAGCACTAGAAACTGATTACAGCAAATCACAATCAGTATCTTTAACTGATTTAAGTGCAGATACATTCTATTACTTCAATGTAACTGTATGCGACTATAATGAGAATTGTGTTAAGAATGGAACATTTAATTTCACAACAAGTGCAGCAGCCGCAGCAGCCGCAGCAGCAAGTAGCAGCAGCAGTGGCGGTGGTGGTGGAGGAGCAGCTGCAGTAAGCACAGTTTCAGATTCACAAGGACAAGTATGGAATACAGTACCTGCAGGAACATCTATAAGCATTAATGTCGATAAAGCAACAATAGCAGTGACTAAGGTAGCAGTTAATAATGTTAAATCAGCACTAAATAATGTAGAATTAGATGTTGCAGCATTAACAGACAATCCTGTTTCAACAGAAGCAGCTCCAAAAGTGTATCAATATCTAAAGATTACCAAGAAGAACTTGGCAAATACTGATGCAGGCAGCTTTAGTGTAGGCTTTAGAGTAACAAAGGCATGGCTGACAGAGAATGGTTTAGCATCAGCAGATGTTTCATTGTATAGGTTTGCAGATAGCCAATGGAATGAATTAACTACTAAAGTAACAGGAACTGATAGTGTATATGTCAATTATGAGGCAGATACGCCTGGATTCAGTTCATTTGCAGTAGCTGTAAAGGGTAGTGTTGAGGTTGAGGAAGAGGCAGAAGAAGAAGCAGGAGAAGCTGAGGAAGGGGTAGAAGAAGCACCTGAGGCAGTAGAGAAACCTAAACCAGTAGAAGCACCAGGCAAAGCCCCAACAGCATGGATTATAGCTGCAGTTGTAGTAATACTTGGAATAATATTGATAGTGATGTATCAGAAGAAGAAGCAACAGGGCGGTTAAACTAGATTAATTTTTTTCTTTCTTTGTGTTATTTTTATCCATTACTTTTTATGTTTTTTATGGGTTAATAGATGTAATTAAAATTGAAGGTATGTTTATTGCTAGAATACTCCCTAGTACCAAAAGGAAGATTTCCAGTATTTCAATGGAAGGAGATTAAATCAATAGCAGAAAAAGCCCTTGACTGGATTTGTAAAAGGTACAACATCGTTTGGTGGGTGGGAAATTCCTTATTGAATACTCTATCTCTGATCCTCCTAAGATTTTAAACAGTGTAGTTCTTTATTACATAAGAAAAAATTACCCTTCTTTGAAGAAGTATAAAACATCTCTGGAATAGGTGAACTAGGTATAGGAGCATAGGTATTGTAAGCTCAGAGACAGTAAAGCATTACATAGAAAAATTGAATAATTGGTTGAGAACAAAAATAAAAGACACAAACTTTACCGCCGATTTTCAGCTTACCCTAATTTATTGGGGGAATAAATCCAATAGAACAATTATATACATAAATTAATTTTATTAAGAATATTATACTCACTAACAATATTAAAAAATAAAAAAAAGAAAAAAATAAATTTATGGTTCTACCCTTGTTGTTATTGAACCTTCAACTGAATCGGCCAAACTTGTTTCTGCGTTTGTGTAATCAACACTAACGTCAACACTGAGTTTAGCACCGTCTGTTAATGTTGGACTACATGCAGCTGATCTGAATGTACATTGGTCACCATTGTTCATAGTAGTCTGAGCAAGCGCACAATCTCCTGCTGCTATAGCAGCTACTGTTGGGCAGTTCTCTATGGTAACGGCCACTCCAGTAATATCAAATCCCAGTCCGTTTCTTATAATAATATCTACCATGTCAGTTGAGGCATCTGCTCTGTGGTCAGCACAGCTAAGACCTGCACCTAAAGTACATTTGCTTGGCAAAAATCTGTCTGGGTTTAAAAAACCGAAATATGCGGCAGTGTTAGTAAGTAACTGATAGAAAGTTTTATATTCTAGTTCTTCTGGTAAATTTTGTATGGTAATCAATCAATGTTGTACAAGCTGTGGCAGTA
>NYYQ01000030.1 GCA_002686855.1 Candidatus Woesearchaeota archaeon | reverse complement strand
GGCGACAAATTGAATGTATCTATAATGGGGTGTCTTATTTATAAACTTTATAAATAAATCCTGGCTTAAAAAGTGTCACATTATTTCGGAATTATACAATTTTTCAATTTTTATATAAATTATATAAAAACTCAAATGACAAAAGAAACAAAAATAATTTAAACAGAATAAAATTGCTTCATTTTAGGTGGTTTAATGGCAAATGTACTCCTTATTGGTTCAGGCGCTCGCGAGCATGTAGTAGCAGAATCACTAAAGAAAAACAAAGATACAAAGCTATATTCTTTCATGAAAGCCAATAACCCAGGCATAGCCAAATTATCTGATAAAGTAGAAATTGGCTCTTATTCTGACTTGGAAAAGATAAAATCGTTTGCAAAAGAAAATAATGTTGATTTTGCTTTTATCGGGCCAGAAGATCCTTTAAATGAAGGTGTTGTTGATGCATTGCAAGAAATTGGCATTGAATCCATTGGCCCAAAAAAAACATTGGCCAAATTAGAAACTAGTAAATCATTTACAAGAGAACTATTGCAAAAATACAATATTGATGGTAATCCTAAGTTTAAAGTTTTTAATAAAGATAATGTAAATGAAATTGAAAATTTTCTAAATGAATCAAATGATATTGTCATAAAACCCGATGGCTTAACCGGAGGTAAAGGGGTAAAAGTACAGGGTGATCATTTTAACACAAAAGAAGAAGCAATTGCATATTGCAAAGAAGTTTTAGGAACACATCCTTCTGTTATTGTTGAAGAAAAGTTTGATGGAGAAGAATTCTCATTACAATGCCTAACAGATGGAAAAACAGTTATTGCTACACCTCCTGTGCAAGACCATAAACGTGCTTATGATGGCGATTCTGGTCCGAATACTGGCGGAATGGGCTCTTATTCTTATGAAAATCATTTATTGCCATTTCTTAAAAAAGAACATGTTGACAAAGCTTTGGAAATAACAAAAAAAGTTGCTGATGCAATTTATGAAGAGACTGGCGAATATTATAAAGGTGTAATGTACGGTGGCTTTATACTTACAAAAGATGGTGTTAAACTTATAGAGTATAATGCAAGGTTTGGCGATCCAGAAGCGATAAACGTTTTGCCTTTATTAAAAACAGATTTTGTTGGCATATGCCAAGCTATTATTGTGCAAGAACTTGATAGGATAAAAATTGAATTTGAGAAAAAGGCTACTGTTTGCAAATACACAGTCCCTAAAGGCTACCCTTCAAATCCTGTAAAAAATGAAAAAGTGGAAATAGGCAATGTACCAGAAAATGTAAAATTATACTATGCTTCTGTTGATGAAAAAGAAGATGGCCTGTACATGACTGGCTCAAGGGCAATAGCTTTTGTTGGAATTGCTGATAATATAGAAAAAGCAGAAAAGATTGCAGAGCAAGCTGTTTCTAGTATTAAAGGCAAGGTTTTTCATAGGAAAGATATTGGAACTAAGGAATTGATTGTGAAAAAGGTAAACCATATTGAAAATTTATAATGAAACAAACCTTAAAGCATGAAGTATTCACCAAGAGAAAACATCTTAATAAAGAAGAAATTAAGAAAAAAAGTGAATTAGTAAAAAACAATTTATATTCTTTGTCAGATTTTAAAAAAGCAAAAAACATCCTTTTCTATGTATCCTTTAACAATGAAGTTGATACTCAAGGAACAATCAAAGAATTATTAAAAAACAAAGAGAAAAATATTATTGTTCCGTATGTTGAAAAAAATAACCCGATATTACAACTTTCAGAGTTGCATGATCTTAATGAATTAGAACCAAAGACCTTTGATATCATGGAGCCAAAGGGCTCTTGCATAAGGGAATTCAACCCGGAAAAGATTGATATGGCCTTGGTTCCTGGTATGGTTTTTGACCTAAAAGGCCACAGGATAGGTTATGGCTATGGCTATTATGACAGATTCTTAAAAACAGTAAAAAATAATCTGATAAAAATAGGCCTTGCTTATGATTTCCAGATTATTAATAAAATTCCAGAAGAAGAGCATGATGTTCCCATGGATATCATAATAACCGATGAAAGAATAGTAAAATGCCAGAATTAATCCAGATAAAAACAAGGGAAAAACCGGATTGGTTTAAGATAAAGCTGCCAACAGGAAGAAAATATAACAAAATAAAGGCTTTAGTAAAAACAAACAGATTACATACTATTTGCGAGGAAGCTAAATGCCCAAACCTTTCTGAATGCTGGTCTCATGGAACTGCTACATTTCTAATTTTAGGTGATATCTGCACAAGATATTGCAGTTATTGTAATGTAAAAACAGGAAAACCAGAAAAAGTTAATATTAATGAGCCAAAAAAAGTCGCAGACGCAGTTAAAAAATTAGACTTGAAATATGTTGTAATTACATCAGTAACGAGAGACGATTTAGAAGATGGTGGCGCATCAATTTATACAGAAACAGTTAAAGAAATTAAAACAATTTCTAATTGCAAAGTTGAGTTATTGATTCCGGATTTTTTAAATAATGAAAAATTAAATATTGATGCTTTAAAGACTGTTATTGATGTGAAGCCGGATGTTCTTGGCCATAATATGGAAACAGTGAAACGTGTTTTTAAAAAAGTAAGGCCAAAAGGAAATTATTATTTATCATTAGAACTATTAAAAAAAATTAAAGAAATAAATCCAAAAATGAAAACAAAATCAGGTCTTCTAATTGGTTTTGATGAAACTATTGCGGAAATAAAACAAACAATGGAAGACTTAAGAAACAATAATGTTGATTTTTTAACTTTAGGCCAGTATTTGCAGCCATCTCAAAAGCATGTAAAGATTGAAAAATATTACACTCCAAAAGAATTTGAAAAATTAAAAAAAATTGGACTGGAAATGGGCTTTAAGCATATTGAAGCAGGACCTTTAGTAAGAAGTTCTTACAGGGCTGATAAGTTGAATAATATCATTAATTAAAATGCAACCCCGTTTCATAGACACCGGATTTAATGATGCTTTTACAAACATGGCAATAGATGAAGCACTAGCTCAGTCATGTAAAGAACCAATATTAAGAGTCTATCAATGGAAACCTTCAGCAGTCTCTATTGGCTATAATCAGAATATGCAGAAAGAAATCAATTTAGGGTATTGTAAAAAAAATAATATTGATGTTGTAAGAAGAATTACTGGCGGCAAAGCAGTCTTCCATGACAAAGAAATAACTTATTCTTTTATTGTTCCTGAAAACTTAAACTTGCTTCCAAAAGATGTAGTAGAATCCTACAAAATTATTGCAAAGGCATTAGTTCTAGCATTTAAAAAATTAAAAATAAATGTTGATATTAAAAAAATCAATGAAAAAATTACAACACCAATATGTTTTAACTCATCAAACTGGTACGAGTTAACCGTAAACAACAAAAAAATATCCGGCTCTGCTCAAAGAAGATTTGATGGAAAAATATTGCAGCATGGCCCAATATTAATCGATTTTGACTATAAAAAAAATTTATTATTATTTAATTCCAACAATGAAATAGATACTATTGACAATTTAAAAGAAAGAATTACTTCAATAAAAAATGAATTAAGCGATAATAATGCAAAAAATAAAAATTATAATATTGAAAAAATTAATGATGAACATCTGATTAATGAATTAAAAAATGCTATTAAATTGGGCTTTAAAGAAAATTTTAATTTTGAGTTTATCAACGATTCTTTAAATGAAAAAGAAATTCAATTAATGGAAAAATTAAGGAAAGAAAAATATTCTGCACAAGAATGGAACTATAGATTACTAACAAAAACTATTTAAACAAGGCTATTTGACTAATTTTTAAGGTGCTTTTAAGATGGGTATGATGGATTCTATTGAAAAGAGCGATGCTGATATTCTCAAAGCTATAAAAAATGAGCATAAAAGATTAAATGAGGGTGTTGAGCTAATTCCATCTGAGAATGTTGTAAGCAAAGCTGTTTTACAAGCAACGGGTTCTGTTTTTACAAATAAATATTCTGAAGGCTATCCGCATAAAAGATACTATGGTGGAAATGAGTTTGTGGATAAGGTTGAAGATTTAGCAATTGAACGGGCAAAAAAATTATTTGGAGCTGAGCATGTAAATGTGCAGCCTTATTCCGGAAGCCCAGCTAATCAAGCTGTTTTCTTTGCTTTGCTAAATTTAGGAGATACATTCATGGGTTTTGACCTTACTGCAGGTGGCCACTTAACTCATGGCTCAAAAGTAAATTTCTCAGGTAAGCAATACAATTGTATTCCTTATAATGTTGATAAAAAAACCCATCTTCTTGATTATGACATTATTAAAAAACAAGCTCTTAAAACAAAACCAAAGATGATAATATCCGGCTTAACAGCTTACCCAAGAAAAATTGACTTTATGGTATTTCAGGAAATTTGTGATAGTGTTGGAGCATATCATATGTCAGATATTGCTCATATTGCTGGCTTGTGCGCAACTGGAGTGCATGAAAACCCAGTTCCATATACAGATGTTGTTACTACAACAACTCATAAAACATTAAGAGGCCCCAGGGGCGGAATGATAATGTGCAAGATCAGGGATAAGTTTGATAAAGATGGCAAAAAGAATTTAGCCCAAAAAATTGATTCTGCTGTTTTTCCTGGCTTGCAAGGAGGCCCTCATGATCACGTTAACGCAGCTAAAGCAGTTACTTTTGGGGAAGCTTTAAAGCCAGAGTTTAAAGGTTATTGCAAACAAATTGTCAAGAATGCAAAGGTTCTTGCAGATACTTTGATGGATGAAGGATTAGAGCTAGTAACTGGTGGAACAGATAATCATTTGATAGTTATAAGCTTAGTAAACAAAGGTTTGACAGGAAAAGGTGAAGATGTGCAGGATGCTCTGGATGAAGCAGGAATAACAGTAAACAAAAACACAATTCCTTATGAACCTAATACCCCATTTAATCCATCCGGAATAAGGCTTGGAACTCCAGCAGTTACTACCAGAGGCTTTAAAGAATCAGAAATGAAAGTTGTTGGAGAAAGCATTGCAAAAGTTATTGATAATCTGAATGATGATGCTGTTATTACAAAAGTAAAAAAAGATATTTTGGAGTTATGCAAGAACTTTCCATTATATCCTGAATTTAAGGTTTTGAGTTAGATAATAAATACTTGGAGGCCAATTTTAATGTCAGGCCGCTAACACTTAAATCATATCAATACTGCGAGGCAAATTGACCGAGCCAAAATTTAAAGAAATTAATTAAAAAATAAGCCATTAATAATAAAAAACAATTCAATAAAAATCCAATATTAAACAATCAAAAAATAAAAGCAATGAAAAATTAAATCAATAATAGAAATATACTCAAATTTTTACAAATAAAAATAATATTGGATAATTAATAATAAAAAACAATAAATTAATAAAGAAATCTTAATGATTAAGATATAAAAATGAATATTGGAAAATTAGCTTCAAAAGCAACTGCTTGTGTTTCGTACCCTTTTCTTGGCAACTTGTCTAGAGGTTTGCAAGAGAAAATTGGCGAGGCATGGGAACAGTATGATCCGATTAAAGCAAAAGCAGTCTCTGCAATAAGTAATATGGCGATATACCCTGCCATGACTTTTTACATGGCAGGAAATGGAGCTTTAATTGTGATAGCAACTATAGCTGGTGCTTATGAGGCACATTTTAGATTTGGCTGTAGTAGCTTAACAGGAAGTAATATGGAAGAAAATATGCGGGAAATTCACGATGAACCTGGATATGTTCCTGTTACCCCAGGAGATTTGAAGAGAAAGGAGGAAGATCATTATAATAAAGTCTTCAGAGATGCTCCATTTGCCTCCACCCCCGGAATAATAGTTTCTAAACCTCTTGAGTATCTAATTAGCAAACTCAAAAAGGATCCAACTCCAAAAAATACCCCTACTTAATTTAAACAATATTAACTTATGCATAACATAAGTAAAAATGACTTCAAAAATAATAGATGGCAAAAAAATAGCAGAGAGTATTTTAGAAAAATCAAAGCAAAAAGCAAAAAAGGCTGATGAAAAGCCAGGTTTAGCTATAGTTTTAGTTGGAAATAATCCTGCTTCTGAGATATATGTCGGTCTAAAGGAAAAAAAAGCAAACGAGCTTGGATTTCATTGTGAAAGGTTTAATTTAGCAGAAGATATAAAACAAGATGAACTGTTGAATATTGTAGATGATTTAAACCAGAATGAAAAAATCCATGCAATGATTGTTCAGCTTCCATTACCAAAACAAATAGATGAGCAGTTAATAATCGGCGCTATATTGCCTCACAAGGATGCTGATGGCTTTACATCTGTAAATTTAGGAAATTTAGTTAATGATAATAATAAATTATTGCCTGCAACTGCTAGAGCTTGTATGGAATTAATCAAATCAACTGGTGTTGAAATAAAGGGAAAGAATGCAGTTGTTGTTGGAAGAAGCAATATTGTAGGAAAACCAACTGCTTTATTATTATTGCAGGAAAATGCTACTGTTACCATTTGCCATTCAAAAACAAAAAACCTTGCAGAGCATACTAAAAATGCAGATATTTTGGTTGTTGCCTGCGGAAAAGCAAAATTAATAACAAAAGATATGGTAAAGCCAGGAGCAATAGTAATCGATGTTGGAATTAACCGAGTAATGGGTAAAATAGTGGGTGATGTAGATTTCGATAATGTAAAAGAAGTTGCTGGCCATATAACGCCAGTTCCAGGCGGTGTAGGGCCAATGACAATTGCTATGTTATTGGATAATACATTACAGGCAATGGAATTAAGGAGGTAAAAAATGAAATCAATAATTTTTTTGGTGGGTTTAATATTGTTAAGCCCTTTTGTTTTAGCAGATGTAACTGGAATGATGGGTTATGGTAAAATGGGCTATGGAATGGGTTTATATGGATTGGCTTATTTTGTATTAGCATCCTTCATATTCTCAGTAATATTCTGGGCAACACGCAATTGGTTTGTTAAAGGCAAAAAGAAGTAGAATGAAATCAGAATTTTTCAAATTAGCAATCATAGCTTTGCTTAAGCTCATATCATTCCTTGCATTAGTTTTTTTATTAGCTGGAAAAATTGATTATTGGCAGGGATGGGGTTTTATTGTCTTCAACATCGTAATGGCATTAATTCTTATGGCATTGTTCAGAAACAAATTAGATCTAGCTAAGGAAAGAATGCATCCTGGTCCTGGAGTTAAATGGTGGGATAAGATTATTTTAGCTTTGTTTGCTGTATTTATTTTTGGCGCTATGATTGTTGGAATTCTAGACTCTGCAAGGTTTTTTTGGACAGAACCTTTACCGATTTACATGTATGTGATAGGTTACTTGCTATATTCACTTTCAGCAGCTTTGGTTACATGGCCAATGTACGTTAACAAGTTCTTCTCAAGCATGGTAAGAATCCAAAAAGACAGAGGTCAAACAGTAATACAGACAGGACCTTATAAGATCGTAAGACACCCAGGCTATACTGCCACCATAATCATGGGTCCTAGTGTTGCTTTAACTCTTGGTTCTTTATATGCATTGATTCCGGGATTTCTATCGATAATTTTAATGATTGTCAGAACTTATTTAGAAGATGAGACTCTAAAAAAAGAATTAAAAGGCTATAAGGAATATACAAAAAAAGTTAAGTATAGGTTGATACCTGGTGTTTGGTAAAAAATCATATTCTACATTTTAACCGAAAAGTTTATATAGTTGATGTTATATATATCTAACATAATGTTAAATATTACTAACAAAATATGATAAATAACTAACACGAGGTAGAAAATGACGAAAAACAAAAAGAATGAATCCAAAAGTAAACTCACAGTATATTCCAAAATGGCTGTAGGGGTATTGCTTGCAAGCACATTGATGATATGGGCATATATAATTGGAATGAAAAACAATAATGTTATAGGAGCAGTATCTATGGGTATTGTTGCTTTGACTGTAATAGTGTTTTTTATTGTATACATCACAAGGCAATTGAAAAGCGTAAAAGAAGGTCTTCCAGTTGAAGATGAAAGGTCAAAGAAAATCCTGAATATATCATTTGCCAAGGCTTATTTGATTTCAATCTATTTTGTTTTATTTTTAAGCTGGGCTTCAGATGGCTGGATACAATTTAGAGATATTTCACAAGCGCTAAACATGTCAATCTTAGGAATGGCAATAATATTCGGATTGTGCTGGGCATATTATAATTTTAAAGGTGAATAAAAAATGAATAGAAAAGGAAATCTAGAATGAAAACCAGGATGAAAGAACTGAGAGCCAGACATAACCTTACTCAGGAAGACCTGGCTAAAAAAGTAGATGTTAGAAGGGAAACTATTGTTTTCTTGGAAAAAGGCAGATATAATCCTTCTTTAGAGCTTGCGCATAAAGTTGCAAAAGCTTTAAAGACAACAATTGATGAATTATTTATATTTGATAAATGAGATAAAAATGGATATAGAAAATTTAATCAGGTCAGCAATTTTTTTGGTAGCTGGTTTGATATCAATTTTTTTCCGAAAAGAACTCAATAGCTTTAAGAATCGTGTACTTGCAAAACTTAATATGAAAAGCAAAGATGAAAGAAAATCCTATGTTTATTTCGGCATTGTCTTCATAATTATTTCAATAGCACTATTCCTATATGCAATTTATCAAGGTTAAAAAATAGAATAATATAAATAACCCAAGTCATTAATTATATATGATGGCAAAAACAACCGCTACAAAAGTATTTTTATTATGGCTTTTAGAAATAGCAGTATTATTCTTTTCATTATTAGTGCTAAATATTGTTAAGATTTATGTTTCAAATGATATTTTTTCTCAAGCTGTAAGTTTATTTAACAATAATCTGGGTTTAATAGTTTTAATCTCAGTAGTACTCTTTTTTGGGAAATTATTCAGCGTTTTTAGGTTTCCATTCAATATTCCCTATCCCCTTATAAATGCAGTTGGAAGTATTTTTTTAATAGCTTTTTTGTTCAAAATCTCAACATTAGTTGAAGGACTGGTAAACCTGGATTTTTTCCCATTTGATATTCTTGCGCTGTTTCTTTACCCATTAGTTTTTGTTATAGTCCTGATTGTTGGTTATGTTGATGTCTTTAAAACTACTAAAAAACCAATTAAAAAAGAGAAAAAAGTTAAAGCTAAAAAAAAGGCAGGTTGGAAAGATGGACTAAGAAAAGCCAGAGACAAAGTAAATAATTTTATGAACATGCTCAACAAGGCAATATATAAAAGATAGCTTAATCTTCAGCAAGCAAAGGTCTGCATTTCTTCATCAGTTCTTCTATATCTTCAGCAACGATTTTAGCATCATCAATAGAAATATCTTTGCCATAATAATTGATGCTGTTGCGTAGTTTTCTCAATGAATCAAATGATTCTGCCATTTCGTTTTCATCCATAACACTCTGCAGAAAAGAAGTATAACACTCATGATTGTAAATTTTATAGCCGTTCTTTATCGCTATTGCTTCCAATAATTCTCTTAATGCATCATAAGCCAGAGTAATTATGGAAGATGCTGTTGTCTCATTCATCTCCAGGAGCTTTGCTGATGATGTTTTCTTGCCTGCTGATATCTTTAATGATTTGATAAGCTCAGTATCAACACCAATCTCTTTTGCGAGCCTTTTTTCTTTGCAGGTTTTCCAATCCATTTTTATCTGATAATAATTCCTTTCTCAATGTTTTTCTTTAGATGCGGGTTTTTTAGAGAATCCCTGAAGTGGATCTGGACCTTTCTTTTTAGCTTATTTTCAATGTCTTTTATATTGAGCTTTTTTCTTTCAATATCTATGAATAAATCAATATCAGAGTCTTTTGTGTTCTCTGATTTTGCCAACGATCCAAATAAGACAATTTTCCTGAATAATGCCTGGTTATGCAGCTCTTCTGTTTCTTTAAACAGCTCACTTTGCCAGTATAGCTTTGACAATCCTTTGAATATAACATTGTCTCTATTTGCCCTGAAAAACAGGTAAATCCCTTTTTTTGTTAATAGTAATAAGTTTTCTTTGTTAAAATCCTTTAATATCTTTGATGCTGTTGGAGGGCTTGATTTCTTTTCTTTTGCATATTCCCTTACAGAGATCTCCCTATACATATCTTCAAAGAATGGCTGCAATAAATTAAATATTTTTAACATATGTTAAAAGATATTAACACTTGTTTATAAATTTTTCTATTGTATATGGCAAAAATAAGTATCTTAAAAACAAATATTTAAATACCAGTGATTCATAATCCCCATATGGCAAAAAAGAAAGCTAAAAAAGCCGCTAAAAAAAAGAAAAAAGTTATCAAGAAAAGCAAAAACGTCTGTGAATTTTGCTGAAAAAGAGGTGTAGTACTATGTTTAAGAAAAAAGATGATAGTGTAAAGGTAATTGTTTTAGCAATAGTTTTTGGTGTTATTGCTGGAGGATTGACTGCTTTTTTTGTTGTTGATTCTAAACTAAATTCTGAAAAAACCACAGAAGATCTTATATCTGAGTTTTATACAGTAGAAACAGCTGTTCATGTAAGCCCGCATGGATTAAGAAAACATATGGGAGAAGATGATACATATATTCTTGTTGACTTAAGAAGCCAGGAAGAATATTTAGAAGAGCACATAACAACTGCTGTTAATATTCCTGCCTATAAAGATAGGGATCATTCTGATTATGGTGCTATTGACCGCATAGTCAGTTCTTTTAAAGCGTTACATGCAGAAAATCCAGATAAAGATTTCATAGTCTATTGCTACAGCACTCCATGCATGACTGGAAGAAAAATAGGGAAAATTCTAGCTGATAATGGAATATATGTTAAGCACTTAGGAGTTGGATGGAATGAATGGAGATATGACTGGACATCTTTTAACCATCCTCATGAATGGGCTACAACAAGCTCGGAGCAGTATATTTCAAGCGGGCCAGAACCAGGAACTTTAAGTGAGGAATTAACAGGAACTGGCTGTCCTATAGGAAGCGATGAACTTGGTTGCTAAAAATGAAATTTTTTTTACTTTTAATTTTTATTATTGGAATTGTTGTTATTGGCTGTACTCAACAAGCACCAGTACCTGCTTCTGAACTAGATGATTTTGCTAAATGTTTAGATAGCTCTGGAATGAAAATGTACGGACAATATACTTGCGGTGTATGCAAGCAACAAAGAGAACTTTTTGGTTCTTCTTTCCAGTATATTGGAGAAATTGAATGTCATCCTCGCGGAGAAAATCCACAAACTCAATTATGTTTAGAAAAAGACATTGCAAAAACACCAACATGGATTCTTGAGCAAGATGATGTTGAAGTTAAAAGATTAGTTGGTTTTCAAACTTTAGAACTTTTAGCAGAAGCATCAGGTTGTTCTTTACAATAAAAGATGGTAGAACAATTAACTTTAGGGATAGTTGTTGCAGCAGCTCTAGCAGATAGTATTAATCCATGTGTTTTTGGGGTTTTGATATTTCTATTGGCTTACATGGTTACTGTTTTTAAAAATAAATTAAAAATGCTTCTTGCTGGCTTTATCTATACACTTGTAGTTTATGCTACTTATTTATTGATTGGCTTAGGAATATTTGCAGTTGCTCAATCAACTGGAATTGTTAAGCCATTCTATTGGTTTGCTGCTATTGTAGCTATTCTAGCAGGTGTTGTTGAGATAAAGGATTACTTCTGGTATGGAAGATGGTTTTCCTTGCAGATGATTCCCGGAGGAGCTCAAAAAATAAAGAAACTTTCAAATTCCATGAAAACTATGGAGAAAAAACATCCTGTTCTTAGCTTAGGCATAGCAGCTTTATTAGGTTTTGTTGTTGTTCTTTTTGAGTTTCCATGCACTGGTGCTCCTTATTTAGCAATTTTAGCCTTAATATCAGTTGGTGATTTTGCTTCTGGAATACCTTTATTATTACTTTACAACTTGATATTCATATTGCCTTTATTTGTTATTATTGGTATGGTTTACTTTGGACATACTTCCCATAAGCTTGAAAAATGGAGAAAAAAACATAGGGGCTTAATGAGGCTGGGTATTGGCTTGTTTTTATTAGCTTTAGGAACTTATTTAGTATATACTGCTATGCACCTATGAGGTTATGAAAATGAAACAAGGAGAAAAATGCAAAAACTGCATTGTAAAAAGAAAAGGCCATTCAGAAGAATTTGATGAAAAGAAAGTCTATGCTTCTGTTTATTCAGCCTGTGCCAGTGCTCATTATGAAGAATGTGATTGTGAAACGACAGCAGACAAAGTAACTAAAACAATAAAGAAGCATGTAAAGACAAAAAAATACATTGAATCAAAACAATTAAGAAAAAAGATCGAAACAGAATTAAAAAAGAAAGATAAAGAATTAGCTTTCTATTACGAACAGCATTTGCCTAATTTGAAGAGGTTGTAGGTATTGTAGGTGGGTTGGGGAGTACAAATAAATTCAATTGGTGTCATTTTTTATCTATTCTTAAAAAAACTTATGACTTCTTTTATATTTGAGATATCTAATGTTTTGTATAAGTAAATTATCATAAAAATTATCCCAGACCATATCAAGAGAACCAATATTAATCTGATTTGTTGTGACATTTTTTTTGCTTCTTTATTCTTACCTTTATCTTCTGCCTTTTTTTCTTTTTCAGAAGATTTTTTAACCTTAACTTCAGTGCCACAATTTCTACAGATTTCAGCACCATTAAGAAGTGCTTTTCCGCAGTTTGAACAAAATGCCATTTTAATTTTTCCTATATTTTATTAATCATTTGTACAGAACCACTATAAAAACTTTACTTAAATAAATTCAATGACCTTTCTTCTTCCTTTTCAAATATGCTGTCATTATCCAATAAGCCACCACAAAAAGAAATACATAAAGAAACACTCTTGATAACCTTTGCAAAATCTCCATAGTTACCACCAAAAGACTCAGGGAACATTCATCACGATCTTAAATCTTTTATTCTTCTTGGCAGGAACTAGCTTATAAGTTCCCTTGTTGATGTTCTTTCCAGTAGCCCATTGATGCGCTGCTTCTTCTGTTTTAAATGTCCTTGGACCATGCTTCGAAGTTTTACTACCAAATCTTCTATGCCTTAATGAAGTAGTAAGCCCTAATTTCCGCTTTACCCTAGTATGTATCTTGCTCATATTGACCTCCTAAAATAATATATTTAAACCAGTCCATACAGAACCCTATAAAAACTTTACTGTGATGTCCTTTAATTATGTCGCATTTATAAGATGCCTAGTGTAGCTTCCTTTTGGAGGGATGCTACATGTTAACAATAAAGAAGAAGAAATGG
>NYYQ01000029.1 GCA_002686855.1 Candidatus Woesearchaeota archaeon | reverse complement strand
TCCTCCGCCCTTTTAGGGCAGAATACAGAAACAAAAGTAGTTTCAAAAATGTTGCAAAAATGAGAAATCAGAAATTGCAAGAGTTATGAAATCGTACAAATCCAAATAAAAACCATAATCTTTTTAAAGCAACTTGTTATCCAAATAAAATACCTATGATTGATGAAGGCAGTAGAAATAATTTACTGCTGGAGTGAGGATTTTATTCTATAATACCTCACATAATAAATTTAGGAGGAAATCAAAATGGCAGCTATAGAAGTTCAAAAGGAATTAGTTGATAAGATTTATGAAGTAATAGAAGTAGCGAAAGCATCCGGCAAGATAAAAAAAGGCACAAATGAGACAACAAAATCAATAGAAAAAGGAAAAGCTAAACTGGTGGTAATAGCAAAAGATATAAGTCCACCAGAGATAACAATGCACATCCCATTAATTGCAGAAGAGAAGAATGTGCCTTGCTTTCAAGTCCCTAGCAAGGAAGACTTAGGAGCAGCAGCAGGAATCCAGGTAGGGACAGGAAGTGTTGCAGTGACACAAGAAGGGGAAGCAAAAAACCTTATAAAAGAATTACTTATAAAAACAAAGCAATGAAGATGGCAAGGGAAACTAATAAGCCCGCGGAAAGAGCACCTCAAAAAGGAAGGAGAGAAGTTAGGCAGGAAGCATCAAAAGGTGCTGTACATTTTTCATTCGCAACACCAGCCAAAATAGAAGAGATTATGGGAAGGACTGGAACAAGAGGAGAGGCCATACAAGTTCGATGCAGGGTTTTAGATGGCCGTGATAAAAATAAAGTACTAAGGAGAAATGTTCGCGGTCCAGTCCAGCTTGGAGATATATTGATGCTTAGAGAAACAGAATTTGAAGCTAGACAGCTGACAAGATCTGGAAGGGGTTCTGGCTAATGGCAAAATGCACTTTTTGCGGTATTAGCATGCCAAGAGGAACTGGAAAGATTTTTGTCCAGAAAGATGCAAAAGTATTATATTTTTGCTCCTCAAAATGTGAAAAAAATATGTTAAAGCTGAAAAGAAAGCCCATAACAACAAGATGGAGTGGAAGATACGAAAAATAAAATGAGCGCACAACAAACTTTGGTTTTGATAAAACCGGATGGAATTGTGAAGTCTTTAACAGGAAATATAATTACTGAGCTTTCAGATACAGGCATTATCATTGTAGGAGCTAAAATTGTGCAGGTGACAAGAGAACTTGCAGAAGAGCATTACCATCATTTAAGAGAAGAAAAATTCTTTGACGAACTCATAAAATATATAATGGGTGAGTTTCATGTAAAGAGAGTTTTGGCTTTAGTTTATCATGGAGAAAATGCAGTAGATAAAGTAAGAAAGGTTATTGGAGCAACAAATCCTGAGCAATCAGAGCCAACAAGCATCAGGGGAAAATACGGAAGAATTACCAGTAAGGGAGTTTTTGAAAATGTTGTTCACGCATCCGAGAATAAAAAAGAAGCTGAACGCGAAATCAAGTTATGGTTCAGGCCAGAAGAGCTTGCAAATACAATTTATCCCACTGAATCGAAAGAGGTCGCAAAAACAGAATTTTTTTGGAAGGAAAAATAAAATCATTCTACAATTGATAATTTTTAGAGGAAGATAAAAATGGCTGAAAAGATGGTGGATAAGGTCACCAGATTAATGAAGAATCCTGAAAACATAAGGAATATTGCTATTTGCGCCCATATTGATCACGGCAAAACAACTTTTTCTGATAATTTGCTGGCAGGAGCTGGAATGATGTCTAAAGAAGATGCGGGAAAAGCTCTAAAATTGGATTTTCATGAAGACGAACAACAACGTGGAATAACAATAGATACAGCTGCCGTCAGCATGGTACATGGTTTTGAAGATCAGGAATATCTAATTAACCTTCTTGACACTCCCGGCCACGTTGACTTTGGAGGAGATGTTACAAGGGCAATGAGAGCATCAGATGGCGCTATTGTTCTAGTGGATGCAGTGGAAGGAATCATGCCGCAAACCGAGACTGTTTTGAGACAAGCCTTAAGAGAACTTGTAAAGCCAACATTATTCATAAACAAAGTTGATAGGCTAATTAAAGAATTGCAATTAACACCAGAACAGATGCAGGAACGTTTTGTAAAAATCATCGCTAATGTCAATAAACTCATAACAGACATTGCTCCAAAAGGTTACGGAGAAAAATGGCATGTTAATGTACAGGAAGGTTCTGTTTGTTTTGGAAGCGCATTCCATAATTGGGCATTATCTATGCCTTATATGCAGGGCAAAAAGATTACTTTTAAAGACATCATAGATGCATATAATAATGATAATTCTAAAGATTTGGTCAACAAAGCGCCTTTGCACGAGGTTGTTTTAAACATGGTAGTTAATCATCTTCCAAACCCAGTAGCTGCCCAAGAATATAGAATCCCCAGAATATGGCATGGAGACAAAGAAAGTGGGGAAGGTAAAAGCTTGCTTAAATGTGACTTTAATGGCCCTTTGTATTTCGTAATTACAAAGATTGTCATTGATCCACAAGCTGGAGAAATTTCTGCTGGTAGATTATTTTCGGGAACCTTGTCTCGTGGTACAGATGTTTATCTTAACAGATTAAAGCAAAACACCAAAATACAGCAGGTTTTCATCTATAATGGAGCAAAGCGAGAAATAGTGGATGATGTGCCCTGTGGAAATTTTGTTGGAGTTGCAGGTATAAAGGCGCATGCAGGAGAAACCATCACATTAAACCAAGTAGAATATCCATTTGAGGCAATAACCCACATATTTGACCCAGTTATTACAAAAGCCATTGAAGCTAAAAAACCAAGCGACCTTCCAAAACTAATTGAAGTTCTTAGAATGGTAGCAAAGGAAGATCCAACAGTTCAGATTGAGATTAATGAGGAAACAGGAGAACATCTTATGCACGGAATGGGAGAACTGCATCTAGAAGTTATTGAAAACAGAATCAAAACAGAAAAAGGTGTAGAAGTACAATCAAGCAATCCAATAGTAGTTTATAGAGAAGCAATAACAAAACCAAGCCAGGAAGCAATGGGTAAAACCCCAAATAAACACAACCTGTTTTTCTTTAAAGTTGAGCCGTTGGAAGATGCAATCTATGATGCAATAAAAAAAGGAGAAATCCAGGAAATGAGGGTGAAGAAGAAAGATTTGGAATTAAGGGATAAATTAGTGGAGTGCGGAATGGACAGCAAGACTGCTTTGAAAGTAAAAGATATTTACAAAGGAAATTTACTCGTGGATATGACTCGTGGCCAGGTGCATGTTGGTGAAGTTATTGAGATGATAAGAGATATGTTTGAGAATGTCATGTCTCAAGGTCCAGTAGCTCGTGAACCTTGTTTAAAAGTTAAAATTATGCTTACAGATATGAAGTTGCATGAAGATGCTATTCATCGTGGTCCAGCCCAGGTTTATCCTGCTGTGAGGGAAGGTATTAGGGGAGCTATGATGACAGCAGGACCCATCTTATATGAACCATACCAGATTTTGAGAATAGAAGCGCCTTCTGATTTCCTTGGAGAGATTTCAAAGCTAATAAGCAATAAAAGAGGCCAATTGTTAGATGCGCAGCAAGAAGGTAACCTATCTATAATAAAAACTAAGCTGCCAGTTGGCGAGATGTTTGGCTGGAGCTCTGATTTAAGGTCTGCAACAGGTGGCAGAGGTTCTAGCTCCTTAATTGACCAGATGTATGAGAGGCTTCCTGGAGAGCTGCAGGAAAAGATTGTCAAGCAAATAAAAGACAGAAAAGGCCTTTCAGAAGCGCAAGTAGGTGTTTGATTTATTTTTATTATTGATTTTATTTTTTAATGAATTGTTTCTTATTGAAATTTATTTTATTGTTTTTTAATCATTAGCCCCATATTATTCTTTTTATTGAAACATTTTTATATCTTATTGGCTTTCTCTATTGAAATGCAAAAAATCCCAAAAGCATTAACTATAGCAGGCTCTGATTCTGGTGGGGGAGCTGGCATACAGGCAGACCTGAAAACATTCGCTTCTTTAGGAGTCCATGGTTCTGGTGCTATAGTAGCTTTAACAGCACAAAACACAAAAACCGTTACAGCAGTCCATAATGTCCCAACAGATTTTATCTCTAAACAAATTGATGCAATCTTTGATGACATTGGAGCAGATGCAGTAAAGATAGGTATGCTATCAACTCCAGAGATAATCAATACAGTTGCAGCTTCATTAAAAAAATGGAATGCAAAAAATATTGTTTTAGATCCAGTGATAGTAGCTGCATCTGGCGCAAAACTATTACAAGATGACGCAATTGACACATTAAAAAAAGAATTGATTCCTTCATCATCAATTATAACTCCAAATCTGTATGAGGCAGAGATCTTAACAAATAATAAAATAAAAGATATTGAAGATATGAAAATAGTAGCAAAAGAAATATTAAAACTTGGCTGCAAATCTGTTTTAATTAAAGGCGGACATTTAAATTTAGATAATGACATAGTTACTGATATTTTTTATGATGGAACCAATTTTACAGAAATAAAAAACAAGCGCATTGACAAAGAATGCCATGGAACAGGCTGCGCTCTTTCTTCAGCAATTGCAGCAAATTTAGCAAAAAACCCAGATTTAAAAGAAGCAGTAAAAGAAGCAATTTCTTATGTGCACAAAGCATTAGAACAAGGCTATAAAATTGGAGAAGCTAATTTTGTTCTAAACCATTTCTATAAAAAATAAATGCCCCTACCGAGACTTTCAAATTGAAAGTTTTCCTTTCAGCTAATTGAACTCGGGTCACAAGGTTTTCGCAAATACCGCAACCTTGTATCATTTTAGGCGCAGCTTAAAACCAGCGAATTCCGCAGGAATTTTAGCGCGTATCCACTAAACCATAGGGGCTTTAAACTGCACTAATTATTCTTGATTTATAAATATTCTCACATATAAATTCATTACTTAAAAATAGTAAATAATAGAAAGATTTATAAAGGCTCATACTTAAAATTTATAAAATGGTTGAAGAAGTACTCGGAAATAGCCCAGAACCCGGTTTTTCTGCTTTGGAGATAGCAATTAGTGAATATGATGGTTTAGATACTTTGTGTTTTGATACCTTGCAGAAATGGGAATTGGAATTACACAACCCTTTTGATTTGTTGCAATTATATGGACATATTTCTTTTGATGCTCTGTTATCTGAAGAAGGCGCACCCCACAAAGAATTTGAACGTGGTTTGCTTGGATATTTAAAAGGGCAACATATGAATGCTAGAAGGAATGCAGAACAACTTACTACAACTGATGAGCTTACAAAACTACCAAATAATAGGGGATATGAATTAGGTTTAAAAAGATGTTTAGGCAGAGCCGAGAGAGATCAATACGCAGACCATGATAAGAGCATAGCAGTAATATTTGTTGATATTAATAATTTTAAGAGTGAGGCAAACGACAAATATAAGCACGAATTTGGTGATGATATATTAACATACGTTGCAGATGCACTTAAAGAATACTCAAGAACAACTGATTTACAGGCTAGGATAAGCGGAGACGAATTTATACTTGTACTTGATCCCTTAGAGACTAAAAAAGCTAGAGAAGTATTAAAAAAATTGACAGCTAACATTGATTCTTACATTCAAAAAAGGATATCATTAGAGCATCCCGGTAAAAAATCAGCAGTTACTGTTAGTTTAGGCATGTCAATCTATGGACAAGATGCACAATCAGAAAAAGATCTTAGGTCACATGCAGATGAAGCAATGTATCATGCAAAAAGAAATCCAACAATGATTAAAGGAAAACCACTGCACTTTCACATTTACGATCCAAGAAAAAAATATGTCGCTGTCGATAAAAGAAAGGGAAGAGGTTGATTGACAAGATTTACTCAATACTTCCCCCAAAATTAACCCACCCTTTCAACTCCTTTCAGAAATAGTTTTAACTTATCAAGTACTTCCCAATAATTAATTTATTAACAAAAATAAAAAAATCTAAATATCATAATACAGATGAAATTCCCAAGGATGAGGCCTCAATCTTATTGGATCTATTTCATTCTCTCTTTTATATTCAATCCATGTTTCGATAACATCTTTGGTAAACACATCTCCCTGCAGCAGGAATTGATGGTCATTTTCTAAAGCATCCATAGCCTCTGGCAAGGAAATCGGAACTGATTTAACATTTTTTAATTCTTGCTTGCTTAAAGAATATATATTTTTGTCCAGGGGTTTACCTGGATACAGTTTCCTTTTAATCCCATCCAGCCCTGCCATCAGCAGTGCAGAAAAAGCCAAATAAGCATTGCAAGATGGATCTGGTGTCCTGAACTCAACCCTTGTTGACTTAGAGCTTTTAGAATATACAGGAATCCTCACTGCCGCGCTTCTATTCCTTTTTGAATAAACTAGATTCACAGGAGCCTCAAATCCCGGTACTAGTCTTTTGTAAGAATTTGTGGTTGGCGCTATTAGAGCGCACAAAGCCGGCGCATGTTCTAATAGCCCCCCAATATAATGCAACGCCATTTTACTCAACTGCGCATAACCGTTTTTGTCATGAAATAAGTTTTTCCCATTTTTCCATAAGCTTTGATGTGTATGCATCCCACTTCCATTGTCATTAAACAAAGGCTTTGGCATGAATGTAGCTGTCTTGCCATGTTTTAATGCAATATTTTTTACCACATATTTGTACATCATAAGCTGGTCGGCCATTCTCACCATTCTTGCATAGCCCATGTCTATTTCTCCCTGACCTGCCGTACCAACCTCATGATGATGGCATTCGACCTTAATCCCAACCTTTTCCATAGTTAATACCATTTCATTTCTTAAATTTTGATGGGAGTCAGTTGGCGGCACAGGAAAATAACCTTCTTTGAATCTAGGCTTGTAACCAGTGTTATTTTCCTCATCATTTCCAGTGTTCCAGCTTCCTTCTTTGGAATCAATGAAATAATATCCTAAGTTCTCTTTCTGCTCATACCTTATGCTATCGAAAACAAAGAACTCGGCTTCCGGTCCGAAAAACACTTTATCTGCTATCTTGCTTTTTACCAGGTAAGCTTGCGCTTTCTGCGAAATAAATCTGGGGTCTCTTGAATACATTTCATTAGTCTCTGGATCTTTTATGTTGCCTATTATGCTTAAGGTATCATTGGAAAACGGATCAATGAAACTCGTTTTTATATCCGGCATCACAAGCATGTCACTTTCATTTATATCTTTAAAACCCCTTATAGAACTTCCATCAAAACCAATCCCATTCATTATTACATCCTCGGTCAACTGAGATACCGGAACAGAGAAATGCTGCCACAATCCCGGAAGGTCAGTAAATTTAAAATCAATGATCTTAACTTTCTCTAAACTTTTTTTTAAATTTACAACAGAATTCTGTATACCTTCTGATTTTAATAATTCTAATACTTGTTTTGCCATATTACCGCCCCCAGCTTTTTAATATCGTGAAATGCACTAATTAGTTTAATTATTATCTGCATTTCATGATATTAGAAATGCGTTCAAATTTCATCTAATCAACGCATTTCTTCTATATTTTATTTTTTACAGCTTTTATTTAAATCTTTTGATAAGTTTATAATTATTTAGAATAATATAACTACTCTTAATTGGTAAAAAAAGCAGCAGACTAGGCAGCATGAATCAATACTTCCGCAAACTAACCTGACCTTTCCTTTTCCCATTAGGAACTTCCTTTATTTCCTGCCCAACCTGCTTCTTAACGCTCAAAGCAACTTGCTTACCCAAAATCTGGATTAACTTTCCTAAATCAACATTCTTCACATCTTTAATATCTCTAATCCCGTTATAATGAAGTTTTCTTGCCCTAACTCTTCCAATACCTTTTATCTTTATCAACGGTAATAATTCTTCTTTAACACCATACTTTAACCTGAATCTTAATTTTACTATTTCTTTATTCAAATCCCTAAAATTTAAGATTCTGGAAATTTCAGAATTAGCATACAATAACCAATCCGCTATAGCCATTTTACTTCTTAGCTCACCTGGCCTTGTATTAAAGTTCTCCAACAAATATTCCTCATCCTTCTCATCAATCCATTCATAAAACATAAAAGCTGTTTTTACACTATTAACATAATCCTCATATTCTGGTTCATATATTGAAGGCTCTTTTTCAAGTAAAAAGCTGTCAAACTCAACTAATTTCTCTTGTACTGATTCTCGGTCTTTAACACCCACTCTCAACAATGGCCTTATCTCCAGGGTATGGCTTATCATCTGCAGAAACGAAAATTCATTTACTTTTTTATCAGAGCCTTTTCTTAAACAGGAAATAAAAAAATAAGCAGTTAAAGGGTCAATATACAGCTCAGCAACTCTCTTTCCCATTATTGTTGCCCTTATTTTTCCATCATTTAGCTTATCAGCGTCACTAAAATCTTCTTTCTCTTGCATTATAAATTCCCATTCTTCCAATAAAGAAAGCATCTTATCTATAATAAAAACCAGCCTTTCCATATCCATAAACTGGAATGCCCAAAATGTTTTGCCAAAAAAATCTATTATCTCTTTCCTGGAATTAACAAAATTTGCAGCTATTAAACTCAGTAAGTAAGTCCTTAACACTGGCTCAACAGCAAGTTTTGAATTTATCTCTTCCGGCTCTCCTAATATATATTTTTCATATAATTTTTTCTTTTCATTCTTACTTACTGCCACAACAATTGATTCTCCGAACTTATCATATTCAGGTCTTCCTGCACGTCCAGACATCTGTAAGTATTCTAAAACTGGAATATAAGCCATTCCCCTAGGGCCATATCTTCTTAAATCTTTTAATATTGATCTAAAAGCTGGAAGGCTTAGTCCATAAGCGAGTGTCGGCGTAGCGCATATTATCTTTATTACACCTTCTCTAAAATTATCCTCGATTAACTCCCTTTGTTTAGAAACCAAACCAGCATGATGAAATGCAACCCCATTATTGATACATCTTGCTAATCTTTCACATTGCTTTGTTGGCCTGGATAAAGCCTTTAACACATCATTACTCAACCCAATTAACTTCTTATTCTCTGTCTTAACCTTCTTTGAAATATCTTCTGCTGTCTTCTCAGCTGATCGTTTTGTATTCACAAAAACCAATGATTGCTTACCTATCTTTATTGTATCTAAAGCCAAATCTAAAGCAGCATTACCAGTTTCAGAAGAAATATTTTTTGTTGGCATTAAAGAAAGAAATTAATAGAAATTTTATAAATTTGTTGTTTTAAACAACCTCAACATTCCAAACCTTAGAAACACTTTCCTTGCCATCACTTACAGTAACTGTAACTTCTTTGCTTCCAGTAGTTGTAAATGTTCTTTGATGCTTGTTTTCATCATTCTCAAATTTCTCCAAGAAACCAAAATCCCATTCATACTTTAACTCATTACCATCTTCATCTACTGCATTAACCTCAAATAATGTTGGTTCATCTTTAAACACAACTAAATTATCGCTAAAATCAGCTATTTCTGGAGCTCTGTTTTTATTGAAAACTTTGATAATGGCAGTTTGCCTGCTTTCCTCAGCACCATCATTTACAATAAACTCTATCCAAAGATCTTTCTGAGTTCCATTTAAAACAAAATCATAATCAGGTTTCCATGTAAACACATTATCTCTTAATTTAGCATTCTCTGGCAAACTTACAACAGAATAACTTAATTCATCATTATCAGGATCATCAGCGCTTAATTCTATCCTTACCCCATTTCCTTCTATAACCTCATAGTCTCTTATAGTGTCAAATACAGGCTTTCTGTTAACATCATTAACAACAATATTAACAAAGATTGTTTCTGTAAAAACCCCATCGTTAGCAACAACCTTAACAATATAAGCTCCAGAGTCATCAAAACCAGTTTGTTTTTTATTCTTGCCCATAAACCCAGAATACGAGAATGAAACTTTGTCATTATCAGGATCATTATACTTAGGATCAATAATAATCTCTTCTCCTTCATTTACCTCTATGTCATCTATATCTTCCAAAACAAAAGGCCTGTTAGCATCCTTTACTCTTACCCGGATATTTTTCTCATCAATTAACTTATTGCTTTGGGCTATAAACTTGACATTTATGCTTTTGCTGAATACCCTAAACTTATCCAAAACATAATCAAAAGCTTCCTCTTTCTGCACAAAATCATAACCTGGTGTCCAGGTAAATACATTTTCATCTAAATTAGCTCCTTTAGGAATGTTTTCAACAGAAAAAAATACTTCATCATTATCAGGATCAATAGCTTCTAAATTTATGTTTAATACCTCATTCTCTTTGACAAATGTATCCCTTAAACCAACAAATTTTGGAGGTCTGTCTTTATTATCCACTATAACTTTTATTTCTTCTTCTTCTTCAAAGTCTTTTCCTTCCACTGATATTATTACCTCATATTCTCCTGCATCATCATAACCAGTTTCCCATTCATTGTCATTGCCTATAGGCTCTGAGATGCTATAGCTTAATCCATACTGCTCAAAATCTGGTAAATCCAAACTCGCTGTCTCTGTTTCAATAACTGCAACATCTTTAATTTGCTCTAGCAAAGAATCAAGCTCAACATCATTAACTTTTATATTCCATTTTTTACTAATGTTAAAAATACCATCACGAATAACAACATCTATAACATACACTCCAGCATCTTCATATCCTGTGTCAAATAAAAACTCATTATTATCAGAAACAAAGTCATTATTTATGCTCCATTCATATTTTAGTTCATCATTATTTAAATCAGAAGCCTCAAGCGTAAACTTTATGCTATTGCCTTCATCAATAATCACTAGTTCTTCTTCTGGTTCAAAATCATCTATGTTTGGAGCAGCTTCATTCCTGTTGACTATTATCAAGACTTCTTCACTTACCTCATTTACCCCATCACTTACAGTTATAACTGCATTATACTCTCCAGAATCTCCATAAGTTGTCTGCCATTCTCCATTCTCATCTAAAGGTTCAGTAAAAATATAAATAAGCATATCAGCATCAGGATCTTCTACTTTTGGAGCTAGACTTATTTTCTCTGTCTCATTGATTTCAAAAGTTTTTAAAGAACTAACAGAATAGGCAAAAATAAAGAATAAGATTAATAATGCTGCTATTTTTTCATTTTTCATTTGAAACAACAAAATTCCACTTATCTGAGATAAGTGGTTTAAACATAACAATTACATTGCATGGAATTTTGTGTGCTCAAAAACAACCCATCAATAAAGTGGAATTTTGAGCATCAAAAACCACTGAATGTATCACTTCCAATAACATGCCACCCATCTCTGATGGGTGGTTTTTGACAAAAAAGAAAAACTATTTCTGAACTATATCGAGTATAACCGGTGGCCTGTTTACATCCTCTACTGTTATCATAATTTTCTGGCTTGCTGCTTCAACCTCATCTGATGCTGAAACAGTAACTGTATATTCTCCAGCATCATCATACGTAGTTTCCCAGGTAAATACATTTCCATCTTGCGCAAATCTTTCATCATCTATTCCATAACTTACTTCATCACCATCAAGGTCATTTGCATCCAATTCAATAACTACTTGCTCTGCTTCCTTTACCCCTATAGCTCCTACTTCTTGCAGTACTGGTTTTCTGTTTAAATTATCAACAGTAACTGACCATATTTTTTCTGTCTCAAAAACACCATCTGTTATAGTAACTTTAACAGTATGCGACCCCGAATCTTCATATGTTGTTTCATATGTGTAGGAATTTTCATACTCTGTTTCTGTTCCATCAAGTTTCCATGTATAACTTAATTCATCTTTATTCAAGTCAGAAGCTTCAACCTCAAACTCTACTGTTTCAATCTCCTTAATTTCAACAGTTACATCCTCTGGCTTAAAGCTATTCAAAACAGGAGGTTCTTCTTTTTTATTGACTATAATTAAAACTTCCTTGCTTGTTGTTAATGCGCCATCACTTACAGTAACTGTAAGTGTATATTCCCCATTATCACCATATACAGTCTGCCATTCTCCATTTTCATCTAATGGGCTTGTAAATGTGAAAATTAATACATCGTTATCCGGATCCTGGGCTTGGGGAACCAAGCTTATCATTTCTGTTTCATCAACTATAACTACGGTTGCATCCTCTGAAATTTCCTCTTCCTTAACCTCCATCACAATTTCCTCCTCTTCTACAGTCTCTACTTCTACTTCCTCACTTGCTTCTTCTTCAATCTCTACTATAATCTCTTCCTTAACTTCTGCTTCTTCTTCACTTTCTTCCTCTGCTTCTAATTCGCTTACATCAATTACTATAGCTCCTTCAGGAACCTCTTCAGCCTCTCCTTGCATTCCTTCTTCTAAATACAAAGCATCATAAACATCACATGCGCTAATTAAAAATATAGAAATGACCATTAACACGCTAAACAACACCTTTTTTATCATTAGACCCTCATTTATTATTAGTAATTATTCTTAAATAACAACTCCTATTTAAACTTTTTGGGTAGTGAAAAAAATTTAACTAAATTTAGAATTTAAAAAAAGAATGGGCCCGCGCAGATTTGAACTGCGGACCATTATCGGGAATTAAATCCACTCGATGCCTGACAATCTGGTTATCAGTTTTGCTGCCTCTTTTGGAGACTCGAGCATTCTAACCAGACTGAACTACGGGCCCATAAATTAAAATAAACGCCCCGGATCAGAATTTCTAGAATGTTTTTAATTCATTCTTCTCGAACTGATGATCTTATGGTTAACAGCCATACGCTTTTTATAGCTTTTGGATAACCAAAAGGACCTACTAAGCTACCGGGGCATTTAACACTTTTAAGAATAAGAATTTCGTTTATATATGTTTCGGCTCTCTGATTTTATTTGAGACAGTGAAAAGGTGTTATATACACTTTCTTCCCACTGGACATTTGCGCATGAAGTTTATAACTAAATAATCCTTAGGATTGGTAGTTTTACTAAAAAATCTGCAAAATTTCCGACAAATTTTTATATGATAATTGGGATTAACATATATTGGGGTGATTTTATGGCTGAAGAGAAAAAAGCTGAAGAAAAAATACCTGGTAAGGAAGTAGGAAAAGTGACTCATTACTACACCAATATAGGTGTTGCAGTAGTTGAGTTAACTGGCGCATTAAAAGTTGGTGATAAAATAAGAATTAAGGGCGCTACAAGCGATTTTGAACAAACAGTAGACAGCATGCAGATTGTATAATTCCGAAATAATGTGACACTTTCTAAGCCAGGATTCATTTATAAAATTTATAAATAAGACCCTCAATCATAGATACCTTCAATTTGTCGCC
>NYYQ01000028.1 GCA_002686855.1 Candidatus Woesearchaeota archaeon | reverse complement strand
TGCTGCTTGACAATCCAGACACGTTTTTTAAAATTAAGTTTATACATTATAACATCACCAAATTGATGTTATGATGTAAACTAAAAACGTGATAGCACATTTCCGGTATTAAACAGAAACCTTTAAATAAAAGAATTTAAATTAATTGTATATCTTAAAAAAAGGTGTAGCAATAATGAAACAATTTACTGCAGTCATTATCAGCATTATTGTATTACTTATACTAGCTGGTTGTAAATCTAGTGGTGGGGGTAGTGGTAGTGACGCTACTGGATCAGCGCCAAAAACACCATTTTTAGGTGGAACAGATGGGCTTGATATAGAATTGTTGGAAGACTCACCGCCAGAAGAAGTTACAGATGGAGGAACTTTTCCTTTTCAAGCTGTGGCCATATTAAAAAATGAAGGTGAGTTTGATCTAAAGAGAGATGATGTGAAAGTTGATTTGATTGGTATTTTACCAGAAGATTTTGGTGTTAGTTCTGATGATTTAAATGATAAAAGACCCGAAGACGACTTAAGCCCAAAGATAAAAGACTCTGAAGGTAATGTACAGGATCCGATTATGTCTGAAGTGACTTTCCCTGATGCAGATAATTTCTTTAATTTTGAAGGAAGTGTCACAGGAAACACTGTTTTTATTTTCAGGGCAGATGTTTGCTATAAGTACCAAACAAAAGCCTTGTCAAGAATTTGTGTTTTAAGGGATTTAATTAATATAGACGAAGATGATGATGTGTGTGATCCAACTGAAACAAAAAAAGTTTTTAGTTCGTCCTCTCCAATCCAGGTAAATTCGTTTAAGCAGACTGTTACTGGCAAAAATAAGATAAGCTTTAGTTTTGATATACTTCATTCAGGTTCTGGAGAAGTTTTTAAGGAGGGAGATGCAACAAGCCTTCCTGCTAATTGTCCAAAAGATTCCAGGACAAGAAGGGAAAAAGAAAATAAAGTTCTTGTAAATGTAGAGACCGGCCTTCCAAATATTAGATGTATTGGTCTAAGTGATGGACAAGGTGGAAAAAGTGGATTTATTACTCTGGTAAATGATAAAAGAACAGTCACCTGTCACCAGGAACTTGATTTTGAAAGAAACGATTTTGAAACCAATGTTGATATAACACTAGACTTTAATTATAGGGACGATGTTGAAAGAGAAGTCCTTGTTAAGCACCTCATTGATTAATTCTTAGATTGTTTTCTTAGAACCATAAAGAACAAATTGGCTTATTAAAGCTTCTAGCTGCACAAACTCATCACTCCCTTCTGTCATTCTGAACTCTGTTTCTCCGCACTTTTCCATCAACAACATTTTCTTTTCGTTATCAATATCCAAATTCAAAATTTCTTTTTGTATTTGTTTTATAATATCCAACCCAGAAAGTCCATAATTAAGCATAACATCCATCAATTTATTTCTTGCATCTACAAATTTATTTTTTAAGGCTAATTTTAATACCTCATCAACTTCCTTTGGTTTTGCAACAGAAGCCATTGAATATATCACCTCTTCGGTTATATTGCTGCTTATTGCTGCGCTGCTTTGCAAAATGTTTTCTACTCTTCTCACATCTCCTTCACTTATATTGTATAAAGCTTCTTTTGCCTTTTCGTTGATTTTTATTTTCTCCTCTTTCTCTATTTTCTCGATTATAGTGTATATTTCCTTTTTTTCCAGAGGCTTGAAGCGAAACATTGCGCACCTGCTCTGTATAGGATCAATAATTTTTGATGAATAATTGCAGCTTAAAACAAATCTGCAGGTTGTCGTGTAATTTTCCATAGTTCTCCTTAATGATTGTTGCGCTTCTCTGGTTAAAGCATCGCATTCATCAAGAAATATAATTTTAAATGGAACATCTCCAATTGCTTTTGTCCTTGCAAAATCCTTGACCTTGTTCCTCACTATATCAATACCTCTTTCGTCTGAAGCGTTTAGTTCCAAAAAATTCTGGTGCCATGACTCCTTGAATAATTTTTTTGCAACAACTAGCGCTAAAGTTGATTTTCCTACCCCTGCTGGTCCTGTAAACAGCAAATGAGGCATATTTTCAATCTCAACAAAAGCCTTTATTCTCCTTACTATTTCCTTTTGCCCTTTTATTTCAGAGAAATCCTTTGGCCTGTATTTTTCAGTCCAGATAGCGCTTTCCATACTAACAGAGAATTAAAAACAATTTAAATAAGTATTGAATTATCTAGCGGGCAGCAACAAATTCCTGGGTATTTGCCTTAAGTAATCTTACTGTTTTCTTTACATTAATGATGTCGATTTGATTTTCAATAAGTGATTCTTTCAGGGACAGCGCCCAAATCTCTATCTTTTTCAGTGTCTTTATTTCATCTTTAGTGGCCCTACGCTGAAGATTTCCACAATAAATAACGATATCTTTACATAATGCTGCAACAATTTTTTTACCATTATCATCTAACATCCTAGTACGCTGTTCAAAAACTGTTTTTTGTGCAAGACTAACAAATTCTTTGACTGCAGCAATTAAAACAATTTGAAAATCCGGAGGTTGCTTTGGATTTCCAGAACTCATTTTAAATAATATCTTCCTCAGCCACAACCATAAAGTCCCCGATTGCTATAACTGCGCTAAAAGGTATGAGAATATGACCATTCTTGTCTTTTTCAAGCTCTAATTTAGCAGTATAAGATGTAGGATTTTGCAGCACTAAATGAATAAGCTCTCCCGACCTTGTTTCAAAAACTAAATCACCTACATCTCCGAACCTTTTTCCTGTTTTGCTGACAACAGTTTTTCCTATAAGTTGTTTTGAAAATTTCTTATCTTCTCCCGTCATGTTATTCCCTCAAGAGTAAATATATTAATTTATGTAAATCAAGTTATATTTAAATGTTTTCCTTTATTAATGTATTCATTTCTTTTTCATTAAAACATTGCTCCTTTAAACCGCAATTAACGCATTTATTCTTATTTTCGCAGTATTCAGGAATATTGTTCTTCTGCAATAATGCTTGTATTTCCTTTACCAAACTGATTATTTCCTCTTTCATGAAAGGATTCATAGCCAAATGCCTTTTCTCTTGCACATCAAGGTAATGAACAAATCCTTCCTTTATGGGAACATTAAATTTTTCTTCAAGCATTAATGCATAAGCTGTTATCTGTATCCTATGACCCGGCCACATGCCCTCTCTTGGCATTTTTCCGGTTTTTAACTCAATAGGAACATAGCCATCCTCATAAACCTCTACCTTATCTATTATCCCTCTTAATTGTAATTTTTCTGATTCTATTCTCATCTCTGACAATATTTTAGGGGTTAGTTTTTCCCATAATTCTTTGCCATAAACATTATTTTCTTGTATAAATGAAAAGATATTCTCAGCTCTTATTTCTGCCTCATTCATAATGTAAGGCCATGTTCTTTTGAATGCGTCTACTATGCCCAAATTTACTTGCCTCATCCTTGGCTTATTTTTTATTACTACTTCTCTTACTTTCTGCACATAAGATTTTTTATATAAATCCTTTAAGCTGTTATGATCTGTCTTTTCTAATATAGATGAAACAATCTGTTCCTCCTTTTTGTTGATATAATCATAAACCTCGTGCCTTATACTTCCAAGAACCAAACTTTCTTTAGGAGGTTCCTCAAACTCAAGAACTTTCTGCAGAAACAGCTTCCTAGCGCAATAAAGATAACTACTCAGCATACTCACAGAGATTTTCATAAAAACAAAAAAGAAAAATAAGTTTATAAATCTTATGCGAGAATGTCCAGTGCATATAACTATATTTTAAACAAACTTATGGAAAAGGTTCGTTTAAAATTAGTTATGTGAACTTTTTACGTTACACGTTGTGTTTAAATAGAATCTTTAGGGCAAGAAAACGAAACTTAATTTATTATTACACCTAATTATACCAAAATATCAATAACATCTTCATTATATTTATGAAATGAATATGAATTAATATAATAATCATAAGCACTTTTATTTTTTTTATCTTTTATAGAAGGATCTGCGTCATATTCAATAAGGAGTTTTATTATACTTTCAGGATATCTTGAAGATGAGATTAAAAGTAATGCAGTTTCTCCATTATTATTTTTAATATTTGGATTTGCACCTAATTTCAAAAATAAATGTATAAATGCTTTTTTTTCATGTTCTTTTTTTGGACTTTTTACTACTTTAATTAAAGCTGTATCTCCCAAATTATCTTGTGAATTAATATTTACGCCATTATTTAAAAGTAATTCTACTACTTCCTTGTATTCATCACCCTCAGAGGAAAGTAATATGTCTTTGAAGTGACTATTTTCTTTTTTAGCAGCATACATTAATGCATTCTCTCCCAGATCATTTTTAATAAAAACATCTGCATTTAAATCTATTAATTTTTTTACTAAATCAATATCATTGGTCCAAGTTGCTTCAAAAAGAGCAGTATTTCCTAAATTATTTTGAACATTAACATCCGGATTTAAGGACAATAAATGGTCTATCCTTTCTTTAAACAAAATATTATTCAAAGAATGGATTAGAGCAGTATTTCCATTTTCATCTTGTTCATTAATATTTTCCGAATTTATGCATTCTTCAAAATAATTAGAAACTTTTTTAGATAAGCTAAGACCCACACAAAATTTACTTTGGGATAAATCAGTAGAAAGATCAAATATACAGCGGTCTTTTAAAAGTGTATTGGAGATTTTTTGACAAATATCAACATTTTTATATCTTAAAGCAGTTTTATAATAACAATCCTCAATAGCTTCTTGAAACTTATTGTTAGTCTTACAAAATTCAATATTCTGATTTATTGATTTAATTGCTTCTTCAGTTGGACATGAAATTTCAATTTCTTCTTTCTCTTTTATATCATAGTTGTATAAACATTCCGGACTATCTAAATCGTCCATTGCAGTATAAGATATAATTCCCTCATTTAATTCTTTCAAACGAACTATCCTTCTTAATGGCAATTTAATTTTTAGAATTTCCTTAGATTCAATATCATAATAGTTAAGTGCAGGATTGCCAGTTACGGAATTTCTCCAAACGACATATTTATCGTTTATATTAATGTTATCATGTTCAATTCCAGAATCATTAGTGATTTGTTTTTTTTCTTTAGTTTTTAAATTATATAAAAAAATATTGTTTGGGCTTCCTACACTAGAATGTATGTATGCAATATTAGATTCATAAATTTTGGGTGATTTTTGGGAGAATCTATCTTTCTCAATTTTAGAAAACTCTTTAGTAGATAAATCATAAATAAAGATTTGATATGAGCTCCCAACTTTTTCTTCCCAAACAATTTTATTTCCATAAATATCAGGAGTCCAACCATTTACATGGGGAGATGGTAATAGCGTTTCCTTTTTTGTTTGAATATTATAATAATAGATATTTCTACTAAGCCTTTTATTATTCCAATTTTCTTTCATAAAAACAATATAATTGCCCCATAATTTAGCTTGACCTCCATCAATTTCAAGCAATTCTGATGAGTTTGTAAATTTATTTATCAAATAAATGGAACCATCTCTTTCTTTTTCAAGAAATAAATCATGATTATTTTCAAAATTATTAATTAAATTATTATTAGATAAATTGCTACAACCACTAATAATAGTTAATAAAAATAAAAAAAAATAAGAAGTATTAGTTTTAATCATCGTCATCCAAATAATAAGTATCTCCAATTTTCAAAATATAAATTTCAGAAATGGATTTACCTTTTCTACTTTTAATTGAATACTTATTATCTTTTACTTCTTTAAATTCAAGAATTTCAATTTTTAAAGGGTTTTCATCAAAGTCATAAAATGTTTTTTTTAAAATTTCCAAACCTTTTTCCATTCGCTCAGGATCTTCTTTAAATCTTTTTTCAAAAATTTCTTTTTGTTTAGGAGAATATGTTTCAACAATTTCTTCTATTGAACCATCTCTCATAATAATCTGGAAATCTAACGCCTTCTTTGCAACTTGTCTTTCCAAATTATTTTGAAATATCTTATTAATATCATTTTGAGATTCTTTATCTAATTTATCTTTACTATTAAAAATATTAAATTTACTCTCAGAATTATCTTCTGCACTTGTATATGTCTGTTGGTTTCCAACAGAACCTGTTTCATTTGAAGAACAACCAATAAGAAATATCATTAGAACAGACATCAATAGTGAAATAATGATAATTTGTTTCATTGTGTTTGGTGTTCGCTATTATCAATTCTAAAATAATAATTTCATCTTTAAGGATCTACATAATAAATGCCATCAACTTCAACCAACCTAATACCACTCTGTTTATTGTCAATATTGTAAACTACCATAACCCTTGGATCAATTCTATTTCCTGTTGTAGGATCTATAGGGGCCCTTCTGATTTCAGTAACTGTGACTTTTTTAGGTTTATTTTCTTGATCATAAAACTGTTTTTTTATTTCAATTAAATTGTCTTCAAAACTTGCTATTAGCTCTTCTCGAGTCTTCTTTACACCACTATAATGATTAGGTTCAATAGTGTTTAGATAATCCTCTGCAGTTCCGTCTCTCCAGACCATTAAGATTTCCATTGCCCTCCTAGCAATATCGTTTTCAAATTGAGTATCGGATTTATCTTCTATTTTCTTTGCTTCTCGTATTTGTTCAGGTGTTTGTCGTACAGACTCTGTGGGGTCCTGAGCAGTATCTTGATTATTTTGTTGAACTGGTACAGTTGATGATTCAGAACTGCAACCTAAAATAATTATAACAAATAGTAGCGTAATTAGAATTGATAATGTTTTCATTTATATTTCACCGATTAATTAATTTTATTTCTAGTATAATAACATTTCGTTTTCTTGCCCTATTATTCTAAAATAGAATAATTATGCTCCGCAATTTTAGTGCTAGGCATCGCTTTCCCGTCATATCGCTCCGCCTCGCTTATCTATTTAAACCCAAATTTTAGCCTTTTGTTCTTCGTTTAATCCTGCAAACACGCACTACAAGTAATGCGTACAACATGGGGAGGCTGTCCCATAATTCACTTTTTCTGATTTTATTCTCCCGACGAGAGACAGAAAGATTTATATAGTTTCTCGTCTATAAAATCAGTAAAACGGGGTG
>NYYQ01000027.1 GCA_002686855.1 Candidatus Woesearchaeota archaeon | reverse complement strand
TCTATTAATTTGAAATCTCCATGATATTTTAATTCCTTTTCAATAGGATCCAGGACTTGTACAATTTTTATTTCATGATCTCCAAGAGTATATAATGCTTCTATAATCTCATCTATGTTAAGTAAAAAATCTGATACCAATACAAGCATGGATTTACTTCCTATAACTTTTTTGTACTGCAACATGGAATCCAATAATTTGGAGTGGCCCTGTGTTTTTGTGTTGTTGAGGTGAAAAACCATATTAGCCAGCTGCGACATTCCTCTCCTGGGCTGGAATACCTGCAGGTCCTCATTGAAGGTAGAAAACTGAAATTTTTCATTTTCTCTCATAGAAAGATAGCCAAAACCAACTCCCAACATAGCAGCATAGTCAAACTTGCTCATTGGTTTGCCAAAACCCATTGAAGCGCTGGTGTCCATTATAATATGGACTGTTAAGTTTCTTTCTTCTTCAAAAGTTTTGATGTGCAAATCATCTGTCCTTGCGAAGACTCTCCAATCTATCAACCTTATGTCATCTCCAGGAGCATAGACCCTATGGTCTTTAAATGTAAGGCCTCTTCCTGCAGCTACGGATCTTCTTGGGCCTATGTAATTAGAGGTAACCCTCTTTTTTACTACAAGATGAAACCTATCCAGCTGATCGAGAAAATCAGTGCTAATCATTTTACTTTATCCAAAATATGTTTAATTGCATCGTCAGTTCCCATTCCTTTTCTTTCTGCTTCAAAGTTCAATATTATCCTATGCCTTAATATGGGGTATGCCATCTCGTTAATGTCTTCAGTGCTAACATGGTTCCTGCCTTTAATTAATGCTCTTGCTTTTGCGGCTAATAATATCCCGATAGATGCTCTTGGTGAAGCGCCATACTGAATAACATCTTTGTTTGTTCTTGTGGCTGCTATTATTTTTAAGGCCCTGACTCTTATATCGTTTGCAATAGGAACCTGCCTTGTTAACGTCTGCAAGCTCAGTAAATGGTTTTTATTCAATAATGTCTTTAATCTATGCTCTTTTGTTATGGAAGCATATTTGTCAACAATTTCTTTCTCTTCCTCAAAAGAAGGATAACCAACTTTTATTTTCAGCAAGAATCTATCAGACTGCGCTTCTGGCAATGGATATGTTCCTTCCTGTTCAATTGGGTTTTGTGTTGCTAATACAAAAAAAGGAAGATCCAGCTTAAATGTGTTTGTCCCTACAGTAACCTGCTTTTCCTGCATCGCTTCCAGCAAAGCTGATTGTGTTTTTGGTGTTGCCCTGTTGATTTCATCAGCCAATAAGATATTCGCAAATATAGGCCCTGGCTGGAATTTGAAATTTCTTTTGCCTGATGTTTCCTCTATAATGTAAGTTCCGGTTATATCGGATGGCATTAAATCAGGAGTATTTTGGATCCTGCTAAACTTAAGGTCCATTAATTCTGCCAGGGTTCTTACGGCCAGAGTTTTGGCAAGGCCTGGATAGCCTTCCAGCAAAGCGTTACCGTCACATAAATTAGCTATCAAAATCTGCTCAATAACGTCATTTTGGCCAACAATGACTTTGCTTGTTTCCTTAAAAACCGCATCAAAAACATGTTTATAGTTTTTCATAAAATCACCCCTGTGATTTTATGGAGCTTAAAAATTTGTATTGCAAATTTTTTTTGTTTCATTATACTAATCACCTCTTTCACCTTATTTATATTTTTCTTTTTAATTTATAATTTTATGCTTTTTATTCTAACCTCCTGCTAACTTGTTGAAATAGTTTTTGACCAATTGCTGCTGCTCTTCAGGAATATCTTCCTCAAAAGCAGATGACTGCTCAACATTAACATCGTTTGGAAAAATCTCGTCAAACTGCTTCTGTTCAACATCACCCTCTTCCCTTACATTAACCTCATAGTTTACAGGCTTTATCCTTATATCAATTTTCTGATTCCCTAAAATAGCAAGCTTGCTATCCCCATAAATATCCTCGCTTTCGTTTATTTCTCCTAACTGGGTATTGTCTGCTATCTTAAGTGGATTGATATTTCCTATGTATTCTGGAAGGTCAACTAAAAATTGATTTAAGTCAACAATATATAAATTTAGAGTTGTTGCAAAGACAATTGCAAAAGATAAAAGTATTGTGGTTAGAATTTTGCGGGATATGCGCTTTGTACTTATGAAAGAAGATAAACCAACATGTTTTAATTCTTGCACGACTTCATCCTGCAGCTCATTAACAACGGGATTTTCCGCTTGATAGTTGTCTGCAGCAGTCCTGAGTTTTTCCTTTAGAGGCTCATGTTTGCTTTCCACAATTCTTCTCTTATCAGTTTTGGAATTTACATACAACCTAGATATAAAATAAACTATTGCTGGTATGAGGGCAAGTATTGGATAAAGATTTATTAGTGAAAGCAAAAGATAAACAACAAGGAAAAATATAACTGCATTTATTGTAGTCTCGAAAATAATCAAAAAGTTCAATGTTCTGTTGATTTCCTTGATTACTTTAATGAAGTTTTTCATTTTTTAGTAATATGCTTTTTTCTTTTGAGCATTTTTAGGTATCAACACCTATCATGCTCTACTTCACCATTTAATGCAGTATAACTACTACATACCTCATCCAATTTAGAGTTTAATGAAGATATTCTACTGTTAGCATCCGACAAATCCGCTTGTGTCTGGGCCAATTGCACTTTTTTGTTTTCAAGATCAGATTGTGCTACTCCCAAATCGTTTTTGGTGTTAGTTATTTCCAGGCGCAGATTTGTATTGTCTGTGCTAATCTTTTCATTCTCATCCCTTACATCTTTATATCTCACATCAAGGACTTCTCTATCTTGTTCTGCCTTTTTCTTTAAGCTGTATGTTTCATTTAATGCTTGCTTTTGAGTTGCTAGTTCTGTTGTTACTGTACCTAACTGCTCCAATTTACTTTGGTATTCCAATGATACATCCTTAAAAGTAGTCTGGTAATACACACTAAAACCGCTGAATACAATTATAGATGCAATTATTAAAATCAGCAATCCAATATTTACATCCCGTTTCATAAATGCCATTTTTCTTTACCTCCGAGCTTTTCCGAGAAGGTCTGGAAATTATAAATTTCCGCTACCTCTTTGTTTTTAAGCCATTTGAAAATTTAATTTTGTTACATTAATTTTTATTTTTTAATCAATTTTATTTTTTTCATTGATACATTTTTTATTTTTTAATTGAAATTTGTTTTTTATATTTATTATTACTAATTATTTTATTTTTCTTTGAATATTTATGTTTGTTAATCTTTCATATTGGTTATTTTTTAATTTTTTAATCATTGTAATTTTATTTTTTAATTTTATCTTTATTGATAAATTTTTTATTTTTAATTGAATTATTATTTTTTAATACATTTTCACCTATAACTTTTATTTTCCCATAACCTCCTTAAGCCAATTTCAGCTAAAAACAAAATCAAAGCTATGATTAAAAAAGGCCATTTGAAGTCTGTTGTGTCCATCTTGATTCTTTTTGATTTTTCTTTTATGAATTCTAATAAAGCATCTATATCGTTCTTGTCAAAAACCCTGCCTTGTGTCTGTTCCACTAATGTCAGGAACTCGTCAGTGATTCCTAAGTCTTTGAATTCATTTTTGTAGTTAACAGCAGCATCTGCTCCAAAAAAACTGTAAAATCCTGTTTTGGCAGGATTGTATTTTGCTGTATAAAGATTTATATCTGATTTTATAAAGCTCATTTTTTCATGTTGAGGCAGGCTATCTGAAATTATGTTTACGAACAGAGAATTTCCAAAAGTTGCATCTTTAATCCTGACATCAAAATTCTTTTTTCTGGTTAAGTCTCCAATGGCCCAGTTTATTGCTTTTGTCAATACCTTTGAATTTTTTTCATTTAAGAATTCTCCCCCCCATTTACTTCCATCATCAGTTGCCAGACTAACAACTCTGCCAAGACCAAAACGCCAAGCAACCATTACTGGAATATTTTTGTTAGTTGTAATCAACATTCTTGAGGATGGTTTCGGAATTGCATAATTATAGCCAGTAACAACAACATCCAGGGTTTGGTTGTATGTTATGAAATGTGTTGTATCCAGTAAAATAAGCCTGTTTAGGTATTCCTTGTCATCCTTGCTTTCTGGCTCACCAAATATGATCTTTAATCTGTTTGATGCGCTAATGGGGAAATAGATTCCATCACCAAGAGCTGCAACCTCTTTAAGAAATTCATCATTCCTCCTGTCACCTACTCCTGCAACATAAACTTTCATGCCTCTTGCAGCTGCCTGCCTTGCAGATTGCTTAGTCTCATCCATCAACTTGTTGTATGTTGTCTTTCCATCTGAAATGAGTATTATGTTTTTGCCTCCAGATACTCCTCTAAGCATTTTGTTTCCGGCATCTATGCCTAGGTTAAAGAATGACTGGCTATCAAAGACTAACCTTGAAATTTTATCTATCAATTCTTTTTTGTTTTCTTTTAATGGTTTTATGTCAGCTACCTTATACGGCACTGAATTAAATGCTATGACACCCACATTGTTTTTATCATCTAAGCTGTTTATTATACTTACAGCCTGTGCTTTTTCAATATCAACATATTCTGCTGTTCCATGCGATATGTCAATAACAATCGCGATATGTACATCGCTTTTTTCTGTTTCTTCTCCTGCCCCTATTTTAACTGGAAGCAAGGTCTCTATTAAGGTTCCTTTGTAGTTTCCCCTATCATAAGAGTTTTGCCCGCCAATTACAAAAAGGCCATTGCCGTCAGAAACATAATCGCTTAATGAATCCATATGCGGCAGGATTTTATTAGCTTGTAGGTCATTTAAGATAACTGCCAGATAACTGCTTAAATCATTTGGGATTGTACTTACAGCAGTAATATCATAAATCCTGTTTAGCTCATCTATTAAAGGAGAGCTTTTCTCTGAAACAAATAAAACTCTTGGCCTTGGAACTACTTTTACACTTTTATGATATTTATTATTCTGCTTAAAATAATCATTGCTTCCAACATTCATAAGCTCTGCTGTTATTTTATGATAGCCCTCACTTAGTTTTTTGTTGATGGTAAAGGTTCTGCTTTTGCTATCGCTCATTGCAAGCACAATTTCATTGTCAAACCTGACTTCCAAAGTGTAAGGTATGCTTTTTCCTGCATTATTTACCTTTACAATAAAAGTTTCTTCTGTATCCCGTATAGCTTCACTTGGCCCTTCTATGTAGACACCAACATCACTTCTTATTGGAGCCATATCTAAAGTACTTACAGTTACATTTAAGGAAGATGCCAATAACATAATGTCTCCTAACAACTTCCCATCATTATTGTTTCCATCCGTTATTACAAGAACGTTTTCATCCCTTTCGATATTATTTAAGATTCCATCGCCTATTGCAGATTCATCACCAACAGCAATAGTTCTTACAGTCACAGGAACTTTGTTTTTGAGCTTGTCTGCAAGCTCTTTTCCAAGTCCTGCCTCAAACAGGTTCATAGATGTTGAATTATCCACCAAAATAGTTATTCTTGGATTTCCTTTTACAGTCTTTGTTTCCAATAAAAACGGGCTGGCTATAGCCATCAGCAACATTGCAAAAATTAAGGATCTTAAAATAAAGAAAATAAGTCTCTGAGTCTTTTTCTCTTTTTCATATTGCAATTGCTCTGACCTGTCTGGAAAATTTATGAAATTTTTCTTTATTATGAAATATAGCAAAATGATTATTGGTATGATTGAAAGAGCCATATAAGAGTAGGTTAAACAGAACTTTGACATGCAAAATACATTGCTTACATCTGGCATAACAAATGGAATTATATATCACCCCTTCTTTTTATGTAAAAGACTTCAAAGCACATAAGCAGGAATACAACTAGTAAAATTAGAGCGCTAATACTGAAATTTTTCTCAATGCCTTGCTCTTTCAACACTTCTGTACCTTCATCTTCTTTTTCCAATGCGCTGCTTTTTGTGACATCTGACTCTGATCCATCTAAAAGATTGGCTGCAAATTTTTTATTGTCAAATTCATAGATTCCAGCCTCGTCAAATAGCACTTTTGAGGTGGTTAATGATGAGGATGGTGTTTTGACGCGTTGTTCGTTTATTGTCATGACTTTTCCAGTTTTTGAGTTGAAGTCTCTTATGTCTTCTGTTTCTGCCATGAAATTTATTAATGAATTCCAGAAAATTGGGTATGAGGGCAATGTTTTGAAGTCAGAAGCCTCATCAATGATGCCATAATAGAATATTTTTCCTTTGAAATGCTCTTTTATTGCCAAAACCGGGAAGCTATCAATGGAAGCAATAACATTTGTATCTTTTTCTGGAGTTGCAGCAAAATATTTAGATACAGTTGAAAAACAATTATTATTCTTAAACTCTTTTGTGAGTTCGTTGATTATATCCATGCATACTCTTTTAACGTCATTAGCTAGCTTGTCTAAATTCACAATATCAAGATCAACTTTGTCGAATTGTATTATATCATCCTGCGCTGTTATTATTAATTTGCCTCCATTCTTGACGTAATTTGACAGATCCTGGAATGTTCCTGGTAAAATGCCGTCTCTTTTGCCAACATTATTTATCATATTAACAACAATAACATCATGTTCAAATGGCTCAATTCTTTGGCCATTGGTATTTAATGTAAGCACGGGGGGATTTACAACATTGAGCTCTATGTCTCTGGAAGCGAGCAATGCATTCTGGAGATTTGTGTTTCTCTTATTTGTCATTAACAAGACATTTACTTTTTTCTTTAATGGGGCGCTTATGTAAGCAACATTATCCACCATTAAATCATCCTTTGGTTCTAATTCTATGCTGCTTACTCCTGTTGGAGTATCATCGAAAATGAAAGTCTCAACAGAGTTTGGCAGTACTTCAATTTTTCCAGACTCTGACAATTCTTTCTTATCTTTTATTAATTTGAGGTTTACCTGTTTTTTTACAGGGTTGAAGTTTTTAACAGAAATCTTTATGTTATTCTTTCTAACGTCCATGCTGACAATACCTGCATTCTCAGCATTATTTGATGTATCAACAAAATTTATAACAACTTCTTCTGAGCTTAAGGTCCTTTTTACAACTAATAGGTCTGGACCGTCAACATTATTAAAATCGCTTATGACAACGATTCTTCCTGGACGGTCTCCTAAAATATCTTTAGCCAACAACATTCCATCTCCAAGGTTTGTTGTTGTTGCTTTTGGCTTTAGGTTTCCAAGGATGTCAGCAGCAACCTTTTCGCTTTCATCTTCTAAAATTATTAATGGTATGTTCTCTGCCAGTATGATGCTGTTTTTTCCACTAAGTACTTTTTTAGCTTCTTTAACTGCCTGCTCAAACCTTGTTTTTCCTCCCTCATCAGATTGCATTGATGCGCTAGCATCCAGGACAATAATCGTGTTTTCCAAAGAGACATCATAAGGCATCTTTACAAAAGGCTCTGCTACTGCTATTGAAAGGCCTATCAAGGCTAAGAGCTGAATGAGGAATAACAAATTTGTCAGGAACTTCTGCAAAAAATTATATCTCTGAGAGGTTTTTCTCTCCTGAAGTATAAACATTAAAGACGGTATAACCCTATCTTGTGGTTTGGGCTTTCTTAGGTACAGGAGTATAAAAGGTATCAAGCTTAATAATGCCCAAAGCCCTACACTATTTAAAAATGCCATTTCATACCTCTTTTTTTAATTTTTATTTTCAGTAATTTTTTTTATTTTTAATTGATTATTTTATTATTGTTTTTTTGAATTGCTTATTTTTGTTTTATTTTTTATTGGCTTTCTTTTTCTTGTTTATAATTTTCATTAAATCATCTACACTTACTAAATCCTTAACAACAACAAGATGGTCATCAACTAAATACCAGTAGATTTCACTATCTGCGTCTAGCTTTAAATCAGTCCTTGCCTCAAATGGCAGAGTTACCTGTCCTTGCTTTGTTATTTTTGCTTTTCCAACAAATTTTATATTCATCTTATTAATATTATTAGATTTAATGAAATTGCATAGATTATTAATATTATTAATATTATTATTTATAAATGTTTTGGAAATTAAAAATTTCCAAGACATTTATACTTAGAAATCTTCGATTTCTTTTGGATAAATGTTGTGATTTGGTTTCGATTATATCAAAAATAATCTCAATTTCAACAAAATCTTTTTAAACCTCTTCTTTATCTTGTAAGTTATGCCAAAAATCAAGATAACTTTACCGGATGGAAGCAGCAAGCGAGTTGAGAAAGGTGTTACTGCAGCAGAAATAGCTTCATCTATAGGAAAAAGGCTTGCTCAGGATGCTTTAGCCATTGAAATAAATGGAAAACTGACAGACCTTTCTGCAAAAATAGATAATGATTCAAAAATAAGGATTATTACATACAAAGACAAAGAAGGTAAAGGTGTTTTTTGGCATAGTGCATCACATTTAATGACGCAAGCTGTATTAAGATTGTTTAAAGGACAAAATATTGGTTTAGGTGTTGGAATGCCAATTGATATTGGTTATTACCAGGACTATGATATAAAAAATTTAACAGAAGATGACCTTAAAAAGATTGAAAAGGAAATGGAGAAAATTGTGCAGGAACATTTAAAAATTTCACAAAAAAACATTGCCAAAAAAGAAGCATACGCATTCTATAAAAAAGATCCATATAAAACTCAATTTATCAATGAAGTCCAAGGAAATAAAGTTAGCATGTACACCCAAGGTGAATTCAATAATTTGTGCAAGGGTCCGCATGTACCCAATACATCATATATCAAAGCTTTCAAATTAACAAAAATTGCAGGTGCATACTGGAAAGGTGATTCAAAAAATAAGATGTTGACTCGGATATATGGTGTAGCCTTCCCTGAAAAAAAGCAATTAAAAGATTATTTAGAATTAATTAAAGAAGCAGAAAAAAGAGACCATAGGAGAATAGGACAAGCAATGGATTTATTTTCATTCCATGAAGAAGCTCCAGGAATGCCTTTCTTCCACGACAAAGGACAATTTATTTGGCAAACATTAGTTGATTACACAGTAGAACTAATGAAAAAAAGAGGTTATGAAATTAACATGACTCCGATGATTTTGAGCAAAAACTTATGGGTGCAATCAGGACATTGGGATCACTTTAAAGACAATATGTACTTTACTAAAATTGACGATAAAGAATCTGCAGTAAAGCCTATGAACTGTCCGGGTAATATTTTAATTTATAAAACTAAATCGCATTCTTATAGAGAACTGCCAATCAAGGCAGGAGAATTTGGATTAGTGCATAGGCATGAATTAAGCGGGGTTTTAGCAGGACTGTTTAGGGTAAGATGTTTTACACAAGATGATGCTCATATATTCTGCACAGAAGAGCAGATAGAAGAGCAGGTTAAAGAACTTCTTGATTTTGTTGATGAGCTGTATGGAACTTTTGGGTTTGATTATAATTTAGAGCTTTCAACAAAACCAGAGAAAGCAATGGGAGATCCTAATTTGTGGAAATTAGCTGAGGAAAAACTAGGGTCAGTTCTTGACAAAAGCAAAAAAAAGTATAAGCTTAATGAAGGGGATGGAGCATTTTACGGCCCTAAGATTGATTTCCATGTTAAAGACGCTATTGGAAGGACATGGCAATGCGCTACAATACAATTAGATTTCCAGATGCCTGAGAAGTTTGATTTAACTTATGAGGGCAAGGATGGAAGGAAGCACAGGCCTGTTATGCTGCATAGAACTATTTTGGGAGCAGTTGAGAGGTTTATGGGAATATTAATTGAGCATTATGCTGGAAAGTTTCCATTATGGATAGCGCCTGAGCAGGTTAGAATAATAACTGTTTCTGACAAATTCAACAAGTATGCAGACAAAATTATGGATGAATTAAAATTACAGGGGATAAGAGTAGAACTAGATAAAAGAACAGAGTCTATTCCAAGAAAAGTAAGAGAAGCGCAGATACAGCATGTTCCTTTAATCCTAACAGTAGGTGAAAAAGAAGTAAAAAACAACACAGTAGCTGTAAGAACTTTAGATAATAAAGTGCATTTTAATATTAAAATTACCGATTTGATAAAAAAAATTTTGAAAAATATAGAAAACAAAAAAGAAAAATTTAGTGTTTAATTCTTGAGTATTTAGTATAGATAAATTACCATTACAAAAACTCACAAAAAGCAATAAATTTAAATATTTGTAATGGTAATAAATTATTATGAGGGTCCTTACAAGAAAAAAAGGCAAAAAAACCTATTACTATCTGCAACACTCACCTAAATCACTAAAACCGTTTGCTTTTGAGTTAATGTAAGCTATAGTATCATCGTACGATTGACTTAATCTTTCAGGTCTTTTCATCCCATTTCCATTGTAACGGTTGTCAACACTTGATATGTAAAATGCTAATGCTTCGTGCACACTTACTCTTTTACTAGCAGCATGGTAAGCCACTTGAACTAGGTGAGGAACAGTACCTGTCATTGAGGCTATTACTTCGTCTAAATGTTCCCGTGTTTTTTGTGGTAGTGATGCAACAGTTTGTGGTATTTTTATCCCCTGCAAATGTTTATATAAATTTGATAAGTTCTAATGAGAAAGTTTATAAAGTTTTGTTGGTTAATATGGTATAAATATATCAAAAATTGATGAATTGGGGGTTAAAATGGTAAAACTTGATGAGCAAGAGGTAAAAATCATTAGGGAGATAATCAGGAATCCGAGGATATCGGATAATGCTATTGCAAAAAAGACAAGAGTTCCTGTGATGACTGTCAACAGGAAAAGAAAAGCTTTGGAGGAGTCTGAGATAATTAATTATTATGCAGACATAAAGCACGGTGAAGATGGAATACAGGATTTTAGTGCTGAGCAATTATATATTGTCCAGTTCAAGATAAGGATTACAAAACAAGAAGTTTTAGATAAATTAAGGGGAGATAAAACACTCAAAAGGTTTAATGCAGAGCATGTTATATCTTCTTATGTTGGTGAGAAAGAAGGCCATCTTGCTTTGATTATGATTGTCAATGCGCATTCACAGCGTGAGCTTCCCGAGTCTTTCAATGCTTTCATAGTTCCCATGCTTAATAAGAATCTTGGAGATGACTGCATATTGTCAGTCACTACAACAAGAATATTAGAGCCTATTAGACACCATCATAATTATATCCATCATGTGAATATTGAAAAAGGAAGGATAAAGGATGACTGGCCTGATGACTTCATTTTTGTAGATAGGGGAAGTTATTATAAGGAGCGTTGAAATACTAAACATTTATAAAATCAATTTTCATTCTTTTTTCTATGGTATTAGATAAATTAGGAGATTCATTAAAGAACACATTACAAAAAATAGCAAAATCAGTTTTTGTAGATGATAAGCTGATTAATGAGCTAGTCAAAGATATACAAAGGGCTTTATTGCAATCTGATGTTAATGTGCAGCTTGTCTTTGATTTAACTAATAATATTAAGGAAAGTATCAAGAAAGAAGAAACTCCTTCTGGTCTTACAAAAAAAGAGCATTTGATAAATATTGTTTATGATGCTTTGGTTGAATTTCTTGGAAAAGAACAGTATAAGATTGAGATTAAGAAAAAACCATTCAAAATAATGCTTGTTGGCTTGTTTGGCTCTGGAAAGACAACTTCTGCAGGAAAACTTGCAAACTATTTTACAAAGAGAGAACATAAGGTTGCTTTAGTTGGTTTGGATGTACACAGGCCTGCTGCAATGGAACAGATTGAGCAGGTTGCAAAACAAGCAAATGTTCCCTGTTTTTTAAGAAAGAAAGAAAAAGACCCATTGAAGATTTATAATGAATTTAAAGATGAGTTGAATAATTTTGATATTGTAATTATTGATACAGCTGGCAGGGATGCTTTATCTGAGGATTTAATTAAGGAAATTGAATTGCTAAATAAGGAAATAAATCCTAATGAAAACTTCTTGGTTATTTCTGCTGATATTGGACAGGCAGCTCAAAAGCAGGCTGAACAGTTCCATAAAAGTTGCAATGTAACTGGTGTTATTGTTACTAAAATGGATGGTACTGCAAAAGGCGGAGGTGCCTTAACTGCATGCTCTGTTTCTAAGGCTCCAATAGTATTTATAGGTGTTGGAGAAAAAATTGAGGATTTAGAGCACTTTAACCCCAAAGGATTTGTTGGCAGATTATTAGGAATGGGAGATTTAGGGGCTTTACTGGAGAAAGCAAAAGAAGCAATTAAGCTTGAGGATGCAGAGGATTTAGGAAAAAAGTTTTTGAAAGGAGAGTTTAATTTAATAGATTTATATGAACAGATGTCAGCTATGAAAAAAATGGGCTCTTTAAAAAAAATTGTTGAGATGATACCAGGATTTTCTTCTTTACATTTACCAAAAGAAATGCTTGATGTGCAGGAAGAAAAACTTGAAAAATGGAAGATAGCAATGCAGTCGATGAATCAAGAAGAACTTGAAGACCCTGATGTGATGTCCAGTTCCAGGCTGGATAGGATAAGCAAGGGTTCTGGAATTTCTGTAGGTACAATAAGAGAATTAATAAAACAATATAGGCAGAGCAAGAAGATGGTTAAGATGTTCAAAGGCTCTAAAGGAGATATGAACAAGATAATGAAGAAGTTCGGTGGAAATCTGCCTGGGAATTTTAAGATGTAGTTGTTTAAACTTTTCTATTTAACTACTTTGAAGTAATTATAGTAAGAAACCTTTAAATAATAATGTATTATTCTTTACTACTATGGATAATATAGTTGGTATTGAAGATTTCCTTAATGAATTCATAGGATGGTATAATCCATTTCTGGCAGGTATAAGAAATTTTAATTTAGATGATAGATCAAGTGATGCTAATACTAATAGAGAGAAAGTTCCATGGAAGGAATTTTTAGATTTATCCCGTGGGGAGACTGGAACTTTTGCTATTTATAAAATGGGATGCCCCGATGCTCCGAAATGGGATCCTGATGAAATGGAATGGGGACAATTTGAGAAAATTCTAGAAGGCTTTACTGGAACTTATATTAAAGGAACACTTCCTGCACTTAATGAAAAAGAGCAAGAACTTTCTGATAGGATTGCTGAATTAAGTAATGAACATGATGTTGAAGTAACTCCTGTTTTTCTATATCTCCAAAAACATACTAGCTCTCCGCAGTATGATTTATTTGTTCATAGTTTAGTATTTGGAAAAGATAAAGACAGAAAAATAGCTGCAACGATAGGTTGGGCATCAAATCAATCTTTTTATTCTTGTAATGATAATATTCGATTTATGTTTGACAAACATCCAATACTTAACGGAGATGAAAAATCTGATGGAACAACTTTTGGAGATAGTCTTCAAGATGAGATAATTCATCCAAATGGAGAGGATTTTGCAAGGATATTGTATTGGCAAAATGAAACCTCATTAAATAAGGGGATTTTTTACTTTGATGGAAAAAAAGTATTTGAATTCTCTGCTAGACGAAAAGCACCATGGACAAATACGCCTGCAAAGCTTGAGAGCCAAATTTTATTACCTCAACAATATTTGGGTAGCGGAGCAATTACTGCTTTCTTAGAAATGGTTGGAGAATAAAACCTAAATCTTCCCAACCAAATCCAATCCAGGCTTTAAAGTTTTATCGCCAAAGTCCCAGGATGCAGGGCAAACTTGGCCTTTGTGTTCAGTTATGAATTTTGCTGCCCTTAACTTTCTGATTAATTCTTTTGAGTTTCTTCCAATGCTGTTGTCATGCATCTCAAATGCCTTTACAATACCTTTTGGGTCTATGATGAAGCTTCCCCTTAATGAAACTCCTTCTTCTTCTATGTATGTTCCAAATGCTTTGCACAGTTTTCCTGTAGGATCGGCTGCCATTGGATATTTAATTTTTTTAATAGAAGGACTTTGGTCATGCCATGCCTTATGCGTATAAACAGTATCTGTGCTTACACTAATTACCTCAGCATTTTCTTTTTTATATTCTTCATAAAGTTCAGCTAGCTGTTCTAATTCTGTTGGACAGACAAAAGTAAAGTCTGCTGGATAAAAAACCAAAACTAGCCATTTTCCCTCATACTTAGAAAACTTTACTTTTTTTATTTCTTCATTATGGAATACTTCAAATTCCATATCCTGTATTTGTTGACCTATTTTTATCATATTCATTCACCCTTGCTTGGAGTTTTTTACTATTTTAAATATGTTTCCCTAGATTGTTAAATATGGGATTAAAACCGAAATGTTTATATAAATATCCTGTAGTTAATTTATAAAAAAGGGGTTGATAGAATGGTTGAGGATGAGCCTTACGACTTAATGCCGCATAGGGAAATTGAGGAGTTAAAAAGACAAGTTAAGGAATTAAAGACAAGATCGGATAAATCTTCTTCTAAGGAAATTGTTAATTCTTTGGAACGGTTGACTAAAAGCATGGATGCTATGTTAAAACTGTTTACAGAGGCTGCAAAAGATGTTAAGTCCGAGGAAAGAGAAGAATCAAAAATTGGGCATAAGCTTGATGCGATTATAGACCAGAATAAGACAATAGCCAAAGGCATGGTTGCAGTTTCTGATATGGTCAAAAATTTTGTTGAAAAACAAGGGCATGGGCCAGCATCTGCGCCAAGACCAGCACCAAGACCTGGTTTTCAACCACTTCAACCACCCCAACCACCAGAACCTGATTTTCAGCAGCCACCTCCTTTTGCTCCTCAACCTAACGAGCCAAGGTCTCAAGGACCGGTTGCAATGCCCACTATGCCATTTCCCGGTTTAGAAGCCAAACCAAAAAAAAAAGGTTTGTTTGGTAGGTTAAAAAAGTAAAATGGAACAGCATTCTTTGGAGCGCATAAATCATTCTCAGATTAAAGATTTTTTTAGAAGTCTTTGTATAGTGGGCAATAGGTATGAAAAAAAAGAGCATCCTGTTTATGAAAACCTCCAACATTTAGAAAAAAAGCATTTTAAAAAACCAAAGGCAATAACAGAAAAAGAACCGAAAAATAAAATGAAGGCTTTAGAACAAGAACTTCAGGAAGTAAAAAATGAAAGAGATGAAGCAGTGGGAGAAAACAGAAAACAAATTCATGAATTAAACGTTGCTTTATTGTCAATCAAGACAAGGATGAATGAAATTCTTGAGCACAAAAAAGAAAGGGAAAAAAGAGTAAAAGAACTAGAAGAGAAAATAAGAAAAAAAGTCCATTAAACATCCCTGCCCATTAATGTATTTCTATTGTTTGCTTTTGCTCTTTTGCAGGATTCTTTTATCAGTTCTTCTACTTTTTTATTTAGCGCTTCATAAAAATCATTAGATATATTCAATGCTTTTTCATCTATTTTTGCATGATTTTTTATCTGCGACCTTACAACTAAGTTTGTACCCATTAAAATCACCTTATTATTAGTTTTTATTTTGTCAAAAACCACCCATCAGAGTTGGGTGACATGATGAATGTAACCGCAACAGCAGGGTGGTTTTTGACGCTCAAAATTCCACTTATCGATGGGTTGTTTTTGAGCACACAAAATTCCATGCAATGTAATTGTTATGTTTAAACCACTTATCTCAGATAAGTGGAATTTTGTTGTTTTAATTTATAATTATTTGTTTTGTTATTTTTTTATTGTTTTCAATTTTTTAATTACACCATTTTTTAAAATTTTATTATTGCATATTTCCCATTTATTTTTTGTTTCGATATTATTTTTAAATTAATTATTTTTTAATCATTGTAATTTTATTTATTGCTTTTATTGAATCTTTTCATATTGGCTTTAACATTTTTATTGACCAATTTTTATTTATGGCTATACCAAAAACTCAATCTGTTCTTTTCTTTTTTATCTAATCTGCAGAATCCAAATCTTTGAAACTGTATTACCTCATTTTCCTTTAATTTTTTTGTTGCAGGTTCTGCAATTCCCTTAACAAGTTTTTTATCAGGCATCAATACTTCTGTTTTAACCAAATCTTTTTGTTTTGGCAGCCAATGTATTATTAGATGTCCCTTTTTTTTGAATTTTTCATGTTCTGAAGAATGAAAAACAAACTTGTCCCTTTTTTTTGTAAAATTAAGGCAGTCCATTAATCTGTATAATTTGTTATTCTTGAAATTTTTAAAATCATCTTTTTCTATAAAGAAACTATCTTTTACTTTATATTCTCTAAAGTCCCTATCTTCAAATTCAGGATGTAGTTTTAGTTTTACATCTTGCGTAGGAGCATTTTCTATTTTTATTTCCTTAGCATCTTTAATGAAAAAATACCTGTCAGCTTGCGCATCTAAAATCCTTTTATTATGAACAATAAGATCATCCCATGTTAAGACAGATTCAGATTTTGTAATTCCAGTTGATAAAACAAAGTTCTTTATTGCTTCTGGTAAAAAACCTCTACGCTTTAATGCAGCTATTGTTGTTAAAGAAGGGTCGTCCCAGCCAACAAGCTTCTTTTTCTTTATTAAGTCTCTTATAACCCTGCCAGAGCTTTCTACTCCTTCTAAATTGAATCTTGCAAACTCGTAGATTTTTGTATTTTTAAATCCCAAAGTAGTTTGGACATGGTTTTGCAGCTCATTTCTTAATTCAAACTCTTTTGTCCTTAGCCTGTGAGTTATACCTTGCAGGCCATCCATGGCTGCATTCTCAAAATCATATGTTGGCCATACATGATACTTGCTTCCATGTCTTGGATGCTTGTGTTTTATTACTCTAAGCAAAGCTGGGTCACGCATGGTTGTGTTTTGATGCTGCATATATCCTTTAAGCCTTAAAACCATTTTTCCTTCTGCTGAATTAAATAACTCTTCAAACCTTTTAAGATGTTTATCTTCCATCAAATAACGGCATGTGCATTCTTTGCCTTCAAACCTGTCTTTTTTGATTTTTTCCTGGCTGCATGTACAAACATAAGCATAACCTTTTTTTAGCATTCTCTTTGCTAAATCATAAAAATCGTCCATATAATCAGATGCATATGTTACTTCATCTGCTTTAATGCCCAGCCATTCATAATTCTCAAGATGTATCTTGTAGAATTCTTTGTCAGCAAGTTTTGGGTTAGTGTCCTCAAATCGTAAGATGAATTTCCCATTATTCCTTTTTGCAAGCTCGTAATTAAGGAATAGAGCTTTTGCATGTCCTATATGCGGATATTTGCTTGGTTCTGGAGGAAAAGCTGTCACAACTTCCTCATTTTCCTTTATCTCAAACATAGAGAAAATATCTTTTTCTTCCCGTACAGCTTCTTTTAATGAGTCAGAGTATTTTTCAAGCTCTTTTTTTTGTTTTTCTAAACTTAAAGAATTGACTTTGTCAACTATTTTTTTTGTTTCTCCTATTATTTTCTTTGCAGTCTTTTTTAGCTCAGGATTTTCAGCAAGTACTTTGCCTATTACAGCTCCAGGGTGCGCTTTTCCCTTGAACTTTACTGCATTCTGCAAAGCGTATTTGAGGATTGTTTGTTTCATTCGTAATTAATAGTATTAGGACATATTTAAATATATTCAAATTACCCCCAACATTTAAATACAGTGTGCTTATCTCTTCTCAAATATGAACGGAAAGAGTTTATTCAGGAATAATGCATTTACTGTATTTGTCTTAATCTTTATAATTTTATTGATGCTTGCAGGCTTATATGCTGACTGGCTTTGGTTTGATTCTTTAGGTTATGTTTCTGTTTTCAAGACTGTTCTGTTCTCAAAGATAGGATTGGGAATTGCTGTTTTCTTGGTATTTTTTGTAGTTTTGTTATTGAATTTTATGGTATTGAAAAGAAATGTAAACATAGGATTTCAAAAAATATACCTGCTTGTTATATTTGTTGTTTCTTTGCTTGCAGGGCTTATGGCAAGTTCATTTTGGTTTACAGTTTTGAGGTACCTTAATTATGTTGGCTTTGGATTTGTTGACCCGGTTTTCAAGAATGATATTAGCTTCTATATTTTTATTTTGCCTTTCTATAACTTTATGCTAAGTGGCTTATTATTTTTGTTTATAGCAGTTCTTGTTATGACAGGACTTGCTTATCTTTTTTCAAGTAAAACAAAAAAAACAGTAAAGCCAGAAGTTGAGCAGAGTCCATTAGGAATGCCTTTTGGTTTTGAGCGAGGATTTCAGCAAATAAAAGTTGAAGTTCCTCAAAAAGGAAGAACTCATTTGGCTTTCTTGGCTGGGTTGATTTTAATAGTATTTGCAGCGCTTTTCTATCTTAAAAGGTACTCAATTTTGTTTTCTCCAAGAGGAGCAGTTTTTGGGGCAGGTTTTACCGATATTACAATCGTTCTTCCACTCTATACAATTTTAGCAGTTATTACATTAGTTGTTGGGCTTATAGCGTTTGCATATATTTATCTCCAGAATATTAAATTGCTTATTGGCGGGGTTGCACTTGTTTTGATAGTATTCTTTGCTGGGAATGTGGTTGCAGGTGTAGTGCAGGGATTGTATGTTGAACCGAATGAATTTAATCTTGAAGAGCCATACATAAAGCAAAACATTAAGCATACATTGTTTGCGTATGGCCTTACTGATGTCCGTACAAGAGATTTTCCAGTAACTTATGATTTAAGCATAGACGATATTAACCGAAATAAAGTAACTATAGAAAATGTAAGGCTATGGGATTGGAGGCCTTTGCTTACAACTAATAAACAAATACAGCTTTTCAGGACTTATTATGAATTTCTTGATGTGGATGTCGATAGATATAATGTTGATAATAAATTGAGGCAGTTGATGGTCTCTCCCAGAGAGATTGACCAAAACCAGCTTGCTGCAAAGGCAAAAACATGGGTAAATGAAAAGCTGGTTTATACGCATGGGTATGGTGCGGTTGTTTCTCCTGTAAATGTTGTAACAAAAGAAGGTCTTCCAGAGTTATTTGTCAGAGATATTCCACCAAAAACAGACTATAAGGAGTTGGAAATAAAAGAGCCAAGGATTTATTTTGGTGAACAATCAAGTGATTTTGTTATTGTCAACACTAAGGCAAATGAGTTTGATTATCCTTTAGGCAATGAGAATGTGTTTACTTCATATGAAGGCAAGGATGGAGTTCAACTTTCCAATTTAATAAAAAAAGCTATTTTTTCTATGAAACTTAGTTCCCTGAATTTATTTGTGTCAAGCGCTGTGACAAGAGACAGTAAAGTATTATTGAAAAGAAACATTCTTGAAAGAGCAAGCACATTGGCTCCTTTCCTTGAGTATGATAGTGACCCTTATGTTGTTATTAATGACGGCAAGTTGTTTTGGATAATTGATGCTTATACGACAACTAATAACTTCCCTTATAGTGAGAAACTTTTTAGGTTTAATTATATCAGGAATGCGGTTAAGGTTGTTATAGATGCTTATAATGGAAATGTAGATTTCTATGTTGTGGATAAAGAAGATCCTTTGATAAAGAACTATGCAAAAATCTTTCCTGAGCTGTTTAAGGGTTTTGATGAGATGCCTCCTGGTTTAAAAGAGCATATAAGATATCCAGAGGATTTGATGAGGGTGCAGATAAGAACTTATGGTGTTTATCATATGAAAGACCCGCAGGTTTTCTATAATAAAGAAGATGTCTGGAGAACTCCTAGTGAGATTTACAGCAGCAATGAGGTTGACCTTAGGCCATATTATATTGTGCTTAAACTTCCTGATGCAGAAAAAGAAGGGTTTTTCCTTATAAGCCCTTTAATTCCTAGGGGCAAGGAGAATATGATTGCATGGTTTGTGGCTCATGCAGACCCAGAGCAGTATGGAAAGCTAGAAGTGTTTAGGTTAAGCAAGCAAGAGCTAACTTATGGACCTATGCAGATAGAAGCTAGGATTGATCAAGATACTGAAATTTCCCAGTTGCTTACTTTATGGGACCAGCAAGGTTCTGAAGTTATCAGGGGTAATTTGGTTATTATTCCAATTGAGGAAAGTTTCTTGTATATTGAGCCTGTTTATTTAAAAGCTTCTGCAGGAGGAGCATTACCGCAATTAAAGAGAGTTATTGTTGCGTATGATGAGAAAGTTACTATGCAGGAAAGTTTAGAGGATGCGCTTAATCTTATATTCAAAGGAAAACTAGAGAAGTTAGAAAAGAAAATTAAAGAAATAAAAGAAACTGCAGGTCAAGTTCCTGAGTCTTTAGAAGGGAGATTCACTAAGGCTTCAGAATTATATGATGAGGCGCAAGATGCCTTATTGCAAGGTGATTTGGTAACATATGCTGAGAAGATGGAAGAGCTTGGTGGAATTCTTGGTCAAGTAGAATAGAAAACTATATAAACAAGCATGGAAGTATTTTATCAAGCAAAGATTAAAGGGGTCTTATTTTTGAAATGGGGGGGGTAATAATGGGTAGAAAAGTCTCTATAATTCCTAAAGCGCCTGTTGGGAGAATGTTAATGAAAGCCGGCGCTAAAAGAGTTTCTCAGGATGCAGTTGATGCTTTTACTGAAATTTTGACAGAGATGACAGAGAAGATAGCCAAAAGGGCAACAGAAATATCAAAACACTCTGGCAGAAAAACAGTGCATGAAGGAGATGTAAGGTTGGCTGCTAAGCATTAATTCTAGATAATTTTTTAAATCAATCAAATTCTTAAACTAGCTTATGGGCCTGTAGCGTAATCCGGTAACGTGCTCCCTTGGCTTGGGAGAGATTTCGAGTTCAAATCTCGACAGGTCCATTTAATTTCAATACAATATTCAATGAAAAATAATCCAATAATAAAAAACTAATAAACAAATAAATCAAAATCAGCGGAAAGCAAAGCTTTCCTGGGCTTTGTTTTTTAGAAACAAAACCATTAAAAAATAAATGAAATATAACGCATTGATTAAAAATAATAAAAAATAAAAATGATGAGAAAATTCCTTATTTAAAATGGAAAACTGTATCTTTTGCAAAATTATTAAAGGAGAAATTCCTGCAGCTAAGGTTTATGAGAGTGACAAGTTTCTGGCTTTCTTGGATATTAGTCCATGCAATAAAGGACATACTTTAATTATTCCAAAAGAACATTATGTTAGTTTAAATGAGATACCTAATGAGGATGGCAAAGAATTCGGAGAGCTACAAATAAAATTAGCTAAGTCTGTTATGGAAGCAACTAATGCTGGGGGATTTAATCTTTTACTTAATGATGGGAAGGTAGCTGGCCAGGAAGTGATGCATGCTCATCTACATATTCAGCCAAGGTTTAATACAGATGAATTTTCTTATAAATGGACCCATACTAAATATGAAGAAGGGGAAATCCAAAAGTTCCAGGATAAGATAAAAGAATTTCTTCAATAGCAATCTTTTTAAAACACTAACTTTTTCTTTTGACTTATTAAAGGCACTGTAGCTCAGCCTGGTTAGAGCGCTAGAAAATATATTTTAGCGACACTCATATATTTGAGTTATGAAGCTTTATGCTGATGATATACCTCAAACCGGGTTATCTAGAGGTCGCGGGTTCAGATCCCGCCAGTGCCACTATTTTTATCTTTGAAAGGTCTTGTCTCTTGATTCTTGTATGTTGTCTAGATATTCCAAATATTTATCATCATATCTTTCAGAAGTCTTTGTCGGTTGATAATTTGTATTTTCTTTTTCATTAGAAACATTAAAAATTTGCATTGAACCGTTAATTTCAGTTTGCTTTATTGGAGCTTTATTTTCTTCAATGTTTATTAAAATAAATAACAAAACCAAAATAAAAATCAAAATTACATATATTAAAACATTTAAAATTTTATAGTTCATTTTATATATTACGCCAAGGGCAAGGGTGATAATAATGGTTAAATATTTTATTATATTTTACCATTAGAATAAGTGATTATTATTTAAATTATTAGTATCTATATTAATGTTATGGTTATATGATTTCTCTGGCTGTTGAGCAACCTCTTTTTTGCTTTATTTCATTAAATAGTTTTCTAATACTTTTAGCCCTGTTTTTAGCTGATTGAGAAAATAATATCCCTTTGTCCGCATTATGTTGAACTTTATGGCATACAAAACAAAGTGTGATTAAATTATCATCTCTAAACGAAGCAGGTATGGAAACTTCTAAATATCCATTAAGTCTCTTAAAAGCATTAGCGGTAGTGATATGACATAATTGTAGATGATACTCCTCTTGACAATTCATACACTTATGCCCATCTCTTTTGAATATCTTTGGTCTCCATTTATCTTGATATTCTCTTTTAATGATATTATAGCTTCTGCTTTTCTTTACTTCTCTGAATCCGTCAAGTGTCTTTTCTTTTTTTGCTCTTTTATAAGCCAATTCAAAGGCTAATTTGCTCATTTCTTACTCCTAAACCTCAAAGCATACCATATCCCCATGCCAAAACCTATCAGTATCCCTCCTCCTGATGTTATGATAAATTCTGTTGGTGTCATTTTTTCTTATATTTTTTAATTACCCTATATTATTTATTACCTCTTTTGTTTCAACTATATTATTCAAAAAATCATTATAACTTTTCCAATATGCCTGTCCATCATCACTTTCATAAAACTGATATAAATCATTTTCAACTATAACTTGAGAGATATATACATCTCCATATGAGGTTTCACTGTCTAATAATTTTGGAGTGTCTTGAGAGTATTTCATTCCTGTTTGTGGTTCAACTAATATTGAATCTTCAAGAGCTTTTTTTATATCATCCACCGATTCTATAGGAAGTGTG
>NYYQ01000026.1 GCA_002686855.1 Candidatus Woesearchaeota archaeon | reverse complement strand
TGCTTCCTTACAACCTGTAATCAACTCTAAAATGTTAAAAAAGAAATAGATTTCGCTTCCACCGGTCAAAGACCGGATGGAAATCGCAGCTTATAACTTTTGTTAAGTAAGTGTTAAATAAGTAAGAATAAAGAATTTAATAATAGCTAAACATATAATTCTTATTATGCCTACTAAGAAACAGTGGCTGCTGATAGCCAGGGTAGAAGCAAGCTCTTATAGGGAGGCTATACTGCATCATCTTGGCAGGATGACCCATACACCAAGAGAATTAGAGAAAGAGCTTAAAGCCAAAGCATCGCAGATTAGCAGAACTTTAAGAGAATTAGAAGAAATGAAGCTGGTTGTGTGTCATAATCCTGATCATCGCAAGAATAAGCTTTTTGGCCTTACTAAGCTTGGCGAGATTATTTTTAATCAGGTAAGGAAGAAGTTCAGGGCTAAGTCTTGAGTTGAAGAAAATATGAGGGGCGGTGGTAAATCAGCATCAGCTTCTTTGTGTCAGCCTTTATGTGACAGTCTCAGATTAGACAGTATCCAAAAACAAAAGATATTTATATACCTTAATATAGATATTTAACTATGGAAACGGTAACAATACCAAAGGAAGAGTATGAGTACTTAAAACGCTTAGAGCAAGTAGCACAGGACGAATTACATCTAAGCATAAAACGCGGCTTAGAAGATGCTGCAAAAGGCAGATTAAGAGAACGCTAAAGATTTTTCTTTATTAAATCCTTATAGGAATCCAAATCTTTCTTTATTTTGCCAATAGTGTCTTGCTGTGTTTTCTTATCGCTAATAGTTATCAACAATACAGTATCAATATCCCCATAAACAAGAAAATAAACCCTATATTTACCGAGCTTCTTTTCTCTAAAGAAAGGATAACCTAACGGCTTTCCAGTATCGTGAGTTTTCTTTAGTTCTTTAATTATCTGCTTTATCTGTTGTTGATATTCTTTAGGAAGAAGTCTTTCCCAAGCATCAAACTCTTTAGTTGAAAGGACACGCACCATATTTAATTAAGCTATATACTTAAAATATAAAAGCTTTTGCAGAAATCCACGAAACAATGCGAACGTGTTCTTAATGCCTAGTATCCTAATAAATGCCGGGCGCATTGGCGAGGCGTAAAGTTCTAAGGAATTATTAAAATAGTGCCTCTTTGTCTAATTAAAGTTAAACCCTTGCTTTTACGAAGAGATTGGGATTTTTCTTTGATGGAAAATTTAAAGGTAATCAGAAAAGTGCGTCAGCAGGACCGTAATAAATATTTGTATAACTAACATTTTATGCACCTTTTATGAATAAAATGCAGTTATGCAAACCTTTCGCCAATACTTTTTTATATCATTAAATAGAAGATAATATTCTATAATGAAAAAGAGTGTGATATTGTTATTAGGGATAATTCTGCTTATTTATGGTTGTGGGCAAATTGCAGTTACTGATTCAGACAAGACAGCAGCGGAATTTCCAGATGATAATGAAGAATTTGTTCCAGAAATCCATGGAGAAGAGCAACAATATCAAGAATCAGAAACTCCAAAAGGTTTACGTGCTGAAATAGTAAGAAGAACCAACTCAGAAATACCAACAGAACAGGAAAGAGAAACACTTCCTGATTGTGAAAACAAATTCTTTACTACAACTCCTGTTGATTTAAGTGATGTCAAAGAAATAACTCCATTAGGCAATATTGGTCCACCGGGCCATACTTTTCCAACAGATCATACTTATCTGCATCTTGGCGAATATGAAACCAATTATGCTTACTCATTATTTGCTCCGGCAGATGTTTACATTACTCAAGTTTCCTGGGGTAAAGGAGATACACAAGATCCAATTGATTATACGATATATTTTGCATTGTGCAAAGATGTAATTGGATATTATAATCATGTCAAAGCAACTTCTGAAGAATTAAACAAGATAACGGATAAAGTAGAATGTGAAGATTATTCTGTTCAAAAAGAAAATTCGTGCACTAAAATATTGCTGGAAAAGGTAGAAGAAGGAACTTTACTGGGAGAAGTTGGGTTAAAGCAAGGTAATTTTGATTTTGGATTGATAGATTTAAGGAAAGAGCTTGATTTTGCCAATCCCATAAGACATCCTACAAGAACACGGTTTATACATTGTGCATATGATTACTACCGAGAAGATTTACAAAAACAATTTTTTGATTTAATTAAGAGAGAGGATGGACAACAATGCGGGATTACTATGCAGGATGTTCCAGGAACCTTAAAAGGTAATTGGTTCCATGAAACTGCCGAGGAAGAATATGTAGTTGACTGGGATGTTTACTTAGCTTTTGTAAATGAGAATGATTTCCCGGATGTACAGGTAGTTTCAGTAGCAGGAATTTTTACAGATTTTGGAAAATATAAATTCATACCAAAAGATTCTGGATTTGTCGATAGGGAATTTAGCCAAGTTACAGCAGATGGAAATATTTACTGCTATCAGGCAGCAGATGTTGGCAAGGTAAATGAACCGATACCCACTGGAAAGATTCTGGTTCAAATGACTTCAGATACACAATTAAAAATAGAGCATCAAAGCGGTAGTTGCAATGGAAGTAAAAATTTTGATAATCCTGCTATTTATAATCGTTAATTTTCTATTATTTTAATCTAATTGGTTGGTGAGTGAAACGTTCCAGACCCAAAAGATGTTGATGTGAATTCCAGGATCATAAAATATGAATTAGTGTCATATGATTTTTATGTTGGCAATGAAAAATAGGATATGAGCAAGTTTGCATCAAACATAAAAGCAAAGAACAGGGATGAAGTTAGAGGAAGAGTATTATTCCAGCTAATAGAAAACAAAAAATTAAAAGTCGAATTTTCCCAAATAAAAAAGGTTCACAAGTTAATGGATTTACCAATCCTGTCTTCTTTGAATGTTAAACTCCATAAACGATAGCCACTTTGTTAAGTTTTTTGGAGAAAAGGAACTTAAGATAAACTACTTTAAAATGGTAGTGTCATTAGAAAATTATTTAAACAAGCTCTGAAAAGAAATGGCATGAACGGGGGAGGATTAGAAGGATCTATGGCTGGAACTATAGTCAGATCTGTCTGGGACGATCTTCTAACGACAGTGGCACATAGGGCGGATAGGGGTCCCTTGCACACTGCGATAGAGCTTCTTTGTAATTCTCACGATGCTGATGGACAGTTTATTCAATTAGCCTACCAACCAGAAAAGCTTTTTCAGATTCAAGACAATGGATGGGGCATGGATGAACAAGGTTTAGAAGCTTTTTTCAGGTCTGGCGACAGTGAAAAAAGAGAAAAAGTTAGGACCCCCTTGGGTAGGACACCCCTTGGGTAGGACACCTATAGGAAGTCATGGTGTTGCTTCTATTCTGATTTTTGTAATGGGGGGGAGCTATGAACTGGAAACTACTAAGGATGGTCAGACCCTAGTGGTTAATCAGACTTTTGGACCTAAGTTAGAACTTGACGAGGAAGTAGGATATACTTCATTTTGTTCAAATAAACCTGATGAAACATCAATTACAATTAGAGATCTTAAGTTTGATAGTTCACAATTAAGTCTTGCCAATTTAAAAAAGAAAATTCAGTGGGAGTTACCGATTCATCTAGATAATTTTAACGTCGCAATTAACGGAGATTTACTTGAACCAAAAAAGTATGACAAGGGCATGGCATGGAAAATAGATGAAACTGGAGTTCATATGGGTCGGGTAACAGGAGAGATTTATTTGTTTGATAGAAACCAAGCTCAAAAAGGAATCCATGTTTATGTTAACAAGAGAGGATGTGGAGACCCTGCAAAACTTCTTAGAGACCTGGCAAATCCATCCGTTGCTTCCAAGATAATTGCAGAAATCGATGCTGACGGATTGGATTCAATAGTAGATTTCGGACGTGGTGGGTTTTTAGAGACACACCCAGCTTACATAGAATTTACTGATATGCTAAGGGGAGTACTAAGAGAAATTAGGACATTCAACGACCAAAACAGACGATATGAAAGTAAAAGCAGCGTAAACAAACTTTTGTCAGAATCTATAGACTCCATTTTAACGAGATTTGCAGTTTTGGACTCCATTCCAGAAATTAGCCCTGAAACTTTATGGGAATTTACTGAGTTGGATTCTAATTCAATGGGGAGATATGATTCTAACGCAAACACAGTTTATTTGAATAGAGACCATCCAATATTTTCTTTTAACTCTAAGAGCAAAAAGCCGGCCATGGGTACGTCTATAGAGCTGGCTATTGTAGATATTCTGGCCCAGCATAGAGCAACGGCTGAAAGGTTCAGTTTCCACCGATATGAAGAAGCAAAATTAAACTTACTAAGTGAATTGAGACCAAAAGAAATTGAGTGGGCAGGAGAAGGTATACTAAAAAAAGGTTTGTATACTGAAAGGGAAATAAGATTAAGATTAGGTGATATGACTGCTGCTGAGCTAAGATATGTTACCAAATCAAGGGCTTTGGTTTCAGAAAGAGAAAGGATTTCAGGACAGAACTTTCTAGATTATTTAAAATTGACTCATGGCTATGTCCCCATTTATACTCTTGCTCTAGAATTTGATAACGTTACTACTAAAATGATTGGGCTAAACAATTTCTTTGAGAGTTTAGGTAAAAAAGCAGAACCTATTGTCATAAATCTTGGAATTGATCAGAATTGTTATTTTGTCCATGAATCTTGCATTACGTTATTCAACGGGATGGTTGACAACTTAAGTGATGCTAAAAGCGACGCTTCGAGAGAAAAATTATTCGGATCTGTTTTCGGTCAAGAATACGCTAGAGGAGATATGTCCAAACGTTTTGACGGTGTAGGAAGAAACGATGTACAACGAACCTTGGAATATGGTGCTGCAAACATGTGGAAAAGGAAGTCTCTCCCTCAGGAACTGAATCTTCTCCAGTTCGTAGGAGCCTTACAGCAAATGAAAATGGACGCATACAAGCATTAAATCCCATAAACAGTCTGCCTGATATCTCTATTTATGATAGCTTTTCTTTGAACGCTGAAATTTTTGATTTTAGGAACTCCTGATAATCCTAACCAGCTCTTTTTTCTTCTCTTCCATCAATTTTTGCGTATCAGCTTCTAAATTTAACCTTAACAAAGGTTCTGTATTGCTGGGACGTACATTAAACCACCAATTTCCAAAATCAAAAGTAATGCCATCAAGCTTAGAGATGCTTTTTAGGTTTTGTTTTTTGTATATTTTTTCAATTTCTTTTAATTTTTTATCTTTATCTTTAACTTCAAAATTAGTTTCCTCTATTTTATGATATTTTTCAAATTCTTTTAATAAGCTTGATAATGATTTGTTTTCCTTGCTTATAATCTCGGATACAATCAAGCTTGCAATTATACCTGAGTCTGCATGAAAATTGTCCCTAAAGTAATAATGCGCAGAATGCTCACAAGCAAATACTGCATTGGTTTTCCTCATTGAATCCTTAATAAATGAATGGCCTACTCTTTCAATCAAGGCTTTTCCATGGTATTTCTTTATTGTTTCCGGAACAACTTTGCTGCAGATTAGATTATAGATTATTTTCTCATTCCCGTGTTTTTTAAGAATTCTTTTTATTACTAATGAAGATATCAAAGAAGAATTTATAATCCTGCCATTTTCATCAACAAAAAAAATCCTGTCAGCATCTCCATCAAAAGCCATGCCAAAGTCATATTTTTCTTTTTTAACAGTACTTTGCAGTTCTTTTAAATTCTCATATTTTGAAGGGTCAGCAGGGTGATTGGGGAAAGTCCCATCCAGTTTAAAGTAAAGCGGGATAATTTCTATAGGAAGATTATCATAGGCCAATGGGATAATTTTTCCGGCCATTCCATTGCCAGCGTCAACTGCAATCTTTAATTTTCCTAGTTTATCCACATCAATAAATTTTTTGACATGCTTTACATATTCAGCTAAAATATCTTTTTTTATTATTTTTCCTGCTTTTGCTTTAATTTTTTCATAATTTTCTTTCTCAATAATTCTCTTTATTTTTTGCAATCCTGTATCTTGGTTTATTGGAACTGCATTTTCCTTGCAAAATTTGATTCCATTATATTGCTGAGGATTATGCGAAGCAGTAAACATGACAGCAGGTTTTTTCAAGAAACCAGAAGCAAAATACAGGCCATCTGTGCTTACTAAACCAATATCAATTGAGTCTGCGCCTTGTTGATTAGCGCCATCCATAAAAGCCTTGGAAAGTGTTGGGGAAGAAATTCTCATGTCATAGCCAACTACAACAGCTTTGCATTTTAAAAAAGAAACAAATGCCTTTCCTATGTTGTATGCTATCTCTTCTGTAAGATTCTCATTGTAAATTCCCCTTACATCGTATGCCTTGAAGATTTGTGATAGCATTTTTGAATTGTTTATTGCAGCCATTTATTTAATTTTCTTTTTTTAGAAGCTTTTAAACCAAAATAAAATTTCTATTTTTACATCCATAGCGCATGTAATCATGGAAATCACCTATAAACAGCAAGTCTTTCTTAACAAATTTATATTTGCTGGTTGGAGTGATCCTTATATTTACTTTTCCAGTGAATTTTTTGTTTTTAATTTGAGCTTCATTGGATATTATCTCAAAATTAAATTTTTTTAGGATTTTATTCCTGCTTATGAATCCTAAAAGCACTGCTTTTTCCTGCCTGGTTATTATGATTATTTTTTTTGGATTTAGCTTAGAAATCTGATTTAGCCATTTTTTATTTAATTTGTTATCAATTTTATCAATTAAACTAAGAGGGCAGTCCTTGAAGGGGATAAATGCTGTATATGTAAATTTTGGAATAAATGACACAAAATAAAAAAGAGGCAATTGCAGCAGTCGTTCAATTAACTCTAGATACTTTCCTTTCTTCAGCAGATAAAACAGATATGCCCAGCCTAATGAAACTAAAAGGTTTCCATGATAAATTGTTCCGTCTGCGTCTGTCTGTATAACCATGGGGAAATAATAAAATGTATTAGTTAATAAATTTTCGTGTTATTCAAGTGTTAGTGCGAAATACCCTACTCCGCTTACCATAACCCTATACTGCGTATAGGAACATTGTAAGCTTAAAGAAGAATTTAGAAAGTTGAATGTTAGGTAAAGAAAAAGGAAGCCGAAGCTTCCTCTTTCTTGTGGTTTGTCTGAAGAATATTATGCTGCTTTTCTCATGCTGAATGGCGCATTATCATTAGCAGGTTTCAAATTAAAAGAAAAGCTTGCGCTACTGGGATTATATAGAGATGCAATAGTTACAGGATTAATAATATCTGCAATCTCGCCTATTGTACGCTTATCAGAAAACATGAAAGTATGGCCACCATAGACTGTTTTATAATTTATTCCTGTAGAACGGTATTCACTTTCCATAGGTGCCAACATATCTCTGTCTCCAACAATATGAGTTACTTTATTGGTGACAGCTCTAACAGGATTAGTTGCAATAGCATAAAAATGACTAACTTTTGAGTCTCCATGTGCGTTAATATAGTTCTCTATAAGTTTACCACCATCACTAAAGCCTATAACATTTACCCAGCCATGTTTTGAAACAGCATAGTCAATTATTCTATCTAATTCATTAACATCAGTAGTAGCTGTATAAGCAACACTTAAACCTGAATGTCTCTCAAATGTATCAATGCTTCTTGGAACTGAAAGATAGCCTGATAGATATATAGTAGAAGCACCCCGGTCAATTTTGTTGTAGGGATTTTCATGGCCTTTTGGAGTTATATCTGCAAGAGCCAAGGCTAAATACCATAATCCTTTCACTCCCCTAACAAAGCTTTTTCCTTCGATTTCACTGACCCTACGAATATATTGAGAAGGACTTGCCCAATTATGGGGCTGTTCTTCTCTTGAAGCCTCTGAATGATCTATACTTCCATCTTCATAAAATATTTCATTGTCATTGATATCCTTCATCACAACAGCTTTTTCCTCAATAACAGCATTCTTGCCTATTATTAGCCCTTCCCTTATATAGCATCCTTTTTTAAGATGAGCATTATCCTTTACTAGGGTCTTACCATATACTGTTTCCGTTGTTGTGTACTCGTGGCCATCAAAAAAAACATCATCCTCAATAATCACATTATTGCCAACTTTTACCATATCACCATATATATGATCGAAAGAGACTCTTTTTCCAAGCTTGACATTTTTGCCGAATTTAACGCCCATTAGCTTGTAGAGCAATTTTCTTATTGATTCAAAAGGCATTAGCAATGAGCTTTCTACAAAGATTCCATTATAATAAATCCTCCATACGGGTCTTGCCCTCCACCACTCGCAACCAGCATTTAACCTATTGCCATTATTCCTGAAGTGTATTGTTCTCAAGCCCTTGTTTTTTCTGAATTTTTTTGTTAATTGCCTTACCTTTTTTCCAAATTTTGGGTCATGAGTACTTTCACCAAAATGCCTTTCGATTTCTTCCTTAGTCCAGGTCTTCAGGACCCTGTCATTGCCCACGACAAAACTGTCCTTAGGAACGTCCCTTGTAATTTCAGCTTCTATTCCTGCTATTACATGCTCATAGATGGTAACACCTGGTCCTACTTTAGCCCAGCCACCTAACAAAGTTCTTCTTGCAATGTGAATTCTGCCTAATGTTAGCTTGTTATTCTTCAATGACCATGGCTTTATTGTAGTCATGCCACCAACAAGAACCCCTTTATCTAGCCTGATGAGTTCTGGGAAGTATTCATCAATATAGATAAAACCAGGCAAGCAAACATCTCTCCTGAAATCATAACCCATTAATCTAAAAAGCCATGTTTTAAAATGCATTGGAGGGACTTTTGAAAGAATTAACAAAGCAAGTTTTCTGAACCAGGCACTTAGTGGATTTCTTATCCAGTAGATTGAGAAATCAGGTGGAACTTCTAATGTAATCTTTTTCTTTGTTTTGTCTTTAAGAAATTCATCTACTTTTTGTTTAAGCGCTTTTTTGTTCATTTTTCTGATGATTGATTAAACCAATGGTCTATCATTCCTCCAAAAACTTTTTTTGGCACTCTTCCCTGCACAGTTCCATCGTAACAAAATCCTCTCCCAGTACAGAAGCGCAAACAGATGCACATTTATTATATTCTTCCTGTTTCTTTGCTTCTTTATCAGTACACCCATAAGAAAACAATAGCATAAAAACAAAAATTACGAAAATTACCTTATTCATTTTCATCGTGTAGACTTATGCCCCCCCATCTCTTTTTTGCGATCTCGTACCTTTCTAAGTTGCCAATATCGAACCATTGCCCTGCAAAAGGAAATCCTCGCAAAGAGCCTTGCTTTGCGAGTTTTGGAAAAATATCCTGTTCAAGCATTGAGAAACCATCAGGTATCATGTCAATAACTTTTGGCTCGAGTATGTAAAAACCTGCATTTATCAAATTGGATGGAGCTTCTTGTGGTTTTGGCTTTTCCACAAATTCTAAAATTCTGGATCCACTTAGTTTTGCAACCCCATATAGGCTTGGATCTGTTACTGTTGTCAATGCAATTGTTCCTAAGGTGTCTTTTCTTTTATGCAGCCCAAACATTCTTGGAATATTTATGTTTTTGAGCTCATCTCCATTGGTAACTAAGAAACTATCGTGAAGCATGTTTTTAGCAAGCTTTAACGGACCAGCAGTACCTAATGGCTCATCTTCCTCAACATACTCTATGTTAACCCCGAATTTACTTCCATCTCCGTAATAATCCTTTACCTTTTCTTTCATATAACCAACACTCATAATTATATCCCTTATCCCATATTTTTTCAATAAATCGAATAAGTGCTCTGTTAATGTTTTTCCCTGTATTTCAAGCATGCATTTTGGGGTTTTATATGTTAATGGCCTTAGCCTAGTTCCTTTTCCACCTACAAGAATTACGGCTTTTTCCGGTCTGTATGTTCCAAGAGATTTTGTAAGTAACAGTTCAATTTGCTGGCTTCTGTTTTTCATTATAGTGCCATCTATTCTCTTGTCTATCTGCTTAATCAGTTCACTATCAAGTGTTATAGTAATTCTTTCTTTCATTGTTAGAATACTATATGTGTAATTTCAATCTTTTTTAATATTTTCTTTTTAACAAGCCAAAATTTTATAAATAAGGAGTTTATCCTCAAACGTGAAATGGACAGAAACCTTGCCTTGGAATTTGTAAGGATAACAGAAGCTGCAGCTATTTCTTGCGCACCCTGGATGGGAAAAGGAGACAAGATAAAGGCTGACAAAGCAGCAGTGGATGCAATGAGGAAGAGGTTTAATTATGTTGATTTTAAAGGGAAGGTAGTTATAGGCGAAGGGGAAAAAGATGAAGCTCCTATGCTTTTTATTGGAGAAAAGCTAGGTACGGGCAAAGGTCATGAAATGGATATTGCTGTTGATCCACTGGAATGTACATCAAATTTAGCAAACGGAAAACCAAATGCTATATCAGTTCTTGCAGCAGGTCCTAAGGGAAGCTTGCTTAATGCTCCTGGGAGTTATATGGATCAGCTGGCAGTAGGTCCTGAAGCAAAAGGAGTAATTGATATCAAAGCATCGATAAAAGAAAATCTGCAAAATATTGCAAAAGCCCTGGGTAAAGATATTGGGGATATTACTGCTGCAATCTTAGAGAGGCCAAGACATGATGAAATGATAAAACAGATAAGAGAAGCAGGCGCAAGGATAAGATTGATAGGTCATGGTACAATCTCTGCAGGCATTGCACCCGGAATACCCGATTCAGGAATAGATGTGATGATGGGTATTGGAGGGGCTCCAGAAGGCGTGATAACTGCAGCAGCATTAAAATGCACAGGAGGAGAAATACAAGGCATGCTAAAGCCGCATAAAGAAGAATTCAAGCAACAGGCTATTGACAGGGGTTTAAATTTAGATAAAGTTTATAAGATTGGTGATTTGGCAAAAGGTGATAATCTTGTTTTTGCAGCAACAGGTATAAGTGATGGGCCTTTGCTTAAAGGGGTTGTCTTTACAAAATATGGCTTTTTGACACATTCATTGGTTATGCGCTCAAAATCCTGCACAATAAGGTATGTTGAAACACATCATCATGAGTAAAAATCCCAACCGCTGTGAATTGCGAGCGAACTCGCTTCGCTCGTCGCGGGCGAGGCTGCGCGGCATTTGGAATTTTTACTCTCGAAATTGGTATAAATGTCCACAGCGAAGCTGTGGGGTATAAAACCCAATTTCCGCTGAATCAAGCTGAAAGGTGCTTAGAAATTATAAATTTCTTGCACCAATGAAAATGGAACCGATATCAGGCAAAAAAATTTTTAATGCTTTGAAAAACCAGGATTGTATTATTCTTGCATGTAATTCGAGGATTATTCCTGGAGTTGCAAAAGCTGTTTTCAAAGCTGCAAAGGATATGGATGCTGCATTGATAATGGAGCTTGCAAGGTCAGAATGCAACCAGCATGTTGGTTATACCGGCTTAACACCGGAAACATTTTCAAAATATCTTCTTGAGGCAAATAAAGATGTTGGTCATGATGTATGGGCATTGCATGCAGACCATATAGGAATAAAAACAGGTACTAGAGAAGATATAGATGACACAAAAGAGTTAATTGATGCGCAAATAAAAGCCGGTTATACATCATTTGCAATTGACGCATCCCATCTGTTCAATTTTGAAGGCAAAACTGTGGAAGAGGAATTAAAGCCAAACATTGATGTTACAATTGAGCTTGGAAAATATATTATGGAAAAAATGGGAAATAATGAGTTTGGTTTAGAGGTTGAAGTAGGAGAGATAGGGAGGAAAGGCGCAGAAGGGATGGTTTTGACAAAGCCAGAGGAAGCTGTGACCTATATTAAAAAATTGAAAGAAGCGGGTTTAGACCCTGATGTGATTGCAATAGCAAATGGCTCAACTCATGGAAATATCTATGATGAGCAAGGTAACCCCATTGTACAAGTCTCTATTAGTATTGAGCAGACAAAAAAGGTTGCAAAAGCCTTGAGAGATGCTGGCTTTGATGTCAAGATAGCGCAGCATGGCATAACAGGAACACCTTTGGAACTGATAAAAGAAAAGTTTCCGAAAGGGGATATAATAAAAGGTAATGTAGCTACTTTATTCCAGAATATTGTGTTTGATGCTTTAAAAAAATATCATCCTGAGCTGTATAAAGAAATGTTTGACTGGGTTATTAAGAATGAGCCAATTGAAGGCAAGAAACCTGAAGAAGTATTTGGCAAGAATGGAAAGTACGCAGTAAAAGTTTTTTTTGATAGGATATATTCAATGGATGAGAAATGTAAAAAAGAGATTGAGGCAATATCTTATAAAGAAGCAAAGAATTTTATTGATGCTTTTAATGGAAAAGATAGCGCCTCTATTGTAAGAAAAACTATGTAGGGGAAAAATGGAAAACATAAAAGTCGGTGTAGTTGGTTATGGTACAATAGGTAAAAGAGTGGCAGATGCAGTTTCTTTGCAGAAAGATATGGAACTTGTAGGTGTAACAGGGCATTCTTATAATTACAAGATAGAAATCGCAAAGAAAAAAGGCATTAAGATATTTGCAATGGACGGTATTGAGGATTTTGCAAAGAATGGTATTAAGGTTGGTGGTGATGTAAACAAGCTATTGGAGCAGGTAGATGTTGTTGTTGACTGCACCCCTAAAAAAATTGGCAGGGAAAATAAGGAAAAATATTATTTACCGCAAAAAATAAAAGCAATTTTTCAGGGTGGTGAAAAACCAGACGTTGGAGATGCAAGCTTTGTTGCCCAATGCAATTATGATCAAGCCTTGAATAAAGACTATATCAGAGTTGTTAGCTGCAACACAACAGGTCTTTGCAGGACTTTATATCCGATAAATAAAAAATTTGGAATTGAAAGTGTGCATGCAACAATGGTCAGGAGAGCTGCAGACCCATGGGATATTTACCATGGACCGATTAATGCAGTTGTTCCGGTTTTAGAACTACCAAGCCATCATGGTCCAGATGTACAGACTGTTTTACCCGATGTTGATATTTTTACAACTGCAATGTCTGTCCCTACAACATTGATGCATATGCACAGCTTAATTGTAGACATGAAAAAAGAAGCAAGCACTGAGGAAATTTTAGATTTGTTCAAGAAAACAACAAGAATAAGAGTTGTAAGGAATGCTGAGCATATAAGGTCAACTGCAGAGGTGATGGAATTTGCAAATGACCTTGGCAGATCAAGAGGAGATATGTTTGAGATATGTGTATGGGAAGAAGGAATTGGAGTAGAAGGCAAGAAATTATTTTACCTGCAAGCTATCCATCAGGAATCAGATGTTATTCTGGAAAACATAGATGCAATCAGAGCAGCAATGGGTTTTAAAGATGGAAAGAAAAGCATAGAGATGACAAATAAAAGTTTGGGTGTTAATAGCTTCTAAAGAGTGTATATAACTATTTTTTAATCAAACTTGATGAAAAGTTCGTTTAAAAATAGTTACATGTTCGTGAGTGTCGCTATTATTATTTTACGTGTGTGCAGAAAGTTAAAAATTTCAAGGAGTTTGTATATCTGCAGTTAGTTCCAATCGAGAAAAATCCTATTTTTTAAGAAAAGAGAATGGGTGCTAATCTCACTATCTACGACTTAAGACTTTCATTTGATTTGATTATAATGAGTACATTATCTCTTTTCAGCATATATATTCTTGGTTGAGATTCGGAATAAAAACTACTGCTAATGTCGGGGTATCCAAACAAATCTGACGATTGATACCCAGCATCTACAAATCTCGACTGTATTAAAAGCATATGTTTGCCGGCAGAAGTTACATCCTTAAACTTTAAAATCATTACATCATCATTAGTATCTTTTCCTTTACTAACCAATACATCACCAGAATCAAGGTCTTCAAAATTGTTATATGGGAACATAAATTTTCCAATTTCTTTTGGTGAAAGTGTGTTTAAGTCTTTATCTTTTAAATTCTCAAAAGGAGTTATTACTAATTCAGCAGAAAACTTGTTTACTGATTCTTCCAAGCCTTTCATTACATCTGCTACTTCTGTTGAAGGAATTGTTCTAGCACAACCACTAATTAAAAATAACGCCAGTATTAATAATAACAGATACTTACCTTTCATTATTATCCTCCAAATCTATATATCTTCATAAGTTTTAACTTCATTGTCAAAAAAGTCTTGTCTATATTGTCATATTCTTTAAGTTTATCTGATATGACTTTATCACTTTCCACATAACCTATAAAATCAGCAAGCCAGACAGCTAAGCTTGGATTATCCTTCCAGATTGCTACATCATCCCTGTATTTTAACACTGCCTCTAATCTTTTTAGTGCAATGTATCGCTCTGCGTGGAAGAAGAATTCAGTAATTTCCTTATCAGAAGGACTAGCTTTCTCAGAAATATAATGCAGCCTTCCAGTATGGTAAGCTACAGCAAGATTAATGCTAGCTAATTCTATTTCATAATTAGACGATTCTTCCACACCTTTCATTATTTCGTTAGAGATTTCTGGAAGTAAACTCCAGCCGCCGCTTGAAACAATCTCTCCGGTAAATGAGACATCACCTATAAATTCCATAATCTTAGAATCTTCTTTGGTTGTCCCTGATTTTTTAGCGTTTATTTGATTCAGCTCATAAATATCGCCATATAAACTTGCCATACTATCAGTAAATTCAATGATTGTTCCAGCATTTTCAACAACATCATTTATATTAGAAATTGAACCGAGTTTATTCAACTGGGTAGGCAGCTGTTGAAGTGTACTAACGAACTTAGCTCCAACATAAGCCACATTTAAGACATCATACATGCTTTGATAATATCCAAATACCCTTGCGTTTCTAAAAGCTTCTCTACTTTTGAATAAAGCAAGTTTTGACACCTCTTCCCATGATTCAGACTGTTTTATACTTTTTATTAGTTCTCTGGATAAAACGCCTCCGGAAGTCCTCTTAAGCCTGGAAAAATCTTCCTTTGATATTCCTGGCACGTTTGTCCCATAAAGGTTTCCTGGGACTTGTATGTTTATTCCTGATTCTTGTAATTGCTTAAATAAAGTCTTTTCAGCTTTTTTAGTAGTTCTTTTCCCTTCAACACAATAATTTTTCTCACATTTCATATTTTCTTCACAATCTGTATCTGAACAGCAGTTTGGAGCAAACTGTGCTTCTCCAAAATCTTTTATCACACCATCGCAACAAATATAGGTGCAGGAGGGTTCAGACTTCCACTTGTCTGTTGTGGTTATTTTCCCGTGTTCGCCCTGTTCTATGCATTTCTTTTTGATGACAGCTTGTTCCCTTTCGCAACTTTGACGGTACGAGTCGCTTATTGCGCTGCAATCATCATCTTCATATTTAAGCCATCTATCCTCTGTCTTACAACTTTCAACTAAATCACATGTTCCTGAAGGGCATGCCTCAATTTCTTTCTTAATCGGAACAAGATAATAATCATCGTTACACAATTCATTTCCTCTACTGCTACCAGTAATACCCCCTATCTTATTACAACAATTTTTTCCAACAGGGCAACAATTCCCCCCTTCAAGACTTTCCAATCTATTAGTTATGCCTGCCTTATTGCAATTTTTTGATTCACATTCATTATTTGAATAGCATACTTCTCCATTTGATTTTTTAGTTACTTTTTCGCTTGGTTTTTCAATCACTTCAATTACAGAAGGGCGCTCCACTATTGTTGAAGATATAGTGTCTTCTTTAACACAATACATTAAAGAATAATCACACACATAACCTGCACCACAATCACCGATTCGTGCACAACAGGTTTTACCTTCTTGACAGCAAACATTATTTACACAATTTCCTGACAAACATCCTGCATCTCTGCGGCAGCCATTACCATTTCTCAGCATACATGTAAAGTCATCACAAATCATCATGGATTCGTCCTCACAATCACTTGTTGTTCTACAAGAACCATAAGCCCATTTATTGGAACAAATGCCATTAATTTGGTTATTTGTTTGCGGATTGCGGCATCTGTCAGATAAACATTCATCGTCAGAGTTGCAAGACTCACCATTTGCTTTTTTTTGTGCAGGTGTTGGTTCTGTTACTGTACAACTTCCGCAATCACTTGAGCAAGAAGAACAGCTCTCACCAGAATCACAATTGCCATCTCCACAATATGTTGAGGGTTCTGAAGGTGTTGTTGGTTCTTCAGATACTAAAGCACATTTATAATCAACACAAGTCGCTCCTTCCGCACAATACTGTTTTAGATTATCAGGACAACAATTTCCCGGGTATAAAGTACTCTGACAGCATACTCTGTAAGTATCACTGCTTTCCCCATATGTGTTCCCATGAGTAATTACTCCAACTGTATTAATATCTCCTATATCTTCCCAACCAGAATGGAAGGGAAAGAATACAGGGTCACAGCAAGCACCTTGGGGTGTTGGGCAATCATTTGGGCAATTTTGACAATCTTCTGCACCGGCACATATACCATTATTGTTGCATGAAGCATTAACAGTAGCAGATAGAAGAATAAGAAATATACTAGATAACAATAATAAAAGCCTCTTTTTTACCCTCATACTGTAATTATTGGTTAGCTCATATTTAAAATTATCTTCAAATTAGCACCCATTCCCTAATGTATTAATTAGATTGGATTCCACCCTTGAAAACGGATTTTTCTCCCAAAAACTGTTCTGCACACACGTCGTATTAGTTCTTTCGCTTAATGTACGTACATTAAACGTAAACCTTTACAGGAACTTTTCATTTCATGAAAAGACAAAACAATTCTAAAATAATATGAGAAGTAAATCCGAATTTCCATCAAAGAAAATTCGGGCGACACTCACAACAAACTTTCAGTTTGTTCATGTAACACATGAGGCTGTCCCACAATTCAGAAAAAGGTATACTGGTTGCTTCGCTGCGACTGGAGAGAAACTCTAAATGGGCTTCTTTACGACGACAAAAACAATTATGAGACAAGCTGACATCTTAAATGGTTCACTCGCTCGGCCATCAAAGACCTCGCTCGTTCTCCTAACTTTTTTCTCCGAAAAAAGTCTCGTCAGTCGGGTTGCCATACTAACGAGCCTATCGGTCATTTAAGAAAGTCCGTTACATGCACCTTTACAAAGACCCATTAACCCAAAACTCTCATTCGCTATTTCTAAGTCCACTAATTAAACCAAATATTTAACCAAAAAAGCAAAATATTTATATTAAAAAAGCCAATATACTGAAAAAAAGGGGTTCATTAGGGTATGGAAACAAAAAAACTTGGTTTTCTGATTATAGGAATGAGTATTGTTCTAGGTTTTATTATGTTTAATTTTATGGGTGCTCTTAATACACAAAGCACTACGATGCAATGTAATCCCAGTCATGAGTGCCAGCAGATTAATTCTGTTTTAGGGGTTTCTCATATCGCAATTGGCTTTTTGGCTTTTATTTTTGCATTAGGATTTTATTTATTGTTTTTTAACAAAGATGAAAAAGAAATTTTAGAAAAATACCATCATGGACAAATAGAAAAAATTAATAAAAAAACAAAAGATGTAAATGAAAACAAATTCTCTTTATTATTAAAGCCTTTGGACGACAATGAAAGGAAAGTGTTGCTAGCAATTAAGGAGCAGGAAGGAATTACACAATCAACATTAAGGTATAGGACTGATTTATCAAAAGCTAAAATAAGCCAAGTGCTAACAGATTTTGAAAAGAAAGATTTAATTGAAAGGAAAGCAAAAGGCAAGACTTATTCTGTTTTTTTGACTGAGAATTTCTAAGTTTTCACAATGAAGAAATGTCCAATATATAAGTCTTCTAATGTAACCTTGTACATGGGTGGCCAATTTGGAAATTATGAATGCAAGAAATGTGGTTATGTTGGCAGTTTGGTAATAGAGGATAAAGTAAAACTTGATGATAAATCAAAAGCAATTCTTAAGGATATGAAGCAGCATAAAAAATAATAAATTTTATAAATAGGCTTTATTTCAAGGCTTTACGGTGATGCTGATGAAAAATTTTAAGGATTTTTTTACTACAAAAAGATTAGTTTTTATTGCTTTGTTTGCTTTGTTTGCGTTCATAACGCAAAGAATAAATTTTTCCGGTTTGGTTGGAGCTGAGAACCAATTTTTTACAGTATTCCAGTTCTTTGGCCCCATTGCAGGAGCATTTTTAGGTCCTGTTGTTGGAGTAATTGCTGTTTTTTTAGCAGAAGTTACTGATTTTTTTATTGTTGGCAAGGAAGCTACATTGGTTAATTTAATGAGGTTAGCTCCAATGCTGTTTGCAACTTACTTTTTTGCTACAATGAACAGTTCACAAAGGACAAGGATGTTCAAGGTGTTTGTGCCATTAGCTGCAATATTGCTGTTTGTGTTGCACCCTGTTGGAAGGGAAGCATGGTTCTTCTCATTGTACTGGACAATACCTATCATCGCAGTCTTGCTGCCAAAAAAATACTCAAATAGCATAATAGCAAGAAGCCTTGGAGCAACATTTACTGCGCATGCAGTTGGTGGGGCTTTATGGATTTGGACAGTTCCTATGACAGCAGGACAGTGGATTGGCTTAATACCAGTAGTAGCTTATGAAAGGCTAATGTTTGCAGCAGGAATAGGAATCTCCTATGTTGTATTTAATGTGTTGTTTGATAAGGTACTGGATAAGTTGAAGATAGAAGTGCCCTCAGATATCTTGAAGATAGATAAGAGATTTACTTTAAAGGCTTAGGCCTTTATTTCTTTTTCTCTTTAATTTTATTTTATAGAGGAAAACACAAAGTTTTATGCAATAAGTATTGGATAAATATTTTGTTTATAAAAGTCAAACAAAAAATTAGTTGAGTGCCTACCACCAGTCACAGACTGGATGGCATGACCGGCACTCAATATTTATTTTAAAAAGAAGTCAACATTTTTT
>NYYQ01000025.1 GCA_002686855.1 Candidatus Woesearchaeota archaeon | reverse complement strand
GTGCATTCTCTAAAACACTAGAATATCATGAAATAGCACTTAGAATATTCATACAAGAACACAATGAAAAACAACTATCAGTCAAATGACAACACTGCCCAATTTTTTGAAGCTATTACAGAAAAACAGTGGCGACATGTAAAATGTGAACATGAGACTATGTCTGAAAGACATAAAAAATATTTGCAACTTAATTCTTGTTAAGTTCTTTTCCAATACGAAGTGTGGGAAAACTGTGTCCGCAGAGTTTGAAAACCCGCTACTTCAGTAAAATTAATATAGATTAATGGTGTGGTTATTATAATGGATAAATCAAAAAAATATTATTATTTCAAAATAGTTGTGTTTGTAATCATCATTATTGTTTCTGCGATAATTACAAAATCCGTTAAAGAGGCATACCCTTCATTGATTATAGATTATGACACAACTGAAGAACAGCATTTACTCTCTAAGTTAGATGGAACTAATACTTTTGAAACTGAGAGTTTTATCCAAGATAATACTTTCATTAAAGGAGACATCGTATGTACTTCTGATACCTTCATATTATATCCTGATGAAACAAGAATTAATGAAGGCGATTTAATGGTCATTAAGGCATTTTGGATGTTCGAAGAAGGAGAACAAAGTTATTGGGCTGGAGTGCATCCAGAAGAATTAGTTAATGTTAAACCTGGAAATTAAAGGGGATGTGATGGGTTTTGTATATTACAAACCAGAAAAAAATAAAATTTATACTAGACATTGCTATAATTATAAATATGCATCAAATGTTTCATTTACTCCAGACTTTGAAGTGCAAAGACCCTCATTTGTTGATAGTAGAATAGGAAATTTGATGATATTTCTTGGGACGATTGTACTATTAGGAGAATTCTTTAAATTATTCTTATATTTTATTAATGAAAAAAAGTAATAATTGAAATTGTGTATTAACTGAGCGAATGAAATACTTTTAGAATAAGGAAGTTGGTTCTTATCTAAATCTTACCATTATTAGCTATGTCAAATTCGTAAAGCTGTTCATCTACTTTATCTAAGGGCAATTTAAGCTTATTTTTTATCTCATAAATTTCCTTTACATATTTATAATAAATACTTACTGTGTATTGAGTAGAATATATTTTTTTACCAAAAATTGCCCGATATGCTCTAACATCAATTATAGGAAAAATATCTGGTCGTAGAAACTTTAAAATTGAACTTGCTAAGGGAAGACCAATACCTTTACAGGCGATTAACTCACCAATTATATCTCTGACTTTTTTGTCATAAATATCTATTTTAACGGTTTTCCCTAGTTCACTTAATTTTTGAAGCAATTCATCTGAAATTTCTAAGACCCTATTATATTTCCAGAGTGCAACTCGTCTAAAATCATCTATTGAAAGAGGTTTATTTTCTTTTCTCTCTAAAAATAATTTTTTTAATTTTGCGGTTTCTTCTGGATTATAGTTGAACTCATAATTTAATTTGTCCTGATTAATATCAAATATTTTCATAAACTTAGCATGGTTAAAACATATATAAATCTTATTAATTGTAATTTCCCAGTCATACTCTCTTTATGCACACACATAAAATAATAATATAGAAGCGACACTCACGAACATGTAACTATTTTTTAAACAAACATTCTTGTAATGTTGTGTAGTGAACGTTTAATGGTGTTATCTGCATAATATCATGCTTCTAATATCTATTTTCTAGTATCTATTCAATCCGAAAGGTTTATATATGGGTAATATAGTTATTAGTATACTAGTTTACAAATAGATTTATGTCAAAAGGGGCATAAACGATACCATAGTGAGGACTATCTATTTTGACTATTAGACCTTAAGCTATGATATCAAGCCCTTTTTGTCAACTTAATAAAAAAAGGATTTAATAAAAAATGGAACCAGAAGTAAAGAATTTCATTGATAATGTGGATGCATGGATAAAGCAAATAAGAACCGAATTTTCTAGTTTTTCAGATTTACCAACAGTAGTTACTGAGACTACTGACAATGTACAGCATAATTATGAGTTAATATATGAGCTAAAAGACCAGGTTGAGGAATTAAAACAGGAAATAAATGCTTTGAAATTAATACAGATAATAAGCCTTAAGAAAACAAAGCATGAGCCTAAAAAAATCAGCTAATTTCATTTACTATTTTCTTTAGAGCGCTATCAACTGCTATAAATAGGTTTCTTTCAACAACTTCAGAAACAACAGGCTTTCCATCTTTTATTAACTTTGCATGTATTTCATACATTTCACTTTTCTCTCTTTCATGTATGGGTTTCATATTAATATGCAATGATTCGAATTTTTCAGAAATTTCTGATATTCTTTTGGCATAGTTGCCTATCATCTTCTTTAAAACAACCATAGAAGCCCCATCAATATCCTTAAAGCCGGATAACTCAATATTCCCTCCTAGCTGCATGTTGTCGTCCATGTATTTTATTCCTAGAGTTTTGCGTTTAAATAATTTTCGATTTTTTTCCGTATTCCTCTAAGTATCTATTGTAGACTCTAATGACTTTTTTTATTATTTCCGGAATTTCAATTTTTTTATTGTTTATTTCAGAAATTGGAACTACTTTAGATGAAGTGCTTGTGAGGAAAAATCCTTTGTATTTTTTTAGTTCTTTAAGGTCCAGTTCTTTTTCCCTGACAGCAATGTTTTCTTTTTTTAATGCTTCCAGTAATGTGATTCTTGTTACACCATTCAGCACTTGCTCTTTTGGAGCTGTAAAAATAGTTTTTCCATCAGTATAGAAGAAATTTGTTCTTGTGCCTTCTCTTATCTTATTATCATTGTTTATCATAAGGGAGTCATAAGCATTATTTTCTCTAGCTTTTTTATATGCAACATAACTCATCAGCATGCTTAATGTTTTCGCATTTGGAAATTGCCTATCACCTTGGTAAGTTATGACCTTTACCCCTTGAGTATATGCTTTTCTTGGCATGTATTTTGGAGCAGCAGCAAATATGTACAAATCAGAATCAGTTTTATTTCCAACCATTAATATTTTTACATTAAAAGAATCTTCCTTTATTTTATTAACAAATTCAACTAAATAATTTTTTATTTGAATTTTATTAAATTTGGGTTTTAGATTGATTATTTTTGCAGAATTCAAGATGCGTTCACAATGCATTTCCGGGAAATAAAGAAGCCTTTTTCTAATTTTTAAATTTTCATAAACACCAAATCCATATGTGAATTCAATATTATCAATAGGAATAGCTGCTTTTTCAGCTGGCAATAGCTTGCCATTAAAAGAAAATTGTTTTCCTAGCATTTTCCCTCCCACTTCAAAATAGGGTTTCTTGCAGCTGTTACTGCATCTAATCTTTTAACTGGTGTGTTAGAAGGTGCATTTTTCACTCTATCAGGATTTTGCTCTGCTTCCTGCTTTATTTTTATCATCACATCTGCAAATCTGTCTAATGTCTGCTTTGATTCTGTTTCTGTGGGCTCTATCATTATTGCGCCATGCACAATTAAAGGGAAGTAAATGGTTGGAGCATGGAAGCCATAATCAAGCAAGCGTTTTGCGATATCTGTTGTTATTATGTTATTTGGCAGTCCTTCATCACTCAACACAAACTCATGCTTGCAGATAGTATCATATGGAAGCTTATAGTGCTTTTTTAGTTTTGACATAAGGTAATTAGCATTTAAAACAGCATTTTCAGCTACCTGCCTTAATCCTTCTGCTCCAAGGGCTTTTATGTAAGTGTAAGCTTTTATCATAACTCCAAAATTTCCAAAGAAAGCCCTCATTTGGCCAATGGAATTTTTTAAGTTATAGTTAAGGCTATATTCGTTATTTTCTTTTTCTATTAAAGGTATAGGCAAGAAATCAACAAGCTTCTCAACAACTCCAACAGGTCCAGAGCCCGGTCCTCCGCAACCATGCGGTGTGGAAAAGGTCTTATGTAAATTAAGATGCACAATATCAAAGCCCATATCTGCTATTTTTGATATTCCCACAACAGCATTTAAGTTTGCGCCGTCGCAATAGAATAATGAGCCGTTATCATGGAGGATTTTTGCAATTTCCAATATGTTCTTGTCAACCAAGCCAAGAGTATTAGGGTTCGTAAGCATGAGTCCTGCAACATCTTTATCTATGTTTTTCTTTAGGTCTTCTAAGTCAATACTGCCTTGATTATTTGATTTAATTTCAACTGCTTCCATGCTGCATAATGTTACTGAGGCAGGGTTTGTTCCATGCGCAGAATCAGGAATCAAAATTTTTGTTCTTTTTTCACCTTTAACTTCAAAATATTTTTTTATTATCATAACTCCGGTTAGTTCTCCATGAGAGCCGGCAGCAGGTTGTAATGTAATCCTGGCCATGCCTGTTATCTCGCATAGATCCTTTTCAAGCTCGTACATAAGCTGCAAGCAGCCAGGGTTTAGGTCGGGAGCAAGAGGATGGGCTTGTGTAAATCCATTAAGAACAGCCATGTCCTCATTTATCTTTGGGTTGTATTTCATTGTACAAGATCCTAAAGGGTAAAAACCATTGTCAACCCCGAAGTTTTTCCTTGATAATGCAGTATAATGCCTTACAACATCAACTTCAGAAACTTCTGGAAGGTCAAGTTCATTCCTCAGCATGCTTTCAGGTATTGAATTTTCTTTCATTGGAACATCAAGTTCTGGAAGCTCAACTGCTTTTCTTCCTGATGAGGATTTCTCAAAGATTATTTTCATTTTATGCTTTCCATAACCTCAACTAATTTATCAATATCAGATTTTGAATGTGTTTCAGTAACGCACATCAGCAAATGATTCTTTAGTTCTGGATAATATTTTTCCAGGTCCAGGCCAGCAATAATATTGTTTTTTTCCAGCTCATCTATTATTTTTTTAGAATCATTGCATTTAACCACAAATTCATTAAAAATTGGGGATGAAAAAACAATTTCAAAATTTATTAATTTATTAATTTTTTCAATGGCATAATTTGTTTTTTGATTGTTGATTATTGCAAGATTTTTTAATTGTTTACCGAGCATTGAAAGGTAAACTGTTCCAGCTAATGCCATCAATGCCTGGTTAGTGCATATATTAGAAGTTGCTTTTTCCCTTCTTATATGCTGTTCTCTGGCTTGTAATGTTAAGATGAATCCTTTATTGCCATCAGCATCTATTGTCTGCCCGACTATCCTGCCTGGGAGCTTTCTCATATGCTCTTTTTTAGCTGCCATAAATCCAAATGCAGGACCTCCAAAGCTGGGAGAGATGCCAAAAGACTGGCCATCTCCAACAACAATGTCTGCATTACCTGCTTTTAACAATCCCAATGAGATTGCTTCAACAATGCATGTTATTAATAGTGAGTTATTCTCATGAGCAATTTTTTCAATCTCATCTAGATTTTCTATGCAGCCAAAGAAATTAGGGTTTTGAATGATAACAGATGCAGTTTCATCATTAATCTCATTTTTCAATTTCTCAGTATCTGTTGCTCCGTTTTTAAAATCTATTTCTACTACTTCCAGATCATGCATTTTACAGTAAGTCTTAACAACCTTTTTATATTCCGGATGCACTGTTTTTGAGATCAAGATTTTGTTTTTATTGGTGATGTTGTGGCTCATAAATGCAGCTTCAGCTAATGCTGAGGATCCGTCATACATGGATGCGTTTGCAACATCCATTCCAGTTAATTTACAAATGAATGTCTGGAACTCAAAAATAGACTGTAAAGCTCCCTGGCTTATCTCTGGCTGGTATGGCGTGTAAGCAGTATAAAATTCTGATCTTGATATTATATGGTTGACGACAGAAGGAATATAATGATTGTAGCAGCCTGCTCCCAAAAAAGAAGTTTTTGTCTTGTTTTTTTGCGCTAAAGATTCGACTTTTTTCCTTACTTCAATCTCAGAAAGTTTTTTTGATATTTTTAATGGCTCTTTGAGAATCAGCTGTTCATCAATGTCCTGGAAGAGGTCTATGGCATCATTTACACCAATTTCCTTCAGCATTTCTTTTTTCTCTTTTTCTGTAGTTGGTATGTAGTTCATCTACTATTCTGCAATTTTATTGTATTCTTCAACTGGAATGAGGGTGTTGAGCTCATCAGGATTAGAAATCTTTACCTTAAAAATCCAGCCTTCTCCATAAGGATCCTTATTAACTTTTTCCGGAGCATTTTTGAGCTGCTCATTGACTTCAATAACTTCTCCAGATGCTGGCGCATATATGTCTGAAACAGATTTTACAGATTCAATTGTAGCAGCTGTTTTATTCTGCTGAACCTGTTTTCCTTTATCAGGAAGTTCGACAAAGACAATCTCTGTTAAAGCGTTTTGGGCAAAATCAGTTATTCCAACCGTTATTATGTTGCCATCTATCTTAATCCATTCATGGTCTTTGGAGTATTTAAGATCTTTTGGGTTTTCCATTTCTGACCTCCTTTGTATTCATAAAACGGCCTTTTTACAATCTTGGCTTTATGGAGTTTACCCTTTATTTTTATATTTAACTCATTTCCAATTTCTGAGAATGGTTTTTTTATCAATGCCATTCCTAATGATTTTCTGAAAGTTGGAGAAAAAGTACCTGATGTCACATGGCCAATCTTTTCGTTATTTGCAAAGATTTCATAATTTTCCCTGGCAATTCCCCTATCAACCATCTCAAACACAACTAGGATTCTTTCAGTGCCATGCTCTTTTTGTTTTTTAAGTATTTCTTTGCCAATAAAATCTTCTTTTTCGGTTTTTACAAGCCAGCCTAATCCAACTTCAATTGGTGTTATTTTGTCATTAGTTTCATGGCCGTATAAAGGATAACAGGCTTCTATCCTTAATGTATCTCTTGCTCCTAATCCTATTGGCTTTATTCCATATTCTTCTCCTGCATCTAAAATTTCAGTCCAGATTTTTTCTGCATTTTCAGCGGGAAAATAGAATTCAAAGCCATCTTCTCCAGTATATCCTGTTCTAGAGATTATTGTTCTTATTTCTGACAGCTCTGTCTCAATAAAATGGAATCTTTTAGGGAGTTCTGCACTTGTTAGTTTTCTTAATATTTTTTCAGATAATGGGCCCTGTAAATCCAGCTTTGCTGTCTGGTCTGATACATCGTTTATTTCCACTTCAAAATTTCCCTTATGTTTTTTAAGCCATTCAAGATCTTTTTGAATATTACATGCATTAACTACAATCATATACTCATTTTCTTTTAGCTTGTAAATAAATAAGTCATCTATGACTGTTCCATTTTCATAGCATAATATATTGAATATTGCTTTTCCTACTGTAAGCTTATTCAAGTCATTAACAGCCATCTTTTGAAGAAAATTAAAAGAGCCTTTGCCTTTGACAATAAATTCCCCCATATGGCATATGTCAAATAATCCTGCCTTGGTTCTTGTGGTTGTGTGTTCGTCTATCACTGAGGTATACTGCATGGGCATATACCAACCAGCAAAATCCACCATAGTTGCACCTAGGTTCTTATGCACCTCAGCCAGAGGAGTCTTCCTCACAATTCCGTTACTTCCACACCCCATGCAATATCCAGGAAAAAGCAGATTTAAATAAATTACTATTTTGTTTAGAATCGGATAAGGAAACATAGCTAGATAAACCCGAACCCGGTCTTTAACCCAGGCTTTGGCCCGGGCCTGAATATGGGGCCTGTATAAAAAAATTTTCCTTCGCGTGCAAACAATTGTGTTCCGAGCATGCCTTCTTCACCAAGCTCATGAATAGCCATTATTTCGGTGGCACGAATATACCACTTAGGGAATCCGTCCTTATGGGATCCGTCCTTATGGGATTCCTTAAGGAATGCAAGTCTGTCTGCCCCATCTTTGGTGGATACCTCTGTAGCGCAGACAGTAGATCTCCAGGAGTATCCATCTCTGACACCACCACTAGGATACCTTTTAAGGTGAACCCCATTAGTGCCTACATAATGCTTTTGGAAGGTAACAACTAACTCCACCTCCGGCTTTCGTGCTACATAATTTGCAATACTCATTGGAAGCTTATCTGGTGGCAAATATCCTTCCCCATACACTGTCCCATCTTTCCAACCACCCCTTTCCTCTGGCTCCTCTTCGAGTATATCTTCTCCTTCTAGTGCAGTGGAATCATTCAGGTCGGAATCCAAAAATCCTTTTCCGAGTTTAGCTTTGGACTTGCCTATGTTAGTCTCTGGCTTCTGTTTGGGCATACCTTCATCTTTCGGTGCAGTGAAATCTTTCGGGTTGTACCCTTTCCATGATATATAGGAATCAACAATCTCTTCTCCTACTTCATCCTTCAATGTTTCAATAATCTTATCTCTTCTGTCTTTCCTACTCAAAAGCCCATAATCCAGAAGTTCATTATAAGTCCAGTCCCTTCCAGATGTGAACACCCCATCACTATTGCGTATGGCGGTACAAAAAGTATTTACTCCTGAATATAGCGGCTTTCCCCCGTAAGAAAGTTCCTTGATTTCCTTCTTTTTTCTTGGCCTAAAGAATTCCGCTATAGTACTATCCATATTCGCGATTTCTCCTGCTGTTTCTAGATCCACCATAGAATCCTTCAGTAACTGTATTACTCCATCCGAGAAATTCCCTTCCTGGGCACTCTTTACTGCACTCTTTACTGCTGCTTCTAAATCCATTCTTTGTCCCCCTAACCACCCCTTTCTGTAAAAGAGAAAGCAACTCCATTTATATATCTTTGTTTGACTTTTGTATAATTCCGAAATAATGTGACACTTTTTAAGCCAGGATTTATTTATAAAGTTTATAAATAAGACACCCCATTATAGATACATTCAATTTGTCGCC
>NYYQ01000024.1 GCA_002686855.1 Candidatus Woesearchaeota archaeon | reverse complement strand
CTTTCTGCTCACACAATGCGGGCAGAAGTATATTGCCGGGCTATTGCCCACAATATTATTTCTTGTTTATTTGGACTTTTTCAACGCAGCGAAAAAAATCCATAACCTTTTTAAACTAAAATATACTTCTTATTGTTGGACGGCCATAGGGGCTTGGTTCACTGGATCCCATATTCCTGATTCATTAGGAATTGGAAGGGAATTTCGAACTCCAAAGTTAAGCGAGCTTCCGTTCTTAGGTGTACTGCACTTTGTGTGGGAAACTAGGAAAGCTGTCCACCTTTTTTTAAATTGGGTTCATTCAAATCCATTTTTTTATTTTCCTATATATGGATATATGTTTTACCTTAATCACTATTTAAGAAAAAAAGTCTATGTGTTCTAGAGATACTATAAAAATAGATATGGGCCTTATAGAACTACCAAGACTATACTTTATTATGGGTGATGATTAGCGGGTGTTGTTATCCAAACACGGCTTGCCCGTCTATTTTCAGCTGGATTAGTCCCATCTTTATATGTTGTTCTGGCGTGAAGCACTGCTAGATTATTAAAGAGCACTAACATGCCTGGTTGCGCTTTACCAATTAGAGCAAGAGGCGACTTTTCATTAACGAGTGAATCCATTGTGTCTAATGCCTGTCGTGTTATACTATCCATTTCAGTACCTGAATGAGTGTAGCCATCATCAATATATTTTCGCAAGTATTGACATTCTAAACCCTGTATTCCTCTGCTTGGGTCAAAGCTAAATATTGGTTTTTTAATTGTAATCCTACCTTCTGGGCCAGATACTCGGCTATCCCAGTGAAAATCCTGATAAAGTCTTTCTAAGACTGACCTGTCTCGTTTTAACAGCTCATTATGAACTGCTCTCGAACTATAAATAACTGATTCTCCTCCATAACCTTCCACTGCCTGTATTCTAAAGAGCAGACCAAAGTATGGAACTGTTACATTACCCTCTGCGTTTTCACTGTGCGGATTTCCTCCCTCCCTTGTATCGCTATATCGTGCATCAGGATTGGTATCATATTCAGCACCTCTAGATGTTACATCCTTTAATAGCAAAAGGCCAGAACTTTGAGGGACAAACTCTTCTCCAAGCATCCTTGTGAGAACAATGAGGGCATTTGTCTGCTGTTCAGCATTCAGGCCAGTTTGCGATAAATCAACGATCGCAAATCCTGGTCCATCATCAAGTTCATCTTTTCTAATTGTTTGTAGTACCTCTCTTGTGCTGGTTAACAGCCCTTTAGCTTCGAGATCACCAAAAGGCAAATCCAGATTATAAGGATTCGCAAGACTTTGTTTGTAATGTTTAATTTGTTCGGCAGTAAGCTCTGCTTCTTCTGGGACAGAATTCATTCGCCATGCGATAGCTGCAATTTCATTTACTGATTTTTGCGGTAGACTGAGTATTTGTTTTGGCAACTGTAAATTTTTTGGAGTCCATGCTAAACGAGGATCTTCAATTATTTCTTTAAGCATTGGCCGAACCATTTTTTAAACAACAAAATTCCACTTATTATGGTGGTTTCTAACACATCTAGTTTTGGAATAATTTTCACAAATAATCTTTAATTATTTTTCCTGTAAAATTATCTATTTTTTTGTGCTCTTTTTGAATAGTATAATCTTTGGTGAACGGGGATTAGTATAAATAATTTTCTAATTACCTAAGTTTTACTCAAAAAGTAGGTTCTATGCTATATCGCACTTTTGTGCGGGAAACTAGAAAAGCTGTCCAACTTTTTTCATAATTCTCTGCATTTAGATGAGTAGTAAGATTTTTAAAGTGATTTCTATTCTTAGGGCATAATATGAAAATTAGTGTGATTGGTTCAGGTTATGTTGGATTGTCGACAGCTACAGTACTTGCAGAGCTAGGCAATGATGTAATAGGTGCGGATATAGACAAGGATAAGATAGAGAAATTAAATAATGGAATAATGCCAATATTTGAGCCTGGCCTTAAGGAATTGGTGGAAAGAAACATCAAAGAAAAAAGGTTGAGATTTACTTACGATAACAAAGAAGCAATACAGCATGCAGAAATAATCTTTATCTGTGTTGGAACACCCCCCAAAGCCACAGGAGAGACAGACCTTAAGTATATTGAGGCTGTGGCTAAGGAAATTGCAGAAACTGTGGGTTCTTATAAGGTCATAGTCCATAAGAGCACTGTTCCAGTTGAGACAGGAGAAAAGGTTCAAAAAATAATCGGAGAAAATGTAAAGGAAGGTGTTGATTTTGATGTTGTTAGCAATCCAGAATTCTTAAGAGAGGGCACTGCAATAAAAGATACAATGGAGCCAGACAGAATTGTCATAGGAGCAGATAGCGAAAAAGCAGTAGAGATCATGAAAAAAGTATATGGCCCTATTAAAGCTCCTTTAATAATAACAGATATAAGAAGCGCAGAATTGATAAAACATGCGTCAAATGCATTTTTAGCAACTAAAATTTCTTTTATTAATGCAGTTGCACAAATATGTGAACTGTCAGGAGCTGATGTTGAAAAAGTAGCAGAAGGAATGGGTTATGATAAAAGAATAATGAGGGCTTTCTTAAATGCAGGAATTGGTTATGGAGGCTTTTGCTTTCCCAAAGATGTCCAGGCTTTTATTAAGATATCTGAACAATATGGCTATGATTTTCAACTTCTGAAAGCAACACATGATATTAATGAGCAGCAGAAAGAACTTTTTGTTCAAAAAGTAAAAAATACATTAAAAGATATTGGAGATAAAAAAATTGGAATTCTTGGTCTGTCATTTAAGCCAAATACAGATGATATGAGGTTTGCTCCTAGTGTATATATAATCCAAGAACTGCAAAAAGAGGGAGCAAAAATAAAGGCTTATGATCCAGAAGCAATTGAAAGAGCAAAATCCATACTTAATGATATCGAATTTTGTAAAGACTCTTATGAAGTTTGTGAAGGTGCGGATATATTGCTTTTATTGACGGAGTGGAACGAATTTAAAGAGTTAGATATAAAGAAAATAAAATCCTTGATGAAAAATCCGTTAATCATAGATGGTAGAAACATCTATAACCCAGAAGATATGCAAAAAGAAGGTTTTTCTTATATTAGTATTGGAAGGAAGGATGTGGTTTAGATGGATGCTATCTTGCTTGTGGCTGGTTATGCCATTCGTTTATATCCTTTAACAGAGAATACGCCTAAGCCTTTGTTAAAAGTAGCAGGAAAACCTATTGTAGAACACATACTAACTAAATTAGAGCAAATAGATGAAATAAATAAAATTTATATTGTGACAAATGATAAATTTGAAAGTCATTTTACAAAATGGCTGCATAATTTTGATGCAAAAAAGCCAATCGAGATAATAAATGACGGAACTAAAACCAATGAGGATAGGTTGGGAGCATTAGGAGATATAAATTATATAATAAAGAATAAAAACATTGAAAGAGATTTAATAGTGGTAGCAGGAGATAATCTTTTTGAGCTAGAATTACAAGAAGTTGTTAATATATTTAAAAAAACGAATCATAATTCCATTGTGCTTCATGATGTTAAAGATTTGGAGTTGGCAAAACATTATGGGGTAGTTGAAGTCAAAGACAAAATTGTTACACATTTTGAGGAAAAACCCACTAGTCCAAAATCTACATTGGTATCAACAGGAATTTATCTATTCCCAAAAACAACTATAGACTTAATAGAAAAGTATATTGTTCAGGGAAATAATCCTGATAAAACTGGTGATTTCATAGAATGGCTGCATAAAAGGGAAAATATTTATGCTTACGTTACAGATAAAATATGGTATGATATAGGAAGCTTAGAGCAGCTTGAGCAAGCAAATAAAAACTTTAAGGTGTGATAATGAAAACAGTATTGATAACAGGAGGAGCGGGGTTTATAGGAAGTCATTTGTGTGAGTTTTTACTAGACAAAGGATTTAAAGTTATATGTGCGGATAATTTTGTAACAGGAGATGAGAAGAATGTTGAGCATTTGAAAGATAAAAATAAATTTGTTCTCATCAATCATGACATAAGCAAGCATATTACAATTGATGAACCAGTTGACTATGTCCTTCATTTTGCAAGCCCTGCAAGTCCTATTGATTACCAAAAGATCCCTATCCAAACATTAAAAGCAGGAAGTTTGGGAACGCACAACACACTTGGCTTAGCATTAGCAAAAAAATCAAAATATCTACTGGCTTCAACATCTGAAGTGTATGGAGACCCTAAAGAAAGTCCGCAAAAAGAAAGTTACTGGGGTAATGTAAATCCAGTTGGTCCAAGAGGGTGTTATGATGAGGCTAAGAGGTTTTCTGAAGCGCTTGTTACAGCATACCATAATATACATAAATTAGATACAAGGATAGTAAGGATCTTTAACACTTATGGCCCAAGAATGAGGAAAGAAGATGGGAGGGTTGTTCCAAATTTCATAAACCAAGCTTTGAAAAACAAGCCAATAACAGTTTATGGTGATGGGAAGCAGACAAGAAGCTTTTGTTATGTTTCTGACTTGATTGACGGAATCTATAAGCTGATGATGTCAGATATTAATGAGCCTGTTAATCTTGGAAATCCAGATGAATACACTATGCTGGAGTTTGCAGATATGGTTAAAGAACTAACAGGAAGCAAAAGTGAACTTGTGTTTGAGAAATTGCCTACAGATGATCCTAAAGTTAGATGTCCAGATATAAGCAAAGCAAAGAAGGAATTAAGTTGGGAGCCCGGATTTAAATTAGAGGAAGGTCTTAAGAAAACTATAGACTACTTTAAATAAATTATAATACGATCAAACTTTATTTTCTCTTTTCCAATATTTTCTCACGCTATAAATCTGTTGTAATGAATTTAAACTTACTATAGATATAAACCATAAGGCAAAGATAGGTTTATTAACCAAAATCAATAAACCAAATATATTGTTCATTATCAAACTAAATGGCATTTGCTTCAGAAATTTTATCAGGTCAACACGCTTTTCAGAATTTCCAGAATTGTTTAAATCTTTTTTGAAACTAAATTGTGTTTTAGTTTCCGATATATAACTTGCAAAAAACCAGTTAAATATAGTTATCGATCCTAGTATCAAATAAAATGGATTATCAGTTAATCTAAATACTCCTATAGAAATCCCAAGCGCAAAAAAAAACTTATGTAATTTATTAGAGAATCCATCTACCCACTGTCCAAATACATTAGATTTTTCAGTATATCTCGCTAAATTACCGTCAACATGATCCAGCAAAAAAGTTAGTTGCAAAAACACATAACCAATTATTAAACTATTCCACTTTCCAAATGAAAAAAAAAATCCAGCTATACTGGCACTTATTATGCTAATTAATGAAACTTGATTTGGAGTTATTCCAGCTTTTGAAAGAAGTATTGCAATCGGTTCAGAAATCTTTCTGTATGTCATTTCTGCAAGAAAATAATCCCCTGCTTTTTTTATTCTTGATGATTTGCTTGCCATCTTATTATTAATTAAAATCTATGGGAATCTTAAATTTCTATTATTGATGATTTTAAATATTTTTCTCTAATATTTCTGATATTCAATTTTTGTTTCTAAAATAATCTCTTGCTATTTCAAAATCCTCAAAATCATCAATCTCCATACAAAATTCATCTGCATAATAAACAGGATAAAGCTTAATTTTATCTGATATATTATTAAATGCATTTTCAGCATAAACATTTACATTTCCATTCTCAACAAATTTTGCAATTTCTTTAAGTAATAGCATAAAATCATCCTTTGAAAATTTATAGACTGGAGCAAGAAAAAAGGCCCCTTCTCCGAATATATCCACTCCTATTTTTTTTATGAGATTATCCTTAACTAATCCCTTAAAATCTTTTTTAGGCAGCTCAATCTTATTATTAACTAAGGCGCAACTTTCATGTTTTGTATTCAATAATTTTCCCAGCAATTCTTTTTCAAAAACCATATCACCATGCATCCATAAGATATCATCGTTTATAAGATGCCTAGTTAGCCACATAGAATATATGCAGTTTGTTGATTCATATTTAGGATTTTTTACATAAGTCGCATTTACTTCTGGAAAATTGTCTTTCATAAATTTTTTTATTTTCTCTTCAAAAGGTCCAACAGTAATAATTATATCTTTAATTCCATAATGCAAAAGATTCTCTATTTCATGCCCTAAAATGGTTTTTTCATTAGGCTTAATCAAACATTTTGGGTTTTCATTTGTAAAAGGACGCATTCTACTGCCAATTCCAGAATTAAAAATTATTGCTTTCATTTTATCTCATCTAAAATTTCATTTCTTAAAGTTTCTTCTGTCAATAATCTTGGATTATTATTAACTCTTTGAGGATTGAATCCATTTTTTATTATTATTTCGATATCTTCGTCTGTTTTAACTCCTATTTCACTTAATCTTGTTTTTAGCCCTATTTCTTCCATCAAAGAAGTTATCCTCTTGTTAGCATCTTGTATATCGTCAGCACCAATCAAACCAGCAATCTCTTTAAGAGTTTCATGAACATAATTAATCCCTCTTTTGTCTAAAATATCTTTTTCTGTAACTTTAGAATTATAAACCAACATTTGAGCAAGCGTTAATGCAACTGCATGGCCATGAGGAACACCAAAATAGGAAGTAATTGGATATGCAATTGCATGACAAGCTGTTGTTCTTGAAATATTGATAGCCTTGCCAGCCAGAAAAGATGCTTCTGCCATCGCTTCTCTTGATTCTCTAGTTGGATTATCTACAGCATCAATAAGATTTCCCATTATAAGTTTTATCGCTTTTCTTGCATAATCTTTAGATTCTTCAGTTGAATCAATGCACCAATAAGACTCTATTGCTTGTGATAAAGCATCCATTCCAGCAGATGCTGTTATATGCTTTGGAAGGTTCATTGTAAGTTGCGAATCAACAATCGTATAATCTGGGATTATAAATTCATGATCTAAAGAATATTTTGTTTTGTCTATATAAACAACAGTGGATCTTGTTGCTTCACTACCAGAACCTGATGTTGTAGGAACAGCAACTAAAACTTTTCCTTTGTTTTCTATATTTTTTTGATTTTTTATATATTCTGTTGGATTTCCTTCATTGGAAGCTAAAATATTAATTGACTTAGCTATATCCATAACACTTCCTCCACCAATTGCAATCACAAAATCACAATTATTTTTTTTAAAAATTTCCATTCCTTTCTCAATATCCTTTACTTTTGGATTTACTTCAAAATCATAGAAATGTGTTACTTTATAATCTGATAAAATAGGCTCAATAGCATCCTTTGCGCCTGATTTCTCATAAGAACTTTTGCCAGTAACCAAAAAGATATTATTTAGTTTGCGCTCAGACAAGATTTCCTTTAGTTTAGCTATAGTTCCTTTTCCAATAATTTCTTTTTGTGACATAGATTAAAGATATAGAACTTTTTTTATAAACCTTATCAAAAAATAGTAGCGGACATAAATAATTGGATAACAAATAGCCGCTACTATATATAAAATAACATACTAAATGAAATAAAACTTTGCGTAGCAAAGCTCGAAAACACTGTTTTCCGTTGCTTATGTCGTTTTCTAAAATCAAGAACATTCTGCTTACCTTATTCAGTTTCTATGCGGTTCTTGCGTGGTAAGAATACTTTCTAGATTTTCTGTGTTTGGAGTAGCGGATTCTACACTTTGTTCTATGGTTTGTTGTTGTCCATTATTATCAGAAGTTAAATAAATTCCTCCAGTAAGGAGTAATGTAGATGCAATAAGTCCAGCTAAAATAACCTTTTTAGCTGACTTCGATCGATTTCTAATGAATCTTGGGATTCTTTGGGATTCTTCCATTCCTGTTAAGTCACTAGCCAAATCCATTGCGTATCCTGAAAAATAACCACTAGCAACGCTGTATCCAACTCCAAAGCCGGTTAATTTTCCAAGTTCTTCTAGGCTTCTTACACCAATTGCAGTATACACAGCTGGAAACCTTACTAAATTAAATACAATTTTTGAACCGGTGTCCACTGGACCTTGTATATATTCAGGGGATGTGCCCTTTACATTGAATTTTTTCCTTATCCGATCTCTAAATTTTGCCTCAAGGTAACCAGCCCCTAGGAATGTTAAAGATGCTCCCAATAAACGAGCATATAATGATTGTTCATCTGAAATTCCAACAATAAAAGTTTCATAAGCAGCCATGATCGGAGTTGCGACACTAACCTGGGCAGCAGAGTTGACAAGATGATATTTCAGATTGTCTTTTAGCCACTGTACAACTTTGTCATATTTTTGAAGTCCACTTTGTTGATTCATTTTTCTACTTTTAAAAGTTATATAGAAATAATTTTATTTTTTAATACCCCAATAAATTTTTCTCCATGTACTAAATCTATCCCAATCTCCAGTGCCGTCTTGGACCCTCTTTGCTCCAGCTTCAACTATTTTTCTCTCCTTCTCTACTCCTGCTGCAAATCCCTCAGGATATTCTCTTTTATTCTTGTTTAAAGCTGAATTATGAGAAGTATCTTCAATCGATTTCAGATAATCCCAATCCTTTGGTAAATTATCATCTCTTAACAATGATACTGGTTCCCGGTATTCAAACCCGGCATCTTCAAAAAATTTTACCATTTGCGTTAATGTTGGATACCTCCTAGCGTCAATTTCTCTTTTCATAGGAAAAGAATCATCTAAATGATGACCTTCGAGATCCTCCCTAACTGCGCCAAATACAAACAATCTACCACCTTCATGTGTGGTCCTTCCAATCTCCTTAAATGTTTTTGCGGGGTGATTTAAGTGGTGATGTACAGTAGCCATAAAACTAATATCTGTAGAATCATCATCTAGAGGCAACCTTGTACCGTCAATATCTAGTTCACGTGGTTTCACCCTGTCACTAATTTCTTCATTTCTAATTCTTTGTAT
>NYYQ01000023.1 GCA_002686855.1 Candidatus Woesearchaeota archaeon | reverse complement strand
GCAAAATAGATAATTGGATAGGAGAGTTTCGTTTTCTTTTTAAACTTTATATATGAGTTTTAGTCAGAAATTTTTGCAGAATTTTGGAATTTTACAGTTTTTATTTGGATTTTAGATATTAAACAGAATGTTTTTAAACCTACGAAAACTTCTTTTTTAATTGGAGATGTTAAAATATGTTTAAATTAGAACCCTTGCCATATGGCTATGATGCTTTAGAGCCTTATATAGATGCAGAAACAATGAAAATTCATCATGACAAGCATCATCAGGCTTATTGTGATAAGTTTAATGGCGCATTAAAGGACAATTCTGAGTTGGAGGAAAAGAGTCCAGAAGAACTATTAAAGGATTTGGATGGTGTTCCTGAAAATATAAAGAGTGCTGTTAGAAATAATGGTGGGGGTTTTGTAAACCATAATTTTTTCTGGCAGATATTGAAGAAGGATGTTGCTATTAGCGGTAAGATTAAAGAAGCTATTGAGGCAAAGTTTGGAAGCTTTGAAAAGTTTAAAGATGAATTTTCAAATGCTGCTGCTACTCATTTTGGAAGCGGTTGGGCATGGTTAGTTTTAAACAATGAGGAATTGGAGATTATGTCTACTCCAAATCAAGACAGCCCATTAAGTGTTGGTAAGGTTCCTTTGCTTGTTATAGATGTGTGGGAGCATGGTTACTACAAAAAATATGGTCCTGATAGGCCAGGATATATAGAAGCATTTTTTAATGTGATTAATTGGGATAAAGTCAACGAGTTGTTTGAGGCTGCAAATAAATAGGGTGAAAACATGGAACAAAAATCTGAAACAGGAAAAATAACAAAAGATATGATTATTGGAGAAATATTGCAAAAAAATCCTGAGACTTCTGAAGTTTTCATGGAGCTAGGGATTCATTGTATTGGATGCCATGGAGGCGCTTTTGAAAGTTTAGAAGATGGCTTAAAAGCGCATGGGAAGACAGACAAAGATGTCGAGGAAGCAGTTAAAAAGATGAATGAGATTGTTGGGAAGAAGAAAGCTGACTAAATATCTATGATAACTCTTGCTTTATAGCTGTCTTTTTCTTTTTTTACTTCAAATTTGTGCATTGTTACTGCTTTGGGATCTACTTTTAGTTCTTGTTTTTTATGGTTTACTTTGTCTCCAAATAAAGTTGCTTCCAATTTTAATTTTTCAATTTTTTTGACATTAACTTTGCAAGAATTAAAAACCATTGACTCAGAATCCTTAAAAAATAATATTTCGTCAAGAAAATTATACATTAATTCTTCTAAATTATCTTTTTCTATTGAAAATGTTTTTTTTATTTTCTTGCTTACTTTTTTTGGCTCTGCCATAATGTCAAATAGAGCCAGGGCTGCGCTTTCAAAAAGTTCATTGAGAGTTTTGCCTTTGGCTTCAAAGGCTACATCTGCTGTTGTTAGTCCTTCTATGTATTTGTATGGCATTTTATAATTGAAAATATTTTGATTTTATAATAGTTATGGAAAAGTGTGCGGGAGAAATTAAAGGAGGGTTTGTATATTGCTGTTATACAAACTCCTCAATATTTTTAGATTTTAAGACTTATATTGATTGAATTCCATAGTCCACAAACTTATTTTTCATATCTATTGTTCAGTTATTGTTTCTATATTGAAAATAAGCACTGGACATAAAACCCACTGGACATTCACGCGTGAGGTTTATAAACTAGCTTGTTCTAAGTTCAATTGAAAAAAGAGAACACGCAAAACTTCTAAATAATACTTTTCGGTCAAAAACGACACGAAAAGCAATTACACAGTTTCGCTTAGAGTTCTCTTTTTCTAAGACTTCAAAGTTTTGAGAAAATAAAAAACTTTGAAGGTGAAGTAAAATGAAATTAACAAAAGATCTGTTGAATGTTGCTTATGAATTTTATAAAGAAGGTAATTCTGTAAAAGACACAAAGGAATTTTTAGAAAAAGAGTACAATATCTATATATGCCCTGAAACTTTAAGGAAGAGTTTTAGAAGATTTGGGCTTGTACGAAGAAAAAATAAAGAATCTATCACTATCAGCAGAAGGAAGCATATTGATGTTGAAAAAGTCTTGAGTGATTACAAAGAAGTAAAATCAATAAGAGCTTTAGCTAGAAATCACAAGATAAGCAGAGGAACTGTTAGAAAAATATTGGTAGAAAATGATATGAGAATTTTAGATAATGATGAAGCAATATTGATTTCTAATTTAAAACATAAAAAAATTCCTTTTTATGGAGATTCGCAAGATAAAACTTATCTCTATGGTTTTGTTTTAGGAGATGTTCACGTATTTAAAAGATCAAAATTTACTTTAAGAGCAATAACTCATACAACACATAGAAGTTTTGTTGATTTGTTTATTAAAGAATTTAGTAAATTTGGTAAAGTAAATTCTAAATACAGGGCAAAAAAGAAAGAATGGGGTCTTTTTATTGATCTAGATTACAAAAGCTTTAGCTTTCTTGAAGAGCGGAAAAAAGAAGGGTTACCAAATTGGATAAATAAAAATAATTTTGTTTCTTTTCTCTCTGGGTTTATTGATGCTGATGGAAGCGTAATAATAAGAAAAGCAGGAGACTATTTCCAATATGTAATCAGAGTTTTTGGTCAAGATAAGAAACTATTGAATCAAATAAAATCAATTTTAGAAGAAATGGGTTACCATCCAAGTTTCTATAAGAATTTTGGAGTAGGAGAATCAAGAAATTGGAACGGAAGAATAATAAAGTACAATAAAGATTACTATGCTATGGACATATACAAAAAAGAAGAAACAATAAAATTACTCTCCATATTAAAATTGAAACATGAAGAAAAAATAAAAAGAAAAAATTTAGCACTTTTCCTATATAGTAAAGGATTAGTGAAATGGGATGATGTTAAAAAGCCAATAAGGAAATTAAGAGAGTTAATACAATCACAAATATTGGCACAATAAGGCTAAGTCCTGCAGTTCCTTTAATATTCCCTATAGGGAGGAATTTTGCTACAGGCTTTGAAATGCCTGCAGTTTCACAAGCATCGATAACTGACGCTATCGGCTTATAAGCCCCTCCGGCTTCTTCTGCCAATCCTGCAAAGGAGGTTGTTTTAATGTAGATTCCTTTTTTTTCAAGATCTTTTTGTAATGTCTCTCCTCTCCATGTTCTTTTTGCCTGGCTTCTTGACATCACTCTTCCAGAACCATGGGCTGTGCTGGCAAAAGTCTTTCTTTCTGCTTCATCTGTTCCCAATAATAAATAAGAGCCTGTTTCCATAGAGCCACCAATAATAACTGGCTGGCCTATTTTTTGGTATTCTTTTGGGAGTTCTTTTCTTCCAGGACCAAAAGCTCTTGTAGCGCCTTTCCTATGGACTAAAACTTCTTTTTCCTTTCCATCAACAATATGGTTTTCTAACTTAGCTATGTTATGGCAGACATCATAAACCAGTTTAAGTCCTAGTTTTTCTGCGTCTGCTGAGAATATTTCTGAAAAGACTTCTCTAATCCTGTGCATAATAAGTTGCCTATTAGCGAAGGCCATGTTAACTGCGCATTTCATTGCAGAAAAATAATCCTGGCCTTCCTTGCTTTTAAAAGGAACACAGCTTAGTTCACGGTCTAATATATCCATATTATATTTTGATTTCATTGCTTTTAAGCAAAGCTGTAAATAATCAGATGCTACCTGATGGCCAAAACCCCTGCTTCCACAATGAACCATCATCACAATTTGGTCAGGGAACAGTCCTAATTTTTTTGCTATTTCCTTGTCAAAGATATTTTCTTCCCTTACATGCTGGAGCTCAAGATAATGATTACCAGAGCCTAAAGTGCCTATCTGACTTAAGCCACGGGAGATTGCTTTGCTGCTTACTGCTTTTGAATCTGCACCGTCCATATGGCCTTTTTCCTCTGTTTTTTCCAAATCTTCTTTCCAGCCATAGCCTTTTTCAATACACCATTTGGAGCCTTGCTCTACTACCTCCCTGAAATCTGATTCGTTTAACCTTAATTCTCCTTTCCTGCCCACTCCTGCAGGAATTTTTTCAAATAAGTTATTAACCAATGATTTTGTCTTGTCCTTTACATCATTGTAAGTCAGATTAGTAAGCACTAGACGAACTCCGCAGTTTGACACAACAAAATTGTTTGCAATAAAACTATGAGTTTTTGGCACATTGAAATCATAAACATAATCATCATATGGAATTTTTTTAATATATTCTATCTTATCATATAAAGTTCCATATTCTGATAATTCTTCATTCTTGAGTTTAATAAAATCATTAAATGATGTGAAACTTAATGTTATCCTCTGTGCAGCATTTTCATAGTAATGTCTTTCAATAAATCTTTCGTTGCAATAAGGTGAATTAATTAATTTTGTAACTTCTTTTAATTTAAGACCTTTTCTTTTAAGTTCCTTAATCTTAGAAGCTATTTCTTTTCTCTTTTGAGTCAATAGTTTTTTTTCTTTGATATAAAGAATTCCTATTCTAGACAGTAATTCTCTTTTTTTATTGTAAGAAAAACCTATTTTCTCCCATAAATTGAGCAGATTATTCTCTTCCGAGGAAATTTGTAATTTAATCCTATGAGTGGGTCCAAACCTGTTTTTGTAGTCTTTCCTTTCCTGTAATTTATGAGTCTTCACTCCAAATTCCTCTAATAAACACATTATCTGTATGGAAAATTCTCTCACATTATCCAAAAGAATGCTATTTTTGTTTATTGAGACAGTAGGACAATCAAATCCCGTTTTTGTATGTGTCCTAGGCTTAGAAAGCTCTGCTCCAAAAAACCCAGATAGAAATAATCGTTTTATCCAGAGCGGGCCTTGCATTATCCATCCGGGAATTAAGTAAGAAACAGATGTTTTTGTACCTTGAGGATAACCAAGCGCAAAAAACAGTTTTGCTAATGATTTTGAAGGGACATGGAGTTCATAATGTTTAGTTTTGAAATTAACGTTTCCATACTTTGTTGGAATATCATGCTCTCTTAATCTTGAATATATTTTTGCTGAAAAACCCAATTTCTTAAAGTCAGCTTGAATTTTTTTCAGGTCTTCTTCCGGACCATATGCATTAACATAGCCTTTTTTCCCAGAAAAATAGATACTTCCATCTCCCAATAAGTAGCCAAATAATTTTGTAATCAGGGGCAATTTAGGATGTCTTGAATTCAGATGCAAAAGATCTCTTTTTTTCAACTCATCTTTTTCTTGTTTTGTATATATAGTTTCACTTTCTATAAGAAGTTTATTGTCTGTAATCTCTTCATAAGAAACGCCTTTAAATGGGCAGATGGCAATCTCTTGCTCTTTTTTGAGAGCATTTGCTTTTATCATTCCTTTTTTTGTAAGGATTGGGTGGTCTTCTGTAACCTGAATTGCATAGCCCAATCTTGTTTTTATTTGGAATATTGAGCCAAAATGTTTTTTCTTCATAAAATAAAGAATTTCTTTGGAAGAAAACAACTTTTGGTCAATATCAAATGAAAGAATAGATTGTTGATATTTTTTTGATTTAAGGATATAAGGGGAATTTGGGTTTTCTATGTCTATAAAACCTGCTTCAAAATCCTGGATGGGTTTTTTATAGCCAAATTCTGTCATTATTTGTGATCCTTTAACTAAGCAGTTTATATCAAAACCCACTCCACCTGGACTTATGATGCCTTTTTCTGTGTCAAAGGCTGCAACTCCTCCAATCGGAAAACCATATCCGGAGTGACCATCGGGCATGCACATTGCATGATTTATTATTCCAGGCAGTGTAGCTACATTGGTTAGCTGGTCATATACAGAGTAATCCATATTTTTAAGAAGTGCTTCTGTAGCAAATATTTTTGCTGGAACTTGCATTCCTTTTTTGTAATCTGTACTGATTTCCCATTCTGCTTTGTCTATTCTTTTTAATGGCGGTAGTTGTTTTTCCTGCATTTTTATAAGCCTCCAAATTCAATATATCTTAATATAATTTATCATAATGACTAATCATGCATAGAAGTATTAGACTTCTACACAAACTCTTTGCATAATATTTTAATGCGAGTATGTGCAGTTAGAGTATAGCAAATTTTATTATTTATTTAAAGGTATTGATTTGTTAGGATTATAACACTGATACATATCTTATAACATAACCCAAAAAATCTATATATTTTATAACCAAAATATTTAAATATAAGTTGCCTCATTGAAAAGTTGTTGAAAACACAATATGTTGTGGTTTGTAACTAGGTTATATACAATATGTTGTGGTTATTTTGAGTAGTAAAAAAGATGGTTAGAATGGCGCAAAATATTTCTGAGATAAAAAAAAGAGATGGAAGCGTAGTGGAGTTTGAAAAAAGCAAGATAGCAAATGCTATATTAAAGGCTGCAGGTTCTATTGGCGGCCAAAACAAGGAAGAAGCGGAAAAACTGGCAGATGGTGTTGTTAAAGAGCTAGAAAAGCAAGCTGAGGGTATTCCTACAGTTGAGCAGCTGCAGGATTTAGTTGAGAAAATTCTAATTGAAACTGGACATGTAAAAACAGCAAAAGCATATATTGTTTACAGGCAAAAAAGGGCAGAGCAAAGAAAAGAAAAGATGAAGGTGCTTGAAAAAGACTATTTAGATGAGGTTGATAAAAGGTTTGATGTTAATGCATTAAGAGTTCTAAAATCACGATATTTAAGAAGAGATGAAAAAGGGAAGCTTATAGAAGATCCTAAGCAGCTGTTTACAAGAGTTGCAGTACATTTAGGAATACCAGAAATTTTCTATGATGAACAGGTCTATGATGTAAATAGTAATCAAAATGTTTTTGAGATAGGAGATTTTAATCCAGCAGAATATGGCAACAAATTCTCAATCGGAAAATATAAACTAAACAGATATCATATGGAAGGTATGAGAAGAGTTTATGAGCGCTATAATAAAGAAAAAAAGATGAAGGTCTCTTGGAGCCAATTTTTAGAGTTGCTGGAGCAAGGTCATTTTAAGGAGTATGAGAAATTTGTAGAGGAGTATTATAATTTGATGGTAGAAAGAAAGTTCATGCCTAACACTCCTGCTATTGCTAATTTTGGAAATTCTTTAGGTATGGGCAGCGCATGTTTTGTTTTAGGTATAGAAGATAGCATGGAAAGCATAATGGATACCTTAAAGTATACTGCAATCATCCATAAAAGTGGCGGTGGAACTGGGTTTAATTTCTCAAAAATAAGAGCAGAAGGAGATTTTGTAAGCTCTACTTCAGGAGCTGCTTCCGGGCCGTTGTCATTTATGAGAATGTTTGACACGATGACAGAGGTTGTAAAGCAGGGCGGTATTAGAAGAGGAGCAAACATGGGCATAATGAACAGCAATCACCCAGACATTGAAAAATTTATAACATCCAAAGAAGGGAACAAAGCGTTAAGGAATTTTAACATATCTATTCTAATGATGCCTGATTTCTGGGAGCATTATGAAAAAAATGAGCCTTACCCCTTAGTAAATCCAAGAGACGGGAAGGTTGTTAAAACAATAAATCCTAAAATGCTGTTTGATAAACTGGTTTACCAGGCATGGGAAAGCGCAGAGCCAGGAGTTATTTTTCATGATACTGTAAATAAATATAATCCATTTTATGAGGGATTGGGGCCTATAGTGACAACTAACCCATGTGGGGAGGTGTTATTGTATCCTAATGAGCCGTGCAATCTAGGGAGCATAAATGTATGGGCGTTTGCAAAAGAGGATGAGAAAGGCAATGTATATTATGACTGGAATGGGTTAAAAGAAGCAGTGTATAAAAGCACCAGATTGCTTGATAATGTTATTGATATAAATAAATTCCCTTTAAAACAGATAGAAGAGATGAGTATTAATACCAGGAAGATTGGATTGGGTGTCATGGGTGTTGGGGATTTGCTGTATGAGATGAGACTAGCTTATAATACTGAAGAAGGCAGAAAATTTATGGAAAAGCTAATGCAATTTATTGCTTACTATTCAAAGGTTGAAAGCGTAGAGCTTGCAAAAAAAAGGGAAAAATTACCATATTATGACAAGAGCTTTTACAAGGAAGGAAATCTTCCATTTAGAGGTTTTGAGCTAAAAGATGAGTGGGACCTTGACTGGGATAAGTTAAGTGAGGATGTTAAAAAATATGGTATAAGGAATAGTTATACTACAGTCATTGCTCCAACCGGCAGCATTTCCATGATAGCTGGCTGTTCATCTGGAATGGAACCTGTTTATAGCTTAGCTTTTGAGAAAAATGTTAAAGTTGGAAGTTTTTATTATGTTGACCCTGCCTTTGAGAGAGCTCTTAAGAAAGAAGGGCTTTATTCAGATGAATTGATGCAGGAGATATGTGATAATGGAGGCTCAGTACAAGGTTTAGAGGGCTTCCCCCAAGAACTGCAGAAAGTGTTTGTGACAGCATTGAATATAAATCCCAATGACCACATAAAAGCCTTAGCATCATTCCAGAAATGGGTTGATAGCTCAATATCAAAAACAAATAATTTCCCAGCAAATGCAACAGTGGATGACATGAAAGAAAGCTATGCTTTAGCTTATAAGCTTGGATGCAAAGGCGTTACTGTTTTTAGAGACTCGAGCATTAAAGACCAGGTTTTAGTTGCGCCAAAGAAAGAAACAAAAAAAGTTGTAGAAGAGGCTGGGGTTGCAGCAGAAGCACCAGAAGTTAAGGAAGAAGAGGTTTTTGCAAATAAGGACTTATCAGAGATGGATGTACCAGCTGGAGAAGTAGTTATGCAAGTTGGAGAAGTAAAAACAAGATTATGCCCTGAATGCGATGCAAAAGTAGTTGTGCAAGAAGGATGTGTTTCATGCAAGGCTTGTGGTTGGGCTTTGTGTAAGTGATTCTTTTTTATTTTGTTAATTAAGAAATATTTTGTATGGTTTTAATTAGTAAACCTAATGGATAACTATGGTTATTGTAAAATGTTGTAACACAAGCTGATGACTTAATTGTAACTATGTTTAATGGAGTAAATAATGCACCCCATCTTTATAATGAAATTTTGTATTTAAGAATCTAGAAGTAAATAATTGTCTGATTGTTTGGAATAAAAAGTCTATATAACAAATAAATCGGAATTCTTAAAAAAAGGTTAGCTAAGACAAAATTTTTTAAACTCATCTACTCTTCTGGCAACAATGGGACTATGCATGTATGATAATGAACATGGCGTTACTGATATATCCAGCTATCTTGGAATAACTCCGGAGGATCTTCAAGGGAAAAGTGTACTTGATTTGGGATGTGGAAAAAATTCTTTATTTGTTGCTTTTCTGAGAGAAAACGGTATTGATGCCGAAGGCATTGACCCATTAGTTTCTGCAAATGAATTCCTTATAAGAGGTGATGCAATGCGCATTCCTAGGACATTGAACATTATGATGTTATTCTTTCATACCTTTCTGTTTTTAGAATGGGAGTGAACTACCATTATACCCATCTAATGCCTTCTGGAACGAAAGTCAACAGAAGAGGAAGAAGGCGAGCAGGAACCCAATACCGACAGCATAGAGAAGAAATGAGAGGCTATCTTAAAGAAGCAGCAAGAGTCCTAAAGCCAGAAGGTCGAATATTAATCAATCCTGTTCCGAATAAATTCCTGGAGGATTCAAGAACTTTATTAGAACAACTTGGACTCACTTATAATGTACAACACATTTGCGGACTGCCAGGCAGGGAATCAGATTTGTGGGAGAGGTACCATCGGGCAATGCTTACTAAATCCACATAATTCTTAGTAAAAAACAATCACCATTTTATTCACTCTTTTCTAAAATTCAGGAGGTGATCAATATGTTATCTAAACTAAAAACATTATTTAATAATCAAGAACCTATCTATAGCCACCTAAAAAAACTAGCCTTATTCCAAGTCGAGCCTACCTCAACTTCACAATACGCAATAGAGCTTTATTTTTTAGAAAACTATTAAAAATGCAGGAGTATGTCTCAGTTCTGTAAATGGTAACGAAGATAAAGGACAAGATTATAGTGGAAGGGGATGAAGATAAGGAGCATCTTGGGCTAGTGCATGTTGTAACAGGGGATGGAAAAGGCAAGACTACCGGGTCAATAGGATTGGCTGTGAGGGCTTTAGGCGCTAACTTAAGAGTTTTTATGATACAGTTTCTTAAGTCCGGAACAACTGGGGAATTATATATAATAAAGAAGCATCTGCCAGGAATGGGGATAATGCAATTTGGTGTTGATGCTATAAAAGAAAGGCAGGAAAAATTAGATGAGTTCAGGGATAAAGGGAGCAAATTTGTTTTTAATCCGGATGATGAGGAAAAAGAGGCAGCTATACTTGGATTCCAGCATGCAAAAAAAATTATAGAATCCGGAGATTATGATTTGGTAATTTTGGATGAGATAAACGTGGTTTTGGATAAAGGCCTTATTCCAATCAAAGATGTTTTGGAGCTAATTGAAAATCATGGTAATGTTGAGTTATATTTTACTGGAAGAGAAGCGCCACAGGAAATAATTGATAAAGCGGATTATGTTAATGTTGTTAAAAAGGTAAAAAATCCATGGGATAAAGGCATAAAAGCAAGAAAGGGAATTGAGTTTTGAACTGCAAAAATAACTATAGGTTTTTAACAATCTTTTTCCCTTTCAAAGGCTCTATGACTAAAGTATCGAATAAATCAACCATCTTCTTTACAAATTCATTTTCAGTATTTAATTTGTAAAGTTTTGCGTTGCCTATATCTCTAGTGTGCTTCACTAATTCTAAATTTACAATATCATTCCATATCCTGAATAAAGTTGTCCTTCCAATGCCTGCGCCTTCTGCTATGTCTGAAATAGAATAATCCAGTTCTCTGCCTTCTATTAAGAATTCTAAGACTTTTATTTTTGGTGTGTTTCCAATTGCTTTTGTGAAAATTGTCTCTTCCATAGAAAGATTATAGAATTAATTGATATTTAAATGTTTCTATTTTGGAACGTATATGTTCCTTATTTGGAGCAAATCTTTAAGTATTTTTTGATAAAACCTCGCTTTATGGACAAAAAATATATAATGGTAAGGTTTCTAAGGAAATTAATAAACTTGAATATTTGGGGTGGCAGGCATACAGAATTAACTAATCTAAAGAAATGCATCCCTAAGCATTTAAGGGGGCAAAAAATAACTGAGGAAGCAATTAAAGAATTGATAGAAATGGAATTTTTAAATGTAAAACAATCTACTGGAGAAATGCATGTTTCGCTTAACTCGCAAAAGCAGCATGAGATCTATTTATTTGTAAGATGACAAAACTAAAACTAAGCAATAATTCATTGCAGATATTGGAAAAAAGATATCTAAAGAAGGATAAAGAAGGTAGTATTACCGAAAAACCGGAAGATATGTTTAAGAGAGTCGCAAATAATATAGCTTTAGCTGATGCTAAATATTTATTAAGTGAGGAAATAGAAGAACTGCAAAAAAAACAAAATAAAGAATATTATGACATTGTAAAAACAAAAGACTTTGAAAGATTATTAGAGAGAAATAAAAAAGTCAAAAATCATATTGACAAAGTAGAAAAAGAGTTTTATAATTTAATGATAAAATCTGATTTCTTGCCTAATAGCCCTACTTTGTTCAATGCTGGAAGGAGACTGCAGCAATTAGCTGCATGTTTTGTGCTGCCAGTTGAAGATGACTTGGATTCTATCTTTAAATCATTGCATTATGCTGCAAGAATTTCTAAATCCGGGTCTGGAACCGGATTTAATTTTTCTCATTTGAGGCCAAAAAACGAAATGATAAGATCAGTTACTGGATTTTCTTCCGGGCCGTTATCCTTTATGAAAATCTTTGATGCTGTAACTGAGCAGATTAAGCTTGGAGGCTTAAGAAGAGGGGCTCATATGGGTATATTGAGAGTAGACCACCCAGATATTGAAGACTTCATTACAATAAAATCTGAGGAAAAAGTTTTAGAGAACTTTAACATCTCAGTTGCCATAACTGATAAGTTTATGAAATCCTTAAAGAGGAAAAAAGAATATGATATCATTAATCCAAGAACAAATAAAAAAGGCAAAGAAGATTCTGAAAGAATTCTAAATTTAATTTCTGAGATTGCATGGAAAACCGGAGATCCTGGAGTATTGTTCATTGATAAGATTAATGATGAAAATCCTACTCCGGAAGTAGGCAATCTGGAAGCAACAGACAGCTGCGGGGAGCAGCCTTTACTGCCCTATGAAGCTGCAAACTTAGGTTCTGTAAATTTATCAAATGTTGTGGAGAAAGGAAAAATAGATTTTCATAAATTGGAAAAAATTGTAATCAAGGCAATCCATTTTTTAGATAATGTTATTGATATGTGCAAATATCCCAATCCTGAAACTAACAAGATTGTAAAAAAGAACAGGAAGATAGGACTAGGAGTAATGGGATTTGCAGATATGCTAGTTAAGTTAGAAATTCCTTACAATTCAGAAAAGGCTATTAAGGTTACAGATAAAATTATGCGATTTATCAGGAAGGAAGCAGACAAAGCATCTGTTGAATTGGCAAAAGAAAGAGGGGTATTTGAAAATTGGGAAGATAGTATTTACAATAAAGAAAGCAAACACTTCAAAGGAAATCAATTGAGGTTAAGAAATGCAACCAGGTTAACTTTAGCCCCTACTGGAAGTGTTAGCATAATTGCCGGTGTTTCTTTTGGTATTGAGCCTTTATTTGCTTTGAGTTTTGTAAGGGTCCTGCATGACGAAACTGAGATTCTAAATGTAAATAAAAATTTTGAAGATATTATGAAAAAAAATAAATTGTATAGGGAAGAATTAATGAAATATATAGCAAAAAAAGGCTCTATACAGAAAATTGCTTCTATTCCTCAAAAAATAAGGGATGTTTTTGTTGTTTCTTATGATATTGAGCCGGAGTATCATGTTAAAATACAAAGCGCTTTTCAGAAACATGTTGATAATGCTGTTTCAAAAACTGTTACATTACCAAAAGAAGCTACAGTAGAAGATGTTAAAAATACTTACTTAATGGCTTATGAATTAGGATGCAAAGGGATTTCTATCTATAGGTTTGGAAGCAGAGATGATCAGGTTTTGTTGTTGCGTGGATTGAAGGAGAATCAGTTGAATCTGACTAATTGGTTGAGAAGGATGAGGTGAAGATAGCCAATAAAAAATTAAGATTATACAATTAAAAAGTTTTCAATGAAAAAATAAAAATTTCAATAAAAATTAAATCAACAAATTACTTTAATAAAAAACAATAAAGAATAATCCAATTGGAAATGAAGAATCCATTGTAAAATAGGCAATTATAGTTTTCAATAAAATAATTTCAATTAAAAGTAATAACAATTTAAAAATAATTAAAATAACTAATTTTTGAAATTCAATAGTCCAATGAATAAAAAAACAAAATAAAAATTCCATTAAAAGATAATAAAAAAATAAATAATTAATGAAATATAAAATAAATTCAATGGCTCAGAATAAATAAAAAATATCTTAAAAAGGAATAATAAAGATAGTTGAATTTAAAAAATGCAAAACATAAAGTTAACAGATAACCTGGCATTAAGGAATCTGAAAAAAGAATATCTTTTGAAAAAAAATAAAATAATTTTTAGGTTAAAAGAGTTCGATAAATTCTATGATGGGTCTTGCTCCTGGTTTTTTGAGGATGGGAAGATGGAGTTAAGGGAAGTTGATACTAATGATAATGTTAGGTTATTTGAGGAGCTCTGTTTTTGCATCTTGACTGCAAATACCTCTGCTGAGATGGGAATGATAAGCATAGATGCTATCAGAGATCTGTTGATTAATGGCAAGGTTGAGGAAATGACTGCAAAGCTTGAGAAAATTTATCGGTTCAAGAACTTAAGGCCTGCTTATATTGTTTATACCAGGGAATATTTGCAGAAGGGGTTTGATTTTAAATTGAAAGAGAAAATTGAATCTTTTAGAAATGATTTTGAGGGTTTGAGGGATTTTTTTGTTGAGAATGTAAAGGGCTTTGGTTATAAAGAAGCTTCGCATTTTTTGAGGAATATTGGAATTAAAGGCTATGCTATATTGGACAAGCATATTTTAAGTTCTTTGCTGGAATTTGGGGTTGTTGATGAAGTAAAGATGCCTATGACAAGAGATAAATACAAAGAAATTGAGCAGAAAATGAAAAAGTTTAGTAATGAAATTGATATTCCTTTTGATGAACTGGATTTGCTGTTGTGGAGCAGGAAGACTGGAAAGGTTTTGAAATAAGAATTAATCTGTTTTTACTTTACCTTCCATTTCATTTGCAAGTTCAATATATTTCTCTTTAGTCCCTTCAGTAAATTTATCCTGTTCTGCTTTTTTGAACTTGTCTAGAATTGATTTTTGTATATCCTCATTTAAAGCTTCATCTGCCATCGGATACAGTATATTATCTTCTTTGTATATGTGCTCTTGCAGAAGTTGAGAATAACCCCTGGAATTTTCAATTACCTTGTTTTTGTCATCTTTTTCTATGCCTTCTACTAATCCTTTTACAAAATCCCTTCCAAGGTTATGTTCTAGGAGCATCTGCTCAACTGGATTGCAATGCATTTGGACATCATCTTTATTTAGTTCAACAAAAAATATGTCTTCTTCTTTCGCATGATGGAATTTATCTGCATAATTTTGTATAAAATCTACAGCTTTTTCAAAAAAATCTTTATCCAGGCCTTTTCCATCTTCTAGTGCATCGCATTCTTTTATTAATGCATTAACTACTTTTAAAATATGCACATGTTCATCTGAAAGAATTTTAGTTGGTTTTTCCATTGAGTTTTGGATTAAAGGTTTATTTAAATATTTTTGGAAATAATTTTTAAATCTAATAATCAAAAAACGAATTGTATATAAATAATACTGAATATTGTTTTCCAATGGCAAAAAGGATAAAAAATATCGATAAAATAATTTCTTTGCTGAAGAAAGAGGTTGAGAGTTTTGAAAATCCAATTGCTACAGAAATTGGAGAAAGAACTAGAAGCCCTTTTCAGGTTTTGATTTCTTGCATATTGAGTTTGAGGACTAAGGATACCACTACTGGACCTGCTGCTAAAAGATTGTTTGCAATAGCTAAAACACCAAAAGCAATATTAAAATTATCCAATAAAAAAATTGAGAAATTAATATTTCCAGTTGGTTTTTATCCGACAAAAGCAAAATACATTAAAAAAACATGCAAGGTTTTGGTTGATGAGTATAATAGCAAGGTTCCGGATACAATGGAAGAATTGACAAAATTGTCCGGAGTTGGAAAAAAATGCGGTGCAATAACTTTAGTTTATGGATTTAATAAATCAAATTTCATACCGGTAGATGTGCACGTTCTGGTAATTTCTAATAGATTGGGTTGGATAAAAACAAAGTATCCTGACAAAGCAATGGATATGCTCATGGAAATTGTACCCAAAAAGTATTGGCATGACCTTAATGACTTACTTGTTAGACACGGTCAAAACGTTTGCTTGACAAATTCTCCGTTTTGCAGCAGGTGTGTAATCAATTCTTATTGTCCAAAAATTGGGGTAACGCGATGTAGATAATTTTTATTAAAGTTTCTATTAAGTTAAAACCTTAGTTTGGCTTTCGTTAAAAAAAGCTTCTGAGAAACTCAGTTGGGTTTCTGTACATTTTCAGGGCTTGTTGCGTAACAAAAAATGTGGGGTTTTTTATTTAAATTAGAGACATTAAATAAAAAGTTACGAAGTAATGAATACCTGAATTATATGAACCGTATAATGTTGGTACATTATGCGAAGAAGAAAAGAAGAGCTATATTTCTACAAATTAGTGCATACCATCACCCTTAGGAGTATTTGGTCCAACATAGCTAGACATAAGACTAAGTGATGATTTCAAATTAAAGTAAGGTACTTTTACTTGTAGCGTATCCATGAACGTAATTCTAACAGCATCTCTGTGGAATGTAATAAAGTCTAAAACTGAAACCTCATGTTGAGATAGTCTCATAGTTGGTAATTGATTAGTTTCCTGGGCATGATACATTAATGACATAACTCTTTCAAAGTGAGATGAAGGTGAACATGCAGGTAATACAGCATAAGACCTATTGAATGTAACTGTATCAACAGCGCCAGTTGGAATGAAAAGATCTGGCCTGCTCTCATGTTCTGGCCTAACTTCATATAGGTTCCAGCCTCGAGATCTAAAAAATTCAACAACTTCATCAGAAAGAGGGAACTTTCCGTTACTCTCTTTGGCTTTTCCATGTATCTCTGGTTTGTACTGGTCAAAATGATCCATTCTACCCTTTTTTGATGTCTCACTCAGTTTATCAACTGCCATATACACAATCGATTTGACAGATTTAACCACATCAGGTAATTTGATGATTTCACCCATGACTTCCAAAATTCGCTCTATTGATGGAGCAGAGTATTGTAACGTACCTCCATTTGAAATTTCATCACTTTGAAAACAACACATTCTAAATCCTTCAACATATCTTTTATCGTCACTATAAATAATAAAGGTACCATAACCTCCATGTTTATCCTTAAAAATCATACTAGGACCACTTACCATATAATCTCTTGAAGGATCTGCGCCCCATTCCCTAACTTTATCAAAAATAGAATTTATATCGGGTGCAAAATATTCAAATTCTTGTCTGCTATAAAACTCAATATTTACGATTAGACTTTGGTCATCCTCTAATTGTTCTCTTTCTATTTGAGAAAGAAGTGCTATTAAACTGTCTTGTAACATGCATATTCGAAGTTCGTTGCGTTATTTAAACTTTTCTATTTTTTACTATAATTAAGTAGTGACTACCTCTTAAAAGGTGGGTGGTTGGGGGGACTGGAAGGGGGCTGTATTTTTTATAAATTATTGAATAATGGCTTAATTTGATGAAAAATACTATTAAATTGCAGAAATATGGCTCTGATAGTTAATCTCATCATTTTGGAACAAAATATGAGCCAATGTAAATAAGATGGCAACAATGTTCACATAACGTATTGCATCATGAAGAACTTTTTAATATTACTACTACTGTCCAAAAATAGCTGTAAAGAAAAGCAGATAAATACGAAGTTTTAATAATAAATAGTTCTATACTGTATAAATGCAAAATTTAAGAAAACGCGCATCAATTGCAGGATTATTAGGAAACATAGCCTTGTTCATATTGAAATTGATTGTTGGGTTAATTTCCAACAGCATTGCCATCATATCTGATGCGTTTAATTCTTTAACGGATATTATTAACTCGGTTGTGTTGTATATCAGCGTTAAAGTTGGAAGCAGATCTGCTGATAAAGGTCATCCTTTTGGGCATTACAGGTCTGAGCCTTTAGGGGGATTTATAGTTGCAATATTAACTATAGTCCTGGGCGTTGAGATAACAAGAGTTGCAGTTGGCAGATTAATAACAAAATCTGCTCCGATTTTCAGCATTCTAATCCTGGTAATAGTAATTGGGACAATATTGGTCAAATCGGCGTTGTACTTTTACACCAAAGCTGCCTATAATAAAACAAAAAGCGCAGCATTGTTTGCATTCATGATAGACCATAGAAATGATGTCATAGTTTCTTTTGGGGCTTTAATTGGATTTACCGGAGCATATTTCAATTATGCATTTCTGGATTCTTTGGCAGCAATTTTTATTGGAATATGGATAATTAAATCCGGAGTGTCCATAGGAACAAAAAATACCAAATACCTTATGGGGGCTGCGCCAAATAAAAGCCTGATAGATAAAATTTCTAAAGTTATCCTTAAGTTTAATGAAGTGAGGAACATTCAAAAAATAAAAGCTCATTATGTAGGCACTTTATTGCAGGTTGAAGCGCACGTGAGGGTTGATAAAAACATGTCTTTGCACAAAGCGCATAATATAGAAACAAAAATAAGAAATACAGTGCAATCTTTAAATGAAGTAGACAGGGCTTTTATACATTTAGACCCAATAATCAAATCCAGGCCTCATTGACAATTCAGCCCAAGGTTACATCCAGGAAAAGCATCACTACAAAACCTATCATTAAGCCAAAAGTTGCCTGCTTTGCAAAACCTTTTCTATGGGATTCTGGGATTATTTCATCGCTTATGACATGCAGCATAGCGCCTGCTGCAAAAGCCAAACCCCAAGGCAATATTGGCTGGAATATGCTAACAATGCCTGCGCCTAGTAAACCGCCAATAGGCTCAACAAGCCCTGTGGCTAATGCTATGAGGAAAGATTTTTTTAGGCCGTAGTTAAGGGCTACAAGGGCAAGAGCAACAACTAAGCCTTCTGGCATATTCTGCAGGCCAATACCTATTGCAAGGCTTATGCCGTTAAGGATGTCTCCTCCGCCAAAACCAACACCAACTGCCATCCCTTCAGGAAAGTTATGAATAGTTATGGCTAAAATAAATAACCAGATTTTTTTCAGCTTTTTTGAATCTGAGCCTTCATGACCTTTTATGAAGTGTTCATGAGGTATGAACTTATCAGAAAGCCATAAGAAAATACTGCCTAATAAGATTCCTATGACAATTATTATTGCTGCTTTTACACCATTACCTGCTGCTTCTAGTCCTGGAATGATCAATGAGAAAGATGTTGCTGCAAGCATGACTCCAGCGCCAAAACCCATGAATATGTCCTGCCATTTTACTGAAATCTTCTTTGTGAAAAATATTGGTAAAGCGCCAATTCCTGTAGCAAGGCCTGCAAATAAACTGAATAAACCTCCAACTACCCAAATTGGATAGTTAGCTAAGAATTCTGCTAATGCCATTTTTAATTTTATTATTTTAGTTATGATGGAATTTAAATCTTCCTATAATTAAAGATAAATTAATAAATAATCCATTATTCCAAATTTTTATGGAAATAAAGGAATATAAGCTTGAAATAATCAAAATAATAGATGAAGCCATAGAAGTTAAAACTTTCAGGGTTAAAAGAGAAAAGGATATGGAGTTTTATGCTGGACAGTTCTTTATGGTAAGTTTGGAAGATGATCCTAAGTTGCAAAGAGCTTATTCAATAGCTTCTTCTCCTGATAATAAGGAATATGTGGATATTACTGTAACTTTGGTTGGAAAGTTTACGCATAAGTTATTTGAATGCAAACTTGGGGATTATTTGATGTTTAAAGGCCCTTATGGAAAATTCTATTTTGAAGATGATATGAAAAATAACCTGGTTTTGATAGGAGGAGGCTGTGGAATTGCTGCATTAATGGGTATAACAAGGTATTGCAAGAGCAAAAATCTTCCTAATAATATTAAGTTGCTTTACAGCTCAAAAACTCCTGAGCATATAGTTTACAGGAAAGAGTTGGAAAAGCTAAATGAAGAAAGGGATAATTTTGATTATATACAAACAATAACAAGACCAAAGCCAGAACATAACTGGAATGGCAGGACTGGAAGGATAGATGAAGATATGATTAAAGAGAATATTGAAGAAGGAAGCTTGTATTTTCTTTGCGGTCCTGTGGAGTTTGTTAAGGGTGTGATTTCTACATTGGAAAAATTAGGTATTAAAAAAGAGCAGATTAGGACGGATATTTGGGGATGAAGTTTAGGGATGTTTGGTTATAAATCTCAGGTGTGGGTTGTTGGGAAAGGTGGGTGTAACGTATTGTTTGTTCTACGCAACGAGGCTTTGATGTCGAATGACGTTTTTTATGCCCTAAAACTTATTCTCTCTGTACATCACGCAGTTAATGTAGCATAACGAGTAATGTTCACGAAGTGCCTGCGTTTAATCCCCGAGGCTGTCCCATAATTCACTTTTTCTGATTTTATTCTCCCGACGAGAGACAGAAAGATTTATATAGTTTCTCGTCTATAAAATCAGTAAAACGGGGTG
>NYYQ01000022.1 GCA_002686855.1 Candidatus Woesearchaeota archaeon | reverse complement strand
TTATTCTGTATATATAAATACCAGATCCAACCGATTTGCCAAACTGGTCAGTACCGTTCCAAAGCATAGAATGGTATCCACTTTCCAAAATACCGCTATGCAATGTGGATATTTCCTGTCCCAGAATTGAATATATCTTTACCACAATCGGAGAAGTAATATCCAACGAAAACATAATGGACGTTTTCGGGTTGAATGGATTCGGAAAATTACCTTTAAGAGCAAATTCCTGAGGTATTCCGGCCACATCAACACCAAGGTTCGTTGAATCTGTCACTACAGTTACCACAGTATCAAGTACAACACTTGTATCTGATGAAGCAAAAAACATATCTCCAAGCTCAGGTCCAAAGAAACCTGCTGCTCCTGTTGGAGCGGCGGCATCATTGAAATAGCTCATAACATTTGCCATTAAGGTATCCTGGTAATCTATATACGATGTATCCGTACCAACAATAACCTGTTCATCAGCAATTCCTGCAAAATAAAACGGCAGCCATATAGCTTTTGATGTTCCATTATTATTTCGAGTGGCATACCACGCACTTTGTTCAATGCTCAGTGTATCATTTGTTACCGAAGTAACAGTAGTTACAGTGGTGGTGGTGGTGGTGATAGCTTGCCATACACCTTCATCCGGATCCCATGTTTCTACAGTATCTGCAGAAGCGGTAGTTGTTGAAGCTGTATCAGCCACTGTAACTGCATTTGCATAATAATCAAAATCACCTACGCAGAGCTGATCTGTCCAGTCATATGAAGAAGAGAGGGGGTTGGCATAATCAACTGTATCTGCGAGACCGGTTGTTAATGCATCACCAGTTACTGTCGTAAAATACGTCGGTCTGTAATTATATCCATCTGCCCAAGCCGAAGAGAGGCCAAACCAGTCAGATGCAGCCATACCAGCAGAAAAACCTGCTACTATGGGGCTTCCTGCAATGCCTCCTGCGTAGAGAGGTTCATCTCCGAGCAATAACAGGTTACCACCGCCTGACATGAAAGCAGCTAGTTCATGTGTAGCTGTTGTCCACGACCATATTGTGCCACCCGTATAGTCTGCATTCCAAACGATATGATCATATGCAGCCCATATGGTTCCATCCGTGGCGCCATAGTACCAGCTAGCATAACTATCATATGTTCCAGCGATTGAAGCACCCGGATTACCAAAATAGGCCGAATAACCACTATCATCTACATAGAGCACATCAACGCCTGTTGTTGGTTGATGATGAAAAAAGCTCACAGCCGGTGTATTATTATCCGGGTATGTCGTAGCGGCAGTGCCGTCAGAAGCTCCAATATAATAGGAAATCACGCTGGCAGAATCCACAGCAGGAATATCAGCTGAGAACGTTCCAGCCGTTTCTGTCATGGAAGCAGATGTCCAGCTTGTGTCGCCTGAGCCTCTGTAATACAACGTTGCGGTAATAGCATCTCCATCAGCATCAGCAATTGCAGCCGTAACGGGAAAGGCGCTTGCTGAAGCAGTAGAAAGTGTTTGGCCCGTAACCGCGCCTATTAAAGGCGGCGATGTAATGCCAAACTCTGTAAATACTCCAGCTGCAAAAGTAGAAAACTGCGTGTAATCCCAGCTTCCATCTGCAGCTGTATCACCAGCAGCATCGGCCATAAAGCTCAAGTAAACGGCTTTACCGCCACCTGAGAGAGAATGATCCATCATTACTCCAACACCTGCACCATCAGCATCAGTAAAAATATCTGCACCTGCTCCAGCTGTTACATAATCAATCCAACCAATGCCAGGTTCGCCGAGATAGAGATTGTGTCTTAAAACTAGAGGGTCAGTTTCAAAAGGGGAATCCATAGAACTAACTGCTAATCCATAGACATCAACTGTATCAAAAGGTGCTGGATCATTTAGACCGCTGGCAAGACCAAAATAGTCATAGGCAAAATCACCGGCTGTCCAGGCGAAATCAACAGAACCACAACCAGCAGACGAAGAGCACATCCAGTCCATATCGGTCAGCAACAAGTTACCGCCACCATCAATGAAACTGGCGTAGCCCGGATCGACATCAGCTGCAAACATAGGCACTGTTGAACCTCCCCAGCCGTAAACAATAATATTGTTCCAGCCTTGGCTGATTACGGAAGCATCAATACCACCTTCTGCGGTTACATCCCATACTTCGTAAACAACACCACCGCCGTCTGCGAACAGCTCAAACATATTGGACTGTCTATCACTAAATGAATCAAGTATGATAAGAAGATCAGCTCCTGGATTGTTAGGTGCTTTTATAGCAAATGACTGCGGTTCGCTGGCAGATTCCAGATCATCGTCATCTTTTAATGTAACCCAATAGGAAATTTCATCACCAGCTACTGCTCCGGAATAGGTAATATCAAAACTGTAAATACCGTTTCCGTCAGCACCCACTGCACTTGTAGCGGTGAGTGAACCAGTGTGTTCTGTACCTGCAGGATCAACATAATGATAAGTCAATGTATCATTTTCATCTATAGCCATGCCATCGTCACCCACATCATCTAACAAACCTACATTGATTGTTACTGTTTTAGAAGCGGCATACGTGTTGGGTGGTTTGGAGATGCTTTGAATAGCCATGGGGGCACCCCACGGGTAGGTCACTTTGACCATTAACATGTTTTCAATAGCAGCACTATATCGACCCCAAAGACCTGGGTCTCCTGTATTCCACGGTCCACCAAACCAAGTAAAGCTTGTGGTTACACCTAAGGCAGCTGTTGCTGCAGCCAATGGATGTGGTGTCTCTCCGCCCTTTACATACGAAATAACAAACGGGGGTACATTTGATAAATCAGTACTGTCCCCGACAATAAATGTACCACCAATATCAAGCAATGCATCTGCAGACCAGTCTGCAACATATCCGGCAATTGAGTTGGGTGTGGGTGTTGTTCTTAATTGTCCTATTGGAGATAAGTCTGTAGACCCTCCTGCAATACCAGCAGCATCACCATTTGGGCTTAGGGCGCTAGCTGTTCCATAATCTGATCCAAATGCAACACAATTACCAGCAGAGAAGAATTGGTAATATACTTCTGTTACAACAGCTGGAGCTGCCGGTGTTAACACAACCGAAAAAGTGTCACCTGCAGCACCGGAACCCAGGTAATAATAAGCATCACCTTCACTTACGTGGGAAATAGGCCAGAGATCATCTCGATCTACAGAACTATTTGTATTATTAACATTTGTACGTCTATCTAAAGGAATTATAGACAAATCTGTATCTGTGCTTTCAAACGCCTGTTTTCCTATACGGCGAATGACTTCATTATTAGGAATAACCTGTCTTGTACCAGGTACCAAAAACTGTACCTTGTTATCAAAAGCAGGTCTTTCTAATTGTGGGGCCTCTTTATTTTTGTCCTCGGCAAATATTAACATATTTGCTGTTAATAACAAAAATAGCCCTGATTTTAACCATTTATTCATTTGGGACTCCTCTTCTTTTATTTAAGTATTTATTATCAACAATTCTTATTTATTTTAAAAACTGATGATAGTCTCAAGTAATTTATTAAGAAAATTAGCATAATCAATAGTAAAATAATATGATGTAGAAATATAGTTACCACTGGCAATTATGGGGTTTCCTGATATCATAAATTCATTTGTGCCTTCATTTATGGATATTATTTCATAATTAATATCCTCTGATTGAGCAGAAATAACAGATATCAATTGATGATTTTCAATGACATTAACTCTCATTTCACCTGTTAACAGAGTGTTGTTTGTGTGGGAAACAACGCCAATAGCAGTTGTGTCTGATACATTATCAATACTTGCACCTAACTCGTGCAAAATATTAAAACAAGGTTGAATTTCTCCAAGATAAAAATAACTTTCTGCTTGACTTATCTTCAACGAAACTGCATTAACACCTGAATCTTTTGAGAATGTAAAAGCAGGATCAAGCAACAATACTTGATCAATATAATCAATACATTCATTATAATTTCCGCTTGCTAAAGATACTAAAGCAAGGCCAGCTAAAGATTCAGCCTGTATTTGTGTTTCGTTATCTGGGTCAAAAAAGGCAAATGAAAGTGCTTTTTGAAAGTTTGAAACAGATTTTATTAATTCTATATTTTTAGCATACCCCCAGCCCAAACCTAAATAAACTTCTGGCTGAGTAGCGTCTCTTTCAGAAGCCAATATAAAGGATTCTATTGAAGCTTCATAATCACCAGCTGTAAAATAACCCCAGCCTTCTTCAATTAGCTGATCATAAGTAACAGGCGGTTCAAACAAAAAACTATCATTACTGTATTGTTCTTCACAACCAAATGATAGCAACAATAAGCTTCCACTAAACAGCAAGATTAATTTTTTCATTATATACATTTTACTTGATCAAAATCATTTTCTTTACTTGACTGAAATTTTCAGCTTTTAATTCATAAAAATACACACCTGTTGCTACCTGGTTCCCAAAAGCATTACGACCATTCCAGGTTGACATATATGTGCCTGGCGTATAAATCCCGTTTTCCAGTTCAATAATTTTTCTACCCAAAATATCATAAATAGATATAGAGATTTTTGATTCCGCTGGGATAGCAAATTCAATATGTGTTACCGGATTAAACGGATTGGGATAATTCTGCTTAAGTGAATATTCTGTAGGTATTGTAAGTTTTTCATATACAGCACCGTGATTTCCTTTTACAACAGCAAATTGTCCCGTCGCCAGAGTATTAGCACAAATTGTATTACCAAGCTTTTTCCCACCTATGTGACGCCAGCTATTTTCATAAAACTGGTAAATACTTAATTGATTCAAATCTTCATTGGAGCCAGATATATCATAAGTAATACTCATTGACTTATTAGATATTTTGTCAACAGGACCAAACATAGCTGTAGAAACCACTGTTAAATTATCATCATGAGGAAAAGATTTTTCATCCGTTAATTGTTCGCTTGATATAATAACCTGTTCTGACTCAAAACTATTGTCTGGTATAAAAAATGAATAGTTTTGCAAGTTGATTTTTAATTGAGAACCCGGTGTGGTGATTCCAACGGTAATTGCAAATGACTTTTCTTCAAATATATTTCCGCTTTGATCTCTTCCAACATAATTAAAATTATATTCACCACTATTTTCCAAAAGAACACTTCCGTGGTAGGCTTCAAACCCCTGGTTTAGACTGTACAAAATTGGCAATGTTAATGATAATGTATCGTCCTCATGAAAACCGGTAATTATAGGACCTTCAACCCCAAAAGTATTATAAATTTTGCGATCACTGGTAACAAATAATTCTAAATAATTATCAATCCCCGGGTTTTGATAACCATATAGACTGTTAATGAACGGCTTGGATAATACATTTGATACAACATAATCAAAAGTTGCAGGGGCTTGTGCCGCATCAGTTTTAGCAACCATTAATAAAACAATTTGTACACCATTTTCGGGATTATCTAAAGTATCTTTAAAGGCAAAGCTGCTATCTGTTGATACAGGTAAATGACCATAACTGTCATTGTCCAAAGAAAAATCAACAACTTCATAATCAGGGTTAATGTCTGTCAAAAAACTATTTTTTAGAACTAATTTTTTTACCTCATATGAAATTCCATCGTATCCATCAAAAATAAGTGTATCTGTTGATGATAAATCGGGGCATAATTCTACAACCTCGCCTTCTAAATTGATAAAATATCCACGCATAATTACATAGTTATAAGACCAGGGGGCAATATCTTTGAAACTGAATGGCGCACCTCTCCCCACAGATTGATCCCAGGTAATAACGCTTGCCGGTTTGCCTGATGGAGGAGTTTGCAAATTGAATTCAGCAAAACTGTATGAATTATTATACACTGTATCTTGATGCATTAAATCCAAGTAACAAGCCATTCCATAATTTGCAAAAATGTCTGCAACTTGAACCGAAAAACCCAAGGTGTCTAATCCTTGCTGAACAGCTTGAACGCCCAAAGAAGAAGAGCCGGAAATTGCTTGAATAATATCCCAGCCGCCGGTGTCTGCCGAAAATTTTTCTTGTAAATAAGAGAAAAACAAGTATGTATTCCAATAATCTTCCCGACTTTTTAAGACTTGTAAGCCTGAACCAATATAAGTTAATTGATTACCGGCTGTAATCGATGGAGATGTGTTTTTACCAAAAAATTTAACATCGCCCACAATCAATTTCTGAAGCATAAATCCAATTCCGTTGACTACCCATTCTTCTTGTTCTGAAAAGTTGCTAAAGTATCCAAGTTTTGTTAATTCCGAAACAGTTGAATGAAACAATACATTTAAATCTTCTTGGTCACCATCCAGTGAAACAGGGTTGACGTCCAAATAAATAATATCACCCGTGTTGGAATAGGAATCAGCGGCAGATGTATCTGCAGGATTGATATACCCATGGACAAACAAAGACGATTTTGTGTCATTTCTCCCTAATCCGTATTCATCTAATATATCAGTAAATGTGAAAATGATTTTACCATTACCATCTGTATCATGGAAATTGCCGGTATAATCAGTGACCATTTCTAAAATACCTTTTGTGGTATCTTGAGGAGCTTTTTCTTCTAATACCTGAACAAATGTATCAATAAACGTATCGTTAATTTTGCTTCCCCACACATCATTATCTACATATATGTCAAAAGTTGTTCCTATATATCGTATAGATGAAAATTTGCTTTCCGGTGGAGGAGCAAATGCTTCGAAACTCTTGACCCAAAAAGGGCGACCATAGCTTGCGCTTACCGTATCTGCTAAATTGCTTATTCCATCTGCGTTCAAAAATGAATTAGGAGCAACCACCATAGAAAAATCTGTTTTAACACTATCTGGGAGAGATAAAAGATAATCAAAAGAATCATCAGATAATTGAATAGTAAATGAACTAACAAATGTAGCTCCTGAATCAATTACTACTGTGCCATTTACATTTTCATTCATACCCACCACAGAAAAGGATTCTGCGGATAAAACGGAGGAGTGTGTTGGTTTATCCAACACAACTGTTACCGTTGAATCCAATAAATTGAAATTTATTGTAGTTATTGATGGTGCAACCGTATCTGCTAAATATTGTACCGTGAAAGAACTATCAATAGGCAAAGCATTACATCCATTGTTAAATGGGTTTGCTGAATAAAAAGTAAAATCATTGATATACAAAATGAGACTATCCCTGTTTTCATAGTTTTCCAGATATATCTGATCTGCTTCACTTAGTAATATTCTTGTTTTCTTTTTATTCGGATGATAATAAACCATACCTGAACTAAATAATAATGAATCTCCTGTAATGGGGTCAAACAAACCAAAACCAGTTAAGTCACTATAATCAGAAACATCTCCTCTGTTTTTAATTGTGGATGTGTGGAAATACCCAACGTTAATATTCCATTCCAATGTCAAAACATTGTTTAATCCATCATAATTAATGCCATCTTCTATAACTTTTGGAGGCTGATAATTATTAGTTGTATTACCATAATAAAAAACTGTTGGTATATTATTTGATAGTATATTTCCGTTAAATAATTCATCATAAACGCTATAATTTTGTAAAGAGCCTGTTATTGTGTTGGTTTCAGATAAAGTATAAAACATTTGTTCAATTTTTTTCTGATCATCAAGCAATAATTCCTTTACCCAAAGCTTGTAACCATCTTTTGTTAAGGGATCTCCACTAATGCCAGATAACGAAAAAACTTCACTCCCATTTGAAAAAGAAATTTTACTCCATACAGGGGTCGGATTTATGGAAACATTTCTCCACTGTTCTTCTGTAGAACGAAAATAAATTTGTAGGTCGTTCTGGGTGATATCGTAGTAGATAGAGTCAGCATAAAACGGTAGAGAATCTTGGATAACTGAAACTGGAAGATTACTGGATTGATTTGGATTATATAAGGTGTCCCGAAATGCACCAAATGAAGTATTCAATAAAAGTTCATTTAAATCCAAAGATGTTTCCAACCGTTTAGCATCATTTGCGGTCAAAACAATCGAAATTGTATCATTATCTGTAGTTTGTAAAACACGGTCTAATCCTTCTAGCATTACACTGCCGCTTTCAGCATCTTTAAAACCAATTTTGAACGGTATAATATTTGGCTCTAAATCCAAAACCCCATTACTGTTTCGATCTTCCCCAGGATCGTTGCCAGGAATTTCGGGATCTAAAGAACCATTGCCGGGTCCGTCATCTACAGATCTGTCTTCAGCTATTTGATCAAATTGTACTATTCTATCAAATATAAAATAGGCTGTATTTGAATTGGCATCATAAATAGCATCCACAATATTAGTGCTGCTTAAGCCAGAAGAAATAACATTACATTCAAGTGTATCAGCTTCTACGCTTATGTTTGAATTATCAATAAAGGTACCAGATTCAATAATAAGATCAAGAGTATTTAAATCCATAGCTTCTATATTATCTATTTGAGCTGTATTTGTCCCCCAAAAATTTAAGTTTTGCGGCGTTCCATAAATTGTTTCTGTTTTGCTGTCAATAGGGCCACCATAAAGCAATGAAATAACAACAGTTGCGGAAAGAGAATCTTCGGTAAGTACGGTACCTCCTTCTAAAACAACATTAGGCTTACTGCCGCCAGCGTCATCGTCAAGAGATAGTTTACTTAGTAAAACACTTGTTGTATTTATTTCACCCGTAAACTGAACTGTTAAAATATTGTAATCAATATCAATAGAAGCAGAAGATATATTTGTTCCATAGATAGTGCTTATAAACAATACAGTTAGAATCAAATTGTTTTTAAAAAAGTGATGCATTTAAAAACCTGCTGATATTGTAATTTTCTTGACAAAACCGAGCAAACCATAATTAGACATCGAAGTGTCAAAACGTAGCGAAGTTCCAAATGGTATATATTTACTTAAGTCCACACCAAAACCACCCATAAAAGATGCTGAATTATGGTTGGTATAAAAACCACTTCTAATAAATAGAATATTCATAAATGCATATTGAGCACCTATGTTAAACCGCTCTGCAGAATCACTGGTGTGAACACCGTCAACAGCTATAATTAAGTTATGCATAATATTTTCAGCAAAAAGATCATAAGAGACACCTACTTGAAAAGTCAGTGGCATATGAAAAGGTCTGAAAGATTCTGGTTCAGGTAGAATTTCTCCGTTATGATAATCCTCAAACGTTGCATCTTTTCCATTAACCATAAAATCCATCTCGGGTCCGAAATTTCTAACAGACATTCCCCATCTAAGAGATCGGAATCCCGTAACATAATACGTGCCTATATCCACAGCCCATACACCAGTATTATAGTTATATAAATCAATTGACTGTGAAACTCTATAAAAATTCATTCCTAACGAAAATCTGTCGGTTAATGCTTTTGCCCATGTTCCTCCAACTGCTAAATCATTCCAAACAAAAGATCGGCCTGTTCCATTTTGTTCAATAACAGTTGTTTCTTCAATTTCACCTGAAGACAATGAGCGCATATGTAAAGCAAGTGTTCCATATTTCGTTTTCATTCCAGTTGCAAATGCATTGTAATTAATTCCGGCAAACCACTGAACATTTGAAACAAAAACGTTTGTGTTTTTCATGTGTACCAGTGTTCCTGGATTATAAAACACTGCCGCTACATCCTGAATTGGAACCCCGACAACGCTGTTTCCCATTCCTGTCACCTTCGCATCAGGGCTTATATTTAGAAAATGAGCTCCAGATGAACCTGTCTTTTCAAATTCCTGTTGAGCCCAAGCCGTTGAAAGGATAACAGCATATACACTGATTATTATTTTTACTTTTGAAATCATTTATCTAAAAATTGCAAATTTACCGATATGTTTTTGTACATCTCCTGTAGATTCTCCAACTGCTGAAATTGATGCTGATTCCACAACATAAATATATAAACCACTTACTACAGATTGATTTTTTCTTGTAATTAAATCCCAATATTCTTCAGCTGTACCATCATTATGATCCAGTTCTTGCACTAGGTCTCCAGATAGAGAAAATATAGATATTTTTGCTACCGGAGGAAGGTTTGTAAATTTAATTCTATCTTCGTATTGCTGTTCCCATTTCGCAGTCCCCCGATATGGATTAGGGACTACCTTTGTATTTTTCAAAGATTCAACCTCGTCACCTGTTTCATAAAGCTTCCCTGGAAAAACAGGTAGAGGCGCATTGTCTGCTGACTTTTTATAATTACTTAAAGGGGAATATGATGGAAGCAGTTCTTGACCTGCTTCTTGGGCTGATTTAAATCCATCATAAGCTGAAACAGCGTAATAATACGGCAAACCGTTTAATGGAGGTGCTATAATAGAATCCCATAAAGTTATACCTCCATAATCATCATAACTGTTTTGAATATCGGGTAAATCGACCAGTATCCAATCACCGCTTGCATCAACATTATTTAAAGTGTCTCCATCAACAGAAACAACATAAACAGGTTCTGTTAAGTTGTCAAATGCTGTAATTAGTTCCCAGTTTTGGGGTAAATAAGTCGATCGATAAACTTGATACCCTTCAAAATCAACGCGCCCTAAATTTTGATCAAACGATTGCTCTGCACCCGTATCCCAAGCTAAACGAACTCCAGAATTCAAAGGAGCATAAGATAAACTAGGTACTTCCGGCGGTATTGGTAAGTTCCAATGGATATCTTCATCAAAATTGCTAGGATTGATAGGGTTGCTAGACTGGCTACCGGAATAATAAGCTCTAATTGCATTATCCGCATTTTCTCTCACCCCTTGAAGTCCTTTACCACAAACTAGGGCAAAAACTATTTTTACCGTATCTCCTTCAACCAAATCAAAAGGTCCTGTTGATAACAAAAAACGATAATCAAATTGGGGAAATCCCAATTCTAATGGATTGTTTAAAAATTTCTTACCTTGACTGGATGTGTGTTTTCCTTCAATATAATTTCTTTTTGCCTCATCTGTATCAGGATCACTTTCCCAATTCCACCATTGATGAGAACACGCTCCCATAAAAGATTGACCGCTTTCAACAACATTATATGGAGCCGGTGTATAAATGATGGCGCCACCCAAGAATCCTTCATTAGTTGGGGTCTTTTCTCTTTCGCCATAGTCATTAGCAGAAGAGCTGGGATTATCGCCATCATAAATATAGGACATACTTCTGGGAAATTGATAGCCGTAAAGAACTTGCCCATCAACTACGGCTGGTTCTCCCGCTACCCGGCCTAATTGTTCAACATCGGATTGCCAAAACAGCGTATCACCATTATCGTCAAAAATTATAGCCCATTCATCCCAAAAACCATCCGGTTCAGAACCAACACCATTATTATCATCAGCAACGTTGGTTGTCCAATTAGGATTTTGTGGACGGTCTTTAGCGTATGGAACACCCCACTCATCATAGCCAGTATTTCCGTCCCCATCCAGATCAAACGGATCTACAGCATCGAATTGATCTGTGTTTGAATCTGTTCCGTCCCAACCCTCATAATCGACTAAATCATCGATATGTGGTTCAGTATCATCGGATGAAGACACATCAATATCATACCAATATGAAACATATATATCTTCCAAAGAGCCAGCCAACCCTGTATTGATAATTGCATATTCAAAAGCAATAAAATCATCAAAATCCGGCAAACTCCATGTCATTGCTCGTTGAAGAATTTTTACTCCCAATTGAGTATGACTGCTTTCTGTTCTGTCTTCTATATCATCATATACCATATAACTATCTTCTAAAGACCTAGACTTTGACCCGTTCACAAATGGACCCATTTCCCCCGGGTATCCAGCCGTCGGTAGCCATTCAATATCCGGATTATAAAAATAAGTGGTTACAGCTGCCTCTCCAGCGATTTTCCCACTGATCCATATACCGGCGTCATAAAGATAATTATTACCTGATCCACCAGGCCACTGTGCTGACGGCCTACCCGTGGATGGGGAATTCGGGTCTCCAACGCTTCCATAGTTCGTTATTGAAGACCACATATTATTGGTGGTATGATTGAAAAATGCTTTTTCCGGTCTTGTTACCATCCTTTTATAAGAAGAAGGCGGTAGTTCTCTTACATTATCTTTAGTGGTTTTACAAAAGCCGCCAGTATTACTGAAAACAAATAATGCCAACAAAAATTTTATAATTATATTTATTTGCATTGCTCTGCTCAGAAACTTAGTGAGATTCCTATTCTAAACCTGCGAACATCCTGATACCATCCCGGATGTAAATATGCTCCCCGCTCTGGATTTAACTTATTTTCATCTACAAAACCATCGTGATCCAAGTCTACGTTTGACATATAAGCAAAAAAGTTTTCTTGACCATCTGCTGTTGTTACTTTTCCATCATTATTTGAATCATATAAGTTTTTTAGTTTAGTATATTGATGATACCAATCTGTATCATCTACATTTCTGAATCGTTGAAGATTAAATAAATTTGTAATATATAAAAATATGCTGCCTTTCATATTCCCATATTTAATTTGATACGATATTCTCATATTGGAATCCATATACCACGGCAATAGTTCGGTATTTTCAACTATAATACGCCCTTGTTCCGGTTTTGTATATCTTGTGCCGCTTCCATAATTAGCATTAAAAGACGTTAAAAAATTTCTGTATACAAAATTCATATTTGCATTAAAAGTATGGCGCTGATCCCACTCTAAATATGATTCAAAAGTAGGGACAATATTGCCGGACCATTCTGTTAAATATCCCTGGCCTACAGAACTGCTTTTACCTTTTGCCACAGAATAAGTATAATTTAATTCTCCATAAAACCATCCGGAAGGACGTTTCATTAATATTAATTCAAACCCGCGAACATTACCATAGTCTCTATTATAATATGTAGTATACCAATCGCTAACAGACCAATAAATAGGGCGTGTATCTGTAAGTCCAAAAATGTTTTTGTAAAATCCCTTTGCTTCAACCATGGTTAAGCTTGTCAACTCCTGTCGGACACCAACTTCATATGCTACAGTCATTTCAGGATCCATGTTTACATTTCCAACAATGGGAAAACCTCCACCCATATTATATGTTGTATTCCTAAACAAATAGGAAAGGGCAGGGCGCTGATAATATCGACCATAATTAAAATACAACATCGCTTTATCAGTTATATGATGAGAAACGCCTAACCTTGGCGCAAAAATAAGTTTATTTTCTGCATTAACAGGATTTTTAAGATCGTCTAAACTGTGAATATATAAACCTGCATCATCTTTCCATTGTTTATATTGCTCTTGGCCTCCATCACCATCCCAATCATCAACATCATCGCTTGTCCAAGTCGGATCTGTTTCGTCAGAAGGATATTGAGCGTTCGGTTTAAAATATTCTGCTCTTAATCCCAGATTTAATGTAAATCCCGGATACTCCATTTTATCTTTTATATAGCCAGAAAACTCAATAGGATTTACTATGTAATGTTCTGCATATCCATATCGATCCGGAGGCCAATAATTTGTCAAATCATGTTTATTGAGCTCAAGGCCCGTTTCGATTTTATTGTTTTTATTTATTTGACTAACAAAATCGAACTTAAATGTTGTTCTAACTTTTTTGTCATAATGAAAATGATCTCGATTAAATGTGTATGGATGAGCAGCACCAACACCATAGAAACCGCCTGTTGTATGTTTAAATCCTTCATCAGGAATATCGCTCCAGTCAAGCCAGCCATACCGTTGATCTAATTCGTTTATTACACCATTTCCGTCCCAATCTCTTTCCGATTCATCTACATAACCATTATGATTATTATCATGAAACATATCTTGAGGATCATCAAAGCCTGATAATTCTTTCTCAGGAGTATAAATATCCAGTATCCCATTGCCGTTTAAATCTTCATTACGATTATCTCCATCGCCATCTACATCATAATCTAAATCAAAATCATAGAAACCGTTATAATTGAGGTCAGAAAACATTTCACCTTCATCCCATGCACCGTTGCCATTTAAATCAATAAATGGTTCTGTTGCAAAATAAATATCCAAGTAGCCATCTTGATCGGTGTCTTCATTTAATCTTTCAATAATATTGGATTCCAAGCCTGTGGCATATCGAGCAACCCTTATTGTATAATATGTATTTTTGCTCAGCGTATGCGTAAATCCAACATTCCACAACGAACTTTCTCTTTTCCACAGAGGCAATCTATCAAACATTGAGAAAGTTGTTAAAGAGCCGTCTTTATCTACGTCTTCAGAATCTAAAACGCCGTTTCCATTGATATCTTCTCCCTCATCTAACACGCCGTTCCCATTGATATCTTCCGTATCTAACTGCCCATTTCCATACCAGGAATCAATAGGATCTTCAGAATCCAAAGAAAAATTATTATTATAATCTTCATGAGAACGATCTCCGTCCGGCGTTGTTATTTGACCGCTGCCATCTAAATCTACTTCATAAGAAAGAACATTGTCATACTGGCCGTTGCCATTTATGTCTTCAAAATATTCTCCTTCATCGTATACACTATTTTGATTCCAGTCAGCAAAAGGTTCTGTTGTAAAATACATATCTAATCTGCCATCTGAATCAATATCTTCTGTTTGCAATCCGGCTGTAGTAAGCCAATTAACATAATATTCCGGCGCTTCTCCTGCTTGCATTATTCCATCTGGGATATCACCAACATCGCCATCGTACTGTTTTATGTACGTGGGTATATATTCGGTTAAACCGTCTTCAGACAATGTGTGACTCCAAGAATATGAAAACCCATCTTCGTAATGGGACTGAGAATATAGACCTGAAACAGTGAGTTTTATTTTATTAGAAATACGCCAAGTTAAATTTCCTGTATAATTATATAGGTTTGAATATTGATTCTCAAATCTCCCAAAGTTTTCATTGTTTTCTCCAGAAAGAGCAAAAAATAACTTGTCTTTAATAATAGGACCGTTTAATGCATATTCTACCCCTTTAAAGTTTTGAGGATCCTCATTAGCGAACGCATTAGAAACACCATTGGAAGTACTGATTCGAACATCCCCGGAAAAAACATTACGCCCACTTCTGCTGGTAACATTTATAATTCCGGATTGAGCATTTCCATAATCTGCTCCGAAGCCTCCTGTAATTACGCTGGTTTCTTCTACTCCAAATAGGGGGATGTCTGAATCATTTGGGTTTCCTGTTAATGGGTCGTTTAATGGAATTCCATCAAACAAATATACTGTTTCGCTTGATCGGCCACCTCTCAAATGCAAATTACCACTAGCATCTTCCACGCCCCCTGCTGTCTGAGCAACAGCGTCTTCCACTGATGAAATAGCCATGTTTTGTAAATCATCTGAACTTAAAGATCTTCTGCTCGACGTTTGATCTAGCTGTACTAATGGTCGTGTAGCTTCTACGACTACTTCTTCTTCAGATTCTAAAATTATAGATGACATTGATATGTTTTGGGTTGTTGTTAAATCACTTTGCACAAACACGCCTTTAATGACAACAGGTGCATATCCTATCATTTGAGCTTTTAAATCATATACACCAACAGGTAAGTCCAACAACATATAATATCCATCAGCATCTGCTGCAGCGCCCAAAGGTGTATTTAATACTAAAATATTAGCACCGGGAAGTGGGCTGTTTGTTTCGCTGTCTAAAACAACACCAACAATTTTCCCTTTGCCACTTGCAATAAGAGGGTATGCAGCAATGGTTATTAATAAGATTAATAAAACTGTTTTGGTTAATGTTTTATTCATAATCACACCAAGATAGTTAATGGTTGGACGTTAATAATTCTTACCCATAAGGTAAATCTGGTGATGTCTAAATTACTTTTGTTTAAATTTAAAGGTCAAGACCAAAATGCTCTGACACTCATATTACCAAAACGTTTTGCAAAAAGTATAAAAAGCCCTGCCATTAATTTAACAACAGGGCTAATCTTTCCTAAAACATAATATAGGGGAAAGACCGAATGAAGATTACACTATTTGCACAAATAATCCGAAAGTTAGATCGCTTTAGTTTCAAAAAAATAGTGGATCAATATCAATCCGATAAACACCATAAAAGGTATTAACAGCTGGACGCACATGGTGTCTATGGTTTTCTGCCATTTAGCTAACGCAAATTCTCTTCGGGAGATCAGCAACGGTCTCCGTTGTGCAACGGGAAACTTAAACCACCTGGTAATGACCAAAGGACCCAGTAAATCTTCTCTGTCCTATATTAACAAACATCGAGACTGTTCTTCTATTTCAAAAAGATTAACCTCGAAGACACAAAAAGTATTTGTTTAACACAGAGAGTACAAAGGACTAAACGTAAATATTTAAAACATAAAGCGTAATTACATATTTACGTTTTACATAATTAATATTGAGCCTCCTTGTGGACTTCGTGGTAAAACTCATTTCCGTAGTAGAGCTTTAGAAAATCGTGAATCTGGAATATCTGAATCAAAGATGATTTCGTCAATGATCCATTCTGTCCCCTTGCTGTTTCGTTTTAATTCATCTTTATATGTAAAACGAGATGGAAACCACCTTCCTTGGACTTTTTTAAAGCCATCCAGACGCGCTGTTTTTAATAATTTCCCACTTTTGGCATATAATTCTTCTATTGTGGGTAATAGGTATTCTTTATCAATCCAGGCACGCCGTTTTGGATAAGGCAATCCCTTCTCTTTTGCCTTTAATAACATCACCCAATGATCTCTTCCATCGATGAGTATGGATTCTTCCAAAGTTGCTTCATACAAATCAGTCAGTGGCCGATCTTCCATCATATCATTATA
>NYYQ01000021.1 GCA_002686855.1 Candidatus Woesearchaeota archaeon | reverse complement strand
TTTCTGCTCACACAATGCGGGCAGAAGTATATTGCCGGGCTATTGCCCACAATATTATTTCTTGTTTATTTGGACTTTTTCAACGCAGCGTTTTGTAGATTAAGAGTAAATTTATCTTCCGAATCTTAATTTTATAATCTCTTTCCAGCATCCATATCCATCACCAATGAACTCTCTGAAATTGCTGTCAGTCTTGGAGAATCCTTTTTTCCGATCAACAAATTTGTACCCTATCTCTTTGAATTTGTACCCTTTTTTTACAGAATCATAACAAAACCTTATAAAATACTCTATAAATCCAGTCTCCATTAACTTAATTTCAGAAAAAACTTTTTTTCTTACAGCACAAAAACCCGAAGTTAAGTCTTTGATTTTAATCCCTAAGACAAATCTTGCAGAACTATTGATAATTGCGCTTGCTAAAACACGGTTAAGTGAACGAGTGTCTTTTCCCCCTTTTGCATAACGTGATGCAATGACAAGATCATGGTTGGTCATGTATTCAAGCATTTTTGGGATAATTTCCGGTGGATGGGATAAATCACAATCAAACCATATGACAATATTTCCTTTTGATTCTTTGATCCCTCTCCAAACAGCAGAAGCAAGACCTCCTTTCTTTTTTCTTATTATAAGCCTTAAATTTTTGAATCTTTTTTGCAGTTTTTTGACGATTTTCCATGTACCATCCGGGCTGTTGTCATCGACTACTATGACTTCTAGCAGATCTTTTCCGGTGTAATGGTATGCTTTCCTAATAAGTTCTTCAATATTCTCTTTTTCATTATATGTAGGCATTATAATAGATACTTTTTTTATTTCCATCTTTCAAATTAAAGCCTTAATTCAAATATTCCCATTTTTCTGTTATGATATATGAAAAAAGTTTTTCTTCTTTTGCTAATCTTGGAAAAACTTTTTTGTCAAGTGTACCTTTTTTTGGAAGATAAGAGAAAATTCCTGGACCAAATATGTAAATTCCTGCATTTACAAATTGATTTTTTGTTTTATTATAAGATGTTATTTTGTTGCCTTCTACTATTATATTATCCGGGATAGTGTTTTTTCTGGCTAATGTAACTCCGATTGTTGCTATAGAACCAGTCTGTTCATGAAGGTTTACCATCTCATCGACATTGAAATCAAATTTTATATTGATAAAAATGACGAAAAAACTATTATTTATGTTTCCTTCAACCATTTTTAGGGCTCCTGCAGTCCCTCTTAGTTTTTTTTCTTCTATGACATTTACATTCAATCCTAGTCTGATTAGTCTTTTTTTTAGTGAATTGAAATTTTTGTCTCCTATAATTGAAACATCCTTTACACCGAACTTCATAAGTTTTTTTACATTCTCTATAACATTCTTGTTGTCTATCTTAACATCCGAACCACCAAGAATTATAAGACTGCTAGTATTATATTTTTTGAAATATTCATCGATTATAAATTCAAATGCCTTAGAACGCTTTTTTATAGATTTATTATCTGTTAGTTTATCTACTTTTGAAAGGAGGTCTTTGTCTATTGAGATCGATATTTTTTCCTGCATAATCAGCAAATACCTCTTTTTTTTAAAAATTTTGTTATTCGAATATCCGGCCTTTTGTATTTACGAGGTAGATTTATATATAATGAACCTTTCACTATCCTAAAAGTAGGAGAAAGTAGGAAATTTGTTTCGTAAAAATAAGGTATTTTCGATGAGCTCAATAAAATATATTAAAAGCAAAGATAAAGTATTAGCAATAGTAATCTTCAACAGTTTTGATGAAGAGGGACTTAAGTTTCCTACCCCAGATGACTTTCCTTTGCAAGTAGGGATACATGTAAGAAAATGCGGGTCTATAGTGAAACCACATAAGCATAATCCCCTAGAAAATATCGATAAATTACCTTTTCAAGAAATATTTCATGTAGAAAAAGGCGAAATAGAAGTGGGCATTTACGATTATGATGATCAACTCTACGAAAAAATTAGATTGAAAATGGGAGATATAGTACTCTTTAATTCAGGCCATTCTATAAAATTTGTTGAAGATTCAAAAGTTATTGAAGTAAAACAGGGCCCATATAGGTCGGATGATAAAATGTTTATATGAGGTTGTAATAATGATTCCAGTTTGTAAACCAACACTTAATGGCAATGAACTAGAATATGCGATTGATTGCATTAAAAGTAATTGGATATCATCAAAAGGCAGTTACGTAAAAAAATTTGAGGAAGGTTTTAGTAAATTTTGCGATACAAAATATGGAGTTTCATGTTCTAATGGGACTGCTGCAATTCACCTTGCATTAGCATCTCTGGGCATTAAAGAGGGAGATGAAGTTATAACTCCCACATTTAACATTATTTCCGGAGCTAATTCAATAATTCTCTGCGGAGCAAAGCCAGTGCTTGTTGATTCTGAATTAGACACGTGGAATATAGATGTTAACCAGATTGAAAGGAAAATCACCAATAGAACAAAAGCGATAATGGTGGTCCATACATACGGTCATCCAGTTGACATGGACCCTGTTATAAATCTGGCAAAAAAATATAACCTTAAGGTTATTGAAGATTCTGCTGAAGCTCCTGGCGCTTTGTATAAGAACAAAAAAGTAGGCTCAATGGGAGATGTCAGCTGTTTTAGTTTTTATTCGAATAAAATAATTACAACTGGTGAAGGCGGAATGATTATTACAAATGATGCTAAAATCGCAGAAAAAGCGAGATCAATGAGAGACTTGTGTTTTGGCCAGCCAAGATTTATCCATCATGAATTCGGATTCAATTATAGGCTGACAAATATCCAATGCGCAATTGGTTTAGCGCAACTTGAAAAAGCAGGTGAACTTATTAATTGCAGGATAAGTAATGCAAAATATTATAGTTCAAAGTTAAAAAATGTTGAAGGTGTAACTCTCCCTCCTGAAAAGCCTTGGGCAAAAAATGTTTATTGGATGTATTCGCTCCTTGTAGAGGATGCATTTGGAATTTCTAAAGATGAGGTAATGACTAAACTTAAAGAATTGGGTGTTGAAACAAGATCTTTCTTCATGCCGATGCATATGCAGCCATTGTTTAAAGATAATGATGACCGAAGATATCCTGATTGTTCTGGAGAATTCCCGATTTCTGAGGAACTTTACAGGAAAGGTTTTTATCTCCCATCTACAAGTGACTTGACTAAAGAAGAAATAGATGAAGTTGTAGATAAATTCTTGTCTTTGAAACAATGATATTATACATTGAAGTCCACATATTTTTCCAACGATTTATTCTAATGTGAACTTTTCTAAAATCCCCTCTTTGCTATTTTTCTTTTTAGTAAAAATCCCGACCGCTGTGAATTGCGAGCGAACTCGCTTCGCTCGTCGCGGGCGAGGCTGCAGGGCATTTGGAATTTTTACTCTCGAAATTGGTATAAATGTCCACAGCGAAGCTGTGGGGTATAAAACCCAATTTCCGCTGAATCAATATCACTCACGTTGCTTCAAAGGCATATCGTATCTTACAAAAATTATTTGTGAGAGACTCGACTGGCCGAATAAGAAATCTATATAAACACCTTAAAATTCCATTCCAATAACAAGTTTAGCAAGAATATGAGAATCATAATAATTGGATGCACTCAATCTACAAGAAGAATAGTGTTGGATATACTGAAGAATAAGAAGTATGAGGTAGTGGCCATATTTTCTTTGCAGGATAAGGATTTTGCTAAAAAAGCACGCTTTGCTCTCATGGATGATATAGCATTTGAAAATGACATAGAATTGCATAAGATTGGAGATATAAATGATCAAATGATAATCAATCTGATAAAGAAATTGAATCCAGACATAGTTCTTGAAGTGGGATGGTCACAAATAATATCCAAGGATATTTTAGAAATACCGAGCAAAGGGACAATAGGCATACATTGCTCTTTTTTACCTAAAAACCAAGGCGCAGCTTCTCTAAATTGGGCCTTGATAAAAGGAGAGAAGGAATGGGGTGTTACCCTTTTTTACCTTAAAGAAAAGATAGATACAGGAGATATAATAGACCAAAGGAAATTTCCTATTGATAAGCGGGACAATATCGAAACTTTGTTTGACAAAGCGGATTTTTTGTCAATCCAAATGCTGCAAAAAAACTTACCTTTGATTAAAGAAGGAACAAATCCTAAAATCAAACAAAATAAGGAAGAATCTACTTATCTGCCTAAGAGAAAACCCGAAGATGGCGAGATTAAATGGGGAGAATTGGCTGATTCTATAAGCGCGTTAGTAAGAGCGCTTGCTAAGCCTTATCCAGGAGCATTTACTTACATTAAAGATGAGAGACTTTTTATCTTGGATGTGGAAATTCTTGAAGAAGAGTCTAAAAAACATATCCCCGGAACTATAATAGGCATAATTGACAAAAGAGGAATTGTAGTAAGCACAGGAGACAAAAATATATTGGTCAAAAGGCTTCGAAAGGAAAGTGATGCAGAAATGTGGGCTGATCATTTCGCAAAAGAATACGATATGAAGGAGTTCGATACATTTGAATAGAGAAGACGAAATACAAAAAAGTATATCTTTAGCAGAATCGTGGCTTTTGAATTCTGGGATACAAAATACTGATAAATCTAAGGACGTTTTCGGAAGTTTTAACGCATGGTACGATACACTTGCTAATAAGTTTTCTTTTGCTTATTCTGAAATAACTGGTTATGGAATAAACACCTTGCTTTTCCTGAATAGCATAAATAAGAATCCTATTTTCATTGATAGGGCTAAAATTGCTGCAGAGTGGATTATGGACAAATCATTTGAACCTTCGATAGGAGGAATTCTCTGCCGGTATGAACATGATAGTAAGAGGTATAGAAAATGGATATGTACTTTTGACAATGCTATGTGCTTAAATAGTATGATTAACTTGTATAAGACAACTGGTGAGAAAAAATATCTAGATTTTTCTTTGAAGATAGCTGAGTGGTTGTTAAAGATGCAGAAGGTTGATGGATGTTTCTTTACTAGGTTGTTGATAGACAGAAATAAATTAGAGGAAAATGGAGATAAATGGTCAACACAATCTGGAGCTTTCCATGCAAAGATGGCTTTAGGCTTACTAAATCTTGGAAAGCTTTTGAATGATAGCCAATATATAAATGCGGCAAAGGAGCTATGTGACTGGTCATTAAAGCTTCAGACAGAGAATGGCAGATTTATTACAGATAAAAATGACAATAGTACGTTCCTCCATCCATGCTGTTATGCAAATGAAGGAATTATTGTTGCAGGCATAGTTTTGGAAAATAAGGCATATATCAATTCGGTAAAAAAATGCTTAGAATGGATAAAAGTAAGAAGATTAGAGACCAACGGCTTTCCGGCATACTATATAGATGATGAATTCGTTCATGCGGAGAGCCCAGACATAAATGCGCAGGTTATAAGGCTATTAATGATGTTAGATAGTTTTGATATTGTTGCATGCGATTATAATTACATGGGACAATGCATTGAAAACATCATGAAGTATCAATCTAACAGTAAAGATAGAAGAACTCGTGGAGGGTTTTTTAGCGGTGATGCATGGTTTTTTAGACAAACCAAAAATAATGCAATGAAGCATGCAAATTCTTGGGTAACTATGTTTGCGCTGCAAGCCTTGAAAATGTATGTCGAAAAGAAGAATCTGAGCAGAGATTCTATATTTTATTTGGTATAAGCCGTGTAAAACTTTTCAGCAACTTCTTTGATTGAGAAATTGTTTAATATGTACTTTCTACCGCAAGATGCCATTTTTTTTGCTGCTTTTTTGTTTTCCATCAAGTATATTATCTTGTTTGCTATGTCATCAACATCATATCTTTTTGCTATAAGACCGCATTTATTATTGGGTATAACAAATCTGGTGCCTCCAGCTTCCATAACGACCACTGGTATGCCGCATGCTAAAGCCTCATTTACTGCTGGTGTTATTTCCTGAGTATTTGTCTGCACGAAAATATCAGCCATGTTATATATTTTGGCTAACTCCTCATGACTTTTACTCCCTAAGAACTTTACATAATTTCCTAATTTTAATTCTTTTACCAGACTTCTTAGATATGTTTCGTAATTTCCTTTTCCCACAATCCATAACTCTATATTTTTGTAGTTTTTATCTATTATCTTTTTTAGGGCTTTTATTGCAATTTGATGGCCCTTAAATTTAATAATTTGACCTACAGAGAGCAGAATAGTTTTTTTGAGTTTTTTCACTTTCATAGGTCTAAAGCATGCAGTGTCTGTCGCTTGTCCGCTTATAATGCTCTTTTTTTTGTCTTCCAGCAACCCTAAACGCAAACACCTTTCCTCAGCTTGAGGATTTGAAAAAATAGAAAATGTTGCATAATCATAAGCTTTTTTTACTATTGGGTTTACTATGTATTTTGTTAATCTAAATAGAAAAAAACCCTCTACTGTTTGAGATGTTCTAAGAATGAATCTTGTGTCGTATTTTTTCGCTGCTAAATATGCTTGGTAAGCGTAAGCATAGAATTCAGGATTATTAGCATTTATTACATCAAACCCCTTGAGTTTTTTAGTTAAACCAAAATAGCAAAATCTTGGAATTCCCAGAACAAATAAGATTTTTTCAAAAATTGTTTTGTAATCTAAACCATTTATTTTTTGTATTTTGAAATCTTTATAGTTTACATTGTTTTTTATGTCTGTGAAAAGAGTCACTTCAATATTCTTGTTTTTTATCAAATACCTATATGTTTTAAGAAAACTATTTAGTGAAGATTGAATTTCAGTATGAGTTGGCATTATAAGCGCAACCTTTAGCTTTTTCATATTTTTGAACAATAGGAAACTATTTAAATATATTTGGGTTTCTCGAGTGAATGAAAATTTTAAGTGTGGTGGGCACAAGACCAAATTTTATGAAGATTGCTCCTTTAATTGAGGAGTTCAAGAAACATGAAGTAGAACATATCCTGATTCATACTGGACAGCATTATAGTCCGCAAATGAGTCGTTTTTTTTTTGAAGAATTAGGACTGCCAAAACCAGATGAGCATTTGGTTTGTAAACCAGATTTTGATGTAGATGATCAAAGAAAATTTTTTAGAGAGATAATCAGAGCGCAGCTTGAAAAATACAAGCCAGATTTAGTGGTGGTAGTTGGAGATGTTAATTCTACTGTTGCTGCAGCTGAAGAAGCATATGGATTAGGCATAACGGTTGCTCATGTTGAGGCAGGTCTTAGAAGTTTTGATAAGTCAATGCCTGAGGAAATTAACCGTATACGCATAGATGAAATAAGCGATTTTTTGTTCACTACAGAAAAGAGCGGCAATGAAAATCTATTAAAAGAAGGAATAAGCAAAGAAAAAATTCATTTTGTCGGTAATGTTATGATTGACACTTTATTGAAGCATAAGGAAAAATGCAATAGTTCTGATATCTTGGAGAAATTAAATCTCGAAAAAGGAAATTATTGTTCTTTAACCCTGCATAGGCCCAGTAATGTAGATAATAAAGAAGACTTTGAGAACATACTTAATATTTTAGAGAAAATTCAAGAGAGAATAAAGATCGCTTTTCCAATACATCCAAGAGCCAGAAAAAATATTGAGAGATTTAATTTAAATGAAAAGATAAAAAATATGAAAAATTTAGTAATAACAGAACCTTTGGGTTATTTTGATTTTTTACATTTGATGGCTAACAGCAAATTTGTGCTTACAGATTCTGGAGGAATTCAGGAAGAGACTACAGTTTTAGGGGTTCCATGCATCACTCTAAGGAAGAACACTGAAAGGCCTGTGACTGTAGACCAAGGAACTAATCTCTTGGTAAGCGTGGATAAGAACAAGGTTACAGAAAAAGCATTTGAAATAATGAATAATAAGATCAATATTTCTAATAAAATTCCAGAACTATGGGATGGCAAAGCTGCTGAGAGGATAGTAGATATTCTGGTGAAACCTTTAGAATAAAATCAGTCAGGTAAAGAGTACAATAAAACATACTAAAGATAATCTACAGTGGAAAACACAAAAAATTGACCATATATTTGCCAAATAATAAAATTAATATGGCGGTTTGCGGAGAGCTTCTTTAATTATTCTTTTTAAGATAATCTTACCATCCTTAAGCGCATGCAATCTCGAGTCACTATGATACCTTTCATCTTCAATTGTAGGTATTTCGCTAACTTTTAACTTAAGCTTGCCTGCTTTTACTGTTATTTCCGCTTCTATATCGAATTTATTTGATTCCAGGTTCATTTTTTCAATAGCCTCTTTTGTCAAAATTCTAAAACCATTCATGGAGTCTGTTACATTTAACCCACTGGCAAGATTACATAGTTTAGTAAAAAAATGATTACCAATATTTCTGATGGGGGTGACATCTTCGCTCCTTCCCAAACCAAATCTAGTAGCTATGACCATATCATATCCTTTGTTAGCTTCGTTAATTAGATTTTTAATATCTCCCGGGCGTTCATTACCATCTGTGCTTAACATAACAACTAAATCTCCACCAACATTTTTGAAACCCGTCTTAAAAGCGTTACCTCTGCCCTTGCCTTCTTGCAGGACTATATTATATCCTGCATTTTTGACTAACTCAAATGTTTTATCAGTAGAATGACCGTCAATAACAATAATTTCATCAACAAGATTTTTTGGAATATTATCTAAAATTTTCAATACGGATTTTGCTTCATTTAGACAAACACCAACAATGGAAACTTTTTTCTTTTTCATAGGTAACTCCAGAAATAAATTATAGCTTATAAAATTTCCTATTTACAATTAATAACTTATTTTCCACATTTATTTTTTAGAAACCAATCATAAGTTAATTTTATTCCCTCTTTTATGGATGTTTTCGGCGCCCATCCAAGTTTGTTTGCCTTCCTAATATCCAATAATCTTTTTGGCATGTCTTCCTCCCTTAATTCATCAAATTTAATTTCACCAGGATAACCAACAACTTCTTTAATGAGCAGCGCTAAGTCCTTAATTGAAACATCTTTACTATAGCCAATGTTCACAAAAGTCTTTAATTCTTTAGTATTTGCATGTTCAATAAAATAAAGCATAGCTTCAACTAGATCCTCGACAAATATAAACTCTCTTTTAATTTTTCCAGAACTATTGATCTGTACAAAGGACAAATTATTTTTTTTTGCACTATAGAATTTTTCAATTAACGAAGCGATTACATGAGGGTTTGATCCAAAATTATCATTTGGTCCGTATATATTGCAAACTACCAGACCTATAAAATTAGTGTTGTATTGCCGGTTATAATATTCACATAACTTCAATCCCATAGTTTTTGCCAAAGCGTAGCCTTCATTTATTGGTTCAAGTTTGCCCAACAGCAAACTCTCTTCTTTAAAAGGCTGGTGACCTTCATTAGAATAAATAGTTGAACTTCCAATGAAGATTAATCTTTTTATATTGTGCTTTTTTGAAGATTCAACTATATTACAGGCCATAATTAGATTATCATATATGAATTCTGCAGGATAGTCTATTTTCCCTTTATAACCTCCAATTTTAGCTGCTAGGTGGAACACATAGTCTATTTTATTATTCTTAAAGTAATTTTCTACCTGGTTTTGGTTTCTTAAGTCCAGTTCTTTTGACGAAGGTGTCAGAATTTTTTTATAACCTTTAGATGTTAATTTATTCACTAAAGAGTTTCCTACGAGTCCAGAACTTCCGGTAATGAGTATGGTTGACTCTTTTTTCAAATTAATCACTTCTTAACAGGTTTTTAATCAGTTCTAATTCATCTTCTGTCAAATCTGGTCGGTTTGTAAAATAAAACCCAAACATATTTGCTTTTTTTGCGTTAGAACATTCGAAATTTATCTTCTTAGTGCTTTCATAACTCTTAAAAAAGGGTTGTTCAATAATAGACCCCCCAACTATTGGCCTGATCTCAATATTATTCTCTACGAATTTCTTTTTATAATTTTCAAACTTATCATGATCTTTACAAATTAGAGGGTAAGCAAAATTTGATACAAAACTCATGTGAGATGCATCTAACTTATGAAAATGAGGATTTTGATTGGCAATATCATTAAATTTATGAAAATTCTTACATCTTGAATTCGTTATTTTCTCGATAAATTTTAGCTGTTCAATGCCCAAAAAGGAAGTAATCTCTGTAGGTCTAAAATTATACCCTAATGTATAAAAAGTGTATTTAGCATGAAAATCATCAACACTATTTTCTTTCATTAATCTCTTTTGTTTATCTTGACTTAAGTTTCTATCCCATCCATGAGCCCTTGTCATCAATAACATATCATAAAGTTCCTTGTCATCTGTGCAGACCATACCCCCCTCAATAGTAGACATATGGTGCCCTACATAAAAAGAAGTAGTACTTGCTAAACCAAAATTACCCAATTTTACATCATTTAATGCACTCCCTAAAGATTCGCAGTTATCTTCTATGAGTACAATACCTTTTTTTTTGCATATTTCAGAAATCTTATCTAAATTACCGCAAAATCCCAATAAATTAGTAATAAACAAAGCATCTAACTCTACTTTTTCCAATACTTCTAAGAGATTATCTGAACAAACATTAAGGTTTTTTAATGATATATCTATAGGTATAGGTTCTAGGCCTAGTTGAATTAATGGCATGATATTTGTAGCCCAAGTCAATGCAGAGAAACCTACTTTAGATTTCTTATTAAGAATCTTTAGGTTTAATAAGGATTGTATTAATGCTAAATTTGCCGAACTTCCGCTATTAACCATTATAGCATATTTCCTGCCCTGATATTTTGCAAATTTTGTTTCGAATTCTAAACACTTTTGGTTCATGCTTAATTGTTTGGAGCCAAGAATGAAGTCACATAGTTTTTTTTTGGTTTCTATTTCGTTATAGAACGTAGACTTAACTAATTTTATCATTTTTAGCTCTATCTCCATATAACTTCTTTTTAAGCTCATCGATATCCGAATTTACCATCTTTTTAACTAATTCTTTGAATAATACTTTAGGTTTCCATCCTAAAACTTTGCGAGCTTTTGTAGCATCCCCTAGTAATATATCAACTTCAGCTGGCCTAAAATATTTTTCATCTACTTCAACCAAAATTTTTCCTGTTTTTTTGTCAATGCCTTTTTCGTCTAATTCTTGACCTTTCCAAATAAGGTCTATTCCTATGATACTAAAAGCTTCTTCAACAAATTCTCGCACAGTATAACATTTACCAGTTGCAATAACAAAATCTTCAGGTTTTTCTTGCTGTAACATCAACCACATAGCTTCAACATACTCTTTTGCGTAACCCCAGTCCCTCTTTGCATTTAAATTTCCAAGAACAAGGGTATCTTCTATATTCAGCTTAATTTTTGCAACTTGCTGAGTTATTTTTTTAGATACAAAATTTTCACCTCTTCTTTCAGATTCATGGTTAAAGAGAATACCATTACACGTAAACATTCCATATGCTTCCCTGTAGTTTATCGTCATCCAATGCGCATAGAGCTTAGCAATGGCATATGGGCTCCGAGAGTGAAATGGCGTCTTCTCTGTTTGAGGTACTTCTTGAGCTTTACCATATAATTCACTTGTGGATGCGTTGTAAAATTTAACTTTTTTAGTCATACCAGAGATATTTATTGCTTCCAAAAGTCGTAGTGTACCTAATGCATCGGCATTTGCTGTGTATTCTGGAACTTCAAAGGATATTTGAACATGACTTTGCGCAGCTAAATGATATATTTCATCTGGTTTTGTAAGATGTAGTATTTTTAGAATGGAGCTAGAATCAGTCATGTCCCCATAGTGGAGTTTGAACTTTCCTTTTGCTTTATAAGAATAATCATAAATATGTTTAATTCTTTCACGGTTAAATGAACTAGAACGGCGCACAATACCATGGACAGTATAATCTTTCTTAAGCAACAACTCTGCCAAATAGGACCCATCTTGGCCAGTGACTCCAGTTATTAAAGCTACTTTTTCCATGTGTTTTACCTCTGTTGAATTTCCAAATTGCCTAATTGGGACTAATTTTGAATCTTATTTTTATGATTTTACTAACAAAAAAATCTCTTTCGTTATTGCGCAACCACAAAAAATCCCAATAGTTATTTAAATATTTTGTTCAGTTTTTTGACAATTACCTGCCGATTCCATGGTAATCAATTTTCAAACCTTTTATTTTCTCTTTGTCCAAACAATTCCTTCCATCAATTATTATTTTTATCTTGTTTTCTTTTAATTTGTCTAGATCCATATTTTTGAATTCTTTGTGGTCTGTTACTAAAATTATATAGTCTGATTTTTCTAATAGTTCATTCAAATCTTTGACATTAGATTTTTCTTTAACATATGGATCGAATATAAATAATTCTGCTTTTTTTTCTTTTAGAATATCAATGACCTTCAATGCAGGACTTTCTCTTACATCATCAACATCTGCTTTGTATGTTAATCCAAGAACTCCTATTTTTGCTCCTTCGATGCTTTCATCCAATTTCTTTAATTTATTTTCCAATAGCTCTACTGTGTAGACAGGCATACTTTCATTAATTTTTCTGGCTAAAATCAGGAAATCATGGTCAAAACCAATCTGCTTTGCTTTTGAAATTAGGTAGTAAGGATCAATTGGGATGCAGTGTCCGCCTACTCCAACTCCAGGGTAATGAGCCTTAAATGCGAATGGTTTTGTGTTTGCTCCCTTAATAACTTCCATTATGTCTATTCCGGCTTTATCAAAACTTTTAGCCATTTCATTGATGAAGGCGATATTAATATCTCTAAAAGTGTTTTCCATTATTTTTGTTGCTTCTGCTGCCTTTACACTGCTTAGTTCAATTATAGCAGCGTTAATTATTTTTTCATAAAATTTATAGGCCTTTATTGAAGAATCTTTGTTAATACCTCCAATAACCCTAGGTATTCTTTCAAGAGTAAAATTCTTATTACCCGGATCAATTCTTTCTGGGCAATGAGCTAGATAGAAATTTTTTACATTTGATTCTTCTAGAATTGGTAAAACAATTTCTTCTGTGGTTCCTGGAAAAATAGTAGATTCAATGATTATTAATGTGTTTTCTTTCATTGCTTCTGAAACAGATGCAGTTGCTGATCTTAATGCTGTTAAATCCGGAGTATAGTTTTTATCAACAGGTGTCGGTACACAAATAATAACAATATCTGCGTCTTTTATGGCTTCTTTTAAATTATCAGTGACATTTAATTTACCTTTTACTTTTTTGAATTGGTCCTCTAAATAATCATCTTTTATTGGACATGTTCCTTTTTTTATCAGGTCAATTTTGTTTTTATCTATATCTGCTCCATATACTTTATAACCATAAATAGCACATAAACATGCTACAGGTAATCCTATATATCCTAGACCTATAATTGCTACTGAATTTTGCATTTTCATTTGGAAATAATAAATAAATTCAATTGTGAAGTATCTTTGTTCTAATTAAAAGCCTTTCGCTTGAATCAGTGTGTTGAGTTCAAATTTATATTTCTTGCAAGTATTAAAAAAGAATATACTATCCAAATTTTTATATAGGGGGAACTATTCCACTTTACACAGCTTATATTGATAAAATGAATAAAAAGCAAGTAGTGTTATTGTTATCTTTTATCTTATTATTTGGAACAATATTGAGAATAACTGCTATTGCAAGCGAAAGCTTTTGGATGGATGAAGGTCTAGAAGCAATGGTTTTTATGAAGTACGATGCATTTGAAATACTAAAGAATGTTTACCTTCATGGCCAGATACTCCCGGGAGATTATGATGGTGTTTCTGACCTTCCCCTTTATCATGTCTCTCTTGAGTATTGGACACTATTATGGGGTATTTCTGAAACATCATTAAGACTTTATTCAGCTTTATTCGGAGTTTTATCAATAATATTTGTTTTTTTAATAGCAAAACAATTATATGGAGTTAAAAATGCTTTACTTTCATCTTTTTTGTTTTCTATTAGTATACCTGCAATTCATTTCTCTCAGGAGGCAAGGCATTATTCTCTATATTTGTTTCTTGGTGTTGCCTCAATATATTATTTCATTATTTCATTAAAATCCAATAAAAATATTCATTGGGGATTGTACATAATATTTACAATTCTGGGTCTTTATACTCATTACTTATTTGAGATATTATTAATTTTTCAGATTTCTTACTTAATTTTTTATCTGTTATATGTTAGAGGATATCCTTTAAGAAAAATATTTAGTAAATTATTGAGAAATAAAGGCAGCATAATCCGAAAAACATTAGCTGTGTATCTAATAATAGCTTTAATAGCATTTCCTTTAATACCAAGGACATTTAGAGAAAGCAACGATGAAGCTTGGAGGACAGCACCTACTTTAGAAGGTACAGCTAGGTTTTTTGTAAACATCTCTACATGGATTTATCCAAGTGAAGAATTACGAACTAAAATAAAATCCATGCAATTTTTTGATATGAGCTTTTTCGATATTTTGCTAATCTTAAGCGTTGCATTAACATTTATTCTTTCTTATTCATTAGTGACCTACCTGATATATTCAAAATTAAGGAGATACCAATTTAAAAAATTCATCATTGGAGAAAAAAGCACGGTATTTTTAGCAGGTTGGTTTGTATTTCCTATAATCTTGACTTTCATACTTTCTATAACAACACCAATCCCCATATTTGGTCAAATACACTACCTTTTATATTGTGTTCCTCCTTTTATAATCCTATTATCAGAAGCAATGCTAAGCTTTAAATTAAGACATTTTAAGTTCTTATTAACTGTTTTTATTCTTATTCAAATTTTACCATTAAACGCTTATTATTCTAATGTAGATAAGCAGCAGTGGAGAGAATTAGCAGAATATATGAAAGGAAAATTACAAGATAATGAAGTTTTAATTACCAGCATTTCCAGCGGCGCAGTAACGCTTAGATATTATTATGGGGATGCTGAAAATATTTATGGGGTTAGGAACCTAAAAGAAACAAAAGAGATAATTAACGGCAAAGAAAGAATATGGTTGGTATTGTCATTTTGGAAATATGGAGATCCCAATGGATTAATACAAGAATATATCAATCAAAATTATGATATATTAGAAAGCAAAAGTTTTTTTGATATTGAAATATATCACATGCAAAAAAAGGACATTTTAGAATAAAAACCAGTGTACTTAGAGGTAGAATTTTAATGGAACGGAAAGAATATATTTTAATGTATGAAATAGAAGAAAGCCATTGGTGGTTTAAAGGTAAGAGAAAGATTGTATTTTCTCAGCTAAAGCCATATATGAAAGGAAGGAAGAACCTCAAAATTCTAGATATAGGATGCGGTACTGGGGTAATGATGAAAAATTTTCAGAAGTATGGGGATGTTACCGGAATTGATATGGAGATGACAGCTCTTGATTTTTGTCGTCAAAGAGGGTTAAAAAATATTTTCCAAGGTGATATTTCGGATTTTCCATTTAAGAAAGATAGTTTTGATATCATAGGCATATTTGATGTTTTGTATCATAAGGGAGTCAAGAATGATTTAAAAGTCTTGAAAGGAATTTTTAGAATTCTGAAACCCGGAGGAATATTAGTCTTGACAGATTCTGCAGATATGAAGCTATGGAGTAAACATGATATTGCAACTCATGCAAGAGAGAGATATACAACTCCAAAGTTATCTACAAGATTGAAATCTGCAGGATTCAAAATAAATAAAATTAGTTATTTTAATACTATTTTATACCCATTAGTTTTCGCAGTAAGGAAATTAGATAATTTATCTAGTAGAAAGGGAGAGGTATCAACAAATTTGAAAAAAACAAACTCCTTCTTGAATTTTATTTTATATCAAATCTTTGTATTTGAGAACAATTTGATGAAAATGTTCGATTTACCTTTTGGTGTTTCTATTTTTGCAATAGCGAAAAAAATATAATAATGAGCTGTCTAAATTCTTTTTGTAAAATTTTAATTCAGCGGAAATTGGGTTTTATACCCCACAGCTTCGCTGTGGACATTTATACCAATTTCGAGAGTAAAAATTCCAAATGCCCCGCAGCTTGCTGCAGTTGGGATTTTTACTAAAACAATAAACCAGCAAACTTTTTAAACCTTTGTCCAATCCCCTTATTAATGGAAAAACAGTCTTTTGGTTTTATTAAGGATGCAATCAATTTTTAGTTTTTCAGGAGGAAGATAAATGGAACACGAAAAGAAAATAAAATTGCACCTAGGATGTGGGAAGAGGTCTATACCTGGATTTATCCATATAGATAAAGATCCCTATGCTCATCTTGATTATCAGCGCGACATTAAAGATTTAAGTATTTTTGAAAATAATAGTGTAGATCTCATTTATTCATGTCATTGCTTCAATTATTTAGATGATGATGAGGCTAAGATTGCTTTAAAAGAATGGCATAGAGCACTAAAAAGAGGAGGAATCTTAAGGATTGCGGTTCCTGACTTTGCAGCCATAGTTGAGGCATATCTAAAATTTAAAGATTTGAAATTACTGAAGAGATTAATAACTGGTTACTACAAATCAAAATCTGATGTAGATTACCATCGCGCTGTATATGATGAAAAGACACTATCAAATTTATTGTTGGAATGCGGTTTTTCTAGAGTTTTAAAGTATGATTGGCGTAGAACATCACATGCAGACCATGATGACTACTCTCAAGCTTATCTCCCTCATATGGATAAAGAGCATGGGCTGCATATGAGCTTAAATCTAGAAGCAGTTAAATAAAACTAATAGGGTTGAACTAAATGCTAAATGAAAATAAGGAAAATGGATTTGATGTTACTATTGTCGGAGGTCTAGGTCATGTGGGCCTTCCATTAGGTATAGTTTTTGCGGATAAAGGACTAAATGTTTGCTTGTGCGATATTGATGAGAAAAAGGCAGAAATAGTCAAAAATGGCAAAATGCCTTTTATTGAATATAATGCAGAGCCATTGCTCAAAAAAGCTATTGAAAATAGAAAACTTACAGTATCCCTTGATCAAAATAGCATCTCAAAAGCTAAATATGTTATTGTTGCTATAGGAACCCCTGTGGATGAATATCTTAATCCCAAAACAAGACAGTTTCTAGAGTTTTTTGATGACATAAAGAAATACCTTAGTACGGATCAAACGATTATCATACGAAGTACAATCTATCCTAAGACATGTGAACAGATACTTAATTTACTGGGTGATGCAGATTGGAATATTGCTTATTGCCCTGAGCGCATTATCCAAGGCTATTCTGTTAAGGAGCTAAATGACCTTCCACAAATTGTTGCAGGTTTGAGTGAAAAAGCAATTGAAAATGCTTCTAAGCTATTTAGCGTCATATCTCCAAAAATAATCAAAACTTCTCTGGGTGAGGCAGAATTGGTAAAACTCTTCTCTAATGCATGGAGGTATATCCAATTTGCAGTTGCAAACCAATTTTATATGATTGCGCACAATTTTGGAGTTGATTATGATAAAGTACGTCATGCAATGAAAGAAGGATATGAGAGAGCAGCAACTTTACCTACTGCAGGCTTTGCTGCTGGTCCATGCTTATTAAAAGATACCATGCAATTATCATCTTTTAACAGCAATAACTTTATGTTAGGACATGCAGCAATGATGATTAATGAAGGTTTGCCTAACTTTATTGTGGATGATTTAAGGAAAAGATATGATTTAAGCAAAACAAAAGTGGGTATTTTAGGGATGGCATTTAAAGCAGATATAGATGATATTAGAGATTCATTGTCTTATAAGTTGGGAAAAATCTTAAGATTTCATGGGACAAATGTATATTATTCAGATGAGTTTGCAAAAGATCCTACATTTGTGACTAAAGAAAAATTAATAGAAGAGAGTGATGTCGTGATTGTAGGTGTTCCACATTCTGTATATGGGGGCATGGATATTCCTGATGGAAAAGAGGTAGTTGATTTGTGGGGTATATTCAAGAAGGAAAAATAAGTAAACACCAATATGGAATTGGAATACATTTTTCTTTAAAATAGGTTATGATGGGCAATAAATACAAGATTAAGTGGTGGGTACCTATAATTGGTAAGGAAGAGTATAAATTCATTAAACAATCTTTGGATAGTAGTTTTCCTAATGAAGGCCCGTTAACTGCCCTTTTTGAACAGAAAATATGTAAATTAGTTGGCTGTAAATATGCTGTGGCCTTGACAAATGCAACTTCTGCTATGTCTCTTTCTTTAAAGGCTTTAGGAATTGGCTATGGAGATGAAGTGATTGTACCAGATATGACTTTTATTGCAACTGC
>NYYQ01000020.1 GCA_002686855.1 Candidatus Woesearchaeota archaeon | reverse complement strand
TATATGTAAATGTAACGGAAACAAAGGATAAGTGTGAGATGGAAATCTTTTCCATTTCAAACTTATTTTATCAATGGAATTCTCATAGAAGATTTTCAGATGCCAAAAATCTTCGATTTTTGTGCATAAAACGACATACTAAATAAATAAATATACTTTCTGAGGAGAATCTGCTACCCCTAGCTAAAGCAAGATCCTAAGGAACCTTTTTAGAATAAAATTTATGTCGTTTTCTAATCTTCAAAAACAATAGTTCTCTTTATTTTCCTAAGCAATAAAACATCTTCAAACTCTATCTTTTTTACTCTCCGTGAAACTTGCTCTTGAGCTTTTGTTATTTCACGTAAAGCTTCTTTATTTATCCTATCCATTAGCACATCCTTTATAATCTCTATAGGCTTTGTATTTATGCTTGCGTTTCCTTCCATGGTGGAAAAAGATTGAGGGATATAGAATTCCATTGGAGGTCCATTCATAGAGTCTCTTACCTCATTCAGATTATGATAACCCTGCTCAAAATTTCCATATTTAATTGATGTCATCGTCTCATGTTCAGTAGGGCTGTAAAACATTGCAGTATAATCAGGAAAATCATTTGTTATTAGATAAGCAGCAGTATTGCTTAAACTACCATGAGAATCAATATTATAGCCCGATTTACTTAAAACTTCATATCCTGGTGTAAATGGGTTATGATACATTTTAATCTACAAAAATTGTTTCCTTTTCCTCTTTTACAGCCTTATCAATTGCTTCTTCTATGGATTTATGCTGTTTCTTTTTTTGTGTTTTTTTATTTTTTTCTTGAGAATCTAGAACGTGTTGGAATTCATTCGTCAAAGTTTTGAATGTGGTCTCTTCTTCATCTTCCGGTTGTTTCTTCATTTGCTCTTCTTGCTCTACTGCATCATCAATATTTTTCTCTTGCTCTTCATTTTCCTTTTCTTTATTCTCCTCTTCCTGCTGTTCGGATCTATAACTGTCCTTAATCTTGTCTCCATCCCCATCAGAAGACCCATACATTTTGTTAGAAGAACTATATTGCTCATTCTTATGATAATCCACTTGATCTTTAGTTTTATCAGAACCATGACCTGCATAGCTGCCTTTATTGCTATGAATATCCCATTTGTCCTCATCCCAATTACTATGTCCCTTATACATTTTAACAAATAGTCAATTGTTTGACAATAATAAATTATGCATTTTCCCCTTTATAAACCTTTCTATTTTAACTACTTATAAGTAACATCAATCAATATTTCATTAAATATTTGACCTTGAATTTATCCATATCTATAAACTCGTCTGCTTCTTCCCTTAATTTTGAAGAACTGGATGGTCCAAATGCCATCACCTCAATCCAGCATCCCATTGCCCTCCGTAAATGCTGTAATAGGTCAACAAAATCTCCATCTCCTGAAACTAATATGAGGGTATCCAATTTATTTGCTAATTCGATCATATCCATAGCAATGCCAATATCCCAATCACCTTTTTTAGCCCCGCCAGTAAATGTCTGCAGGTCCTTTGACCTGACTTCATATCCAATTTTCTCCAATGCATCATGAAATCCTTTCTCTTCTTTAATATCTGCCTTTATGACATAAGCCTTTGCCCTGACTAGCTTTCTTCCTGCCACTGCTGATTTCAAAACTTGCGAAAAATTAACTTTTGCCTTATACAAATTTTTTGCAGAATAATATAAGTTCTGCACATCCACAAAAACTCCAACTCTCTGTTCTTTATTTATTCTCATTTAAACACCTTTTTTATTTTAAAATTTTATTTATTATACTTAATTTATTTAATTATTTTAATTTAATATTGTTTTTATTTGTTGAATGAAATTTTTATTGAAATTATTATTTTTAATTGTTATTGTTAAATATAGCAACTGTGCTAAATAATCGAATATATATTCGCAGTTGCTATATTTGAAATGGCAAACTAAACCCACTTTAGTGGGTGACGGAAAATTTATAATTTTCCCATCATGTACGAAAATTTGCCATTTCCACTATACTACTTTTAAATGATTGAAAATTATTTATTTAATGTTTTTCATATTTTGCTCAAAACCGCAACCAGAACATTTAATTTTTCCTTCTACCAACTTTAAACTTAATTCCCCGCACTTAGGGCATCTCTGAACAACCTTAAACTTCTCCAATTGTTTTTTCCAGTTTTCTTCATCTGGGTTCATACAAATAACGTTTTAGTAATTGTATTTAAAGTTATCTGACAGATAGTAGCGGACATGAATAATTGGACAACAAATAGCCGCTACTATCTATAAAACGACATACTAAATGAAATAAAACTCATGTCGTTTTCTAAGATATAAGAAAACACCTAAACTTTATAAATTAACAAAGTCTACTCCAGAATATGAAAAGGGAAGAACTTGCAAAACTGTTAAAAGAGAAAATACTTTTTGTTGATGGCGCTATGGGAACTATACTCATGCAGAAAGGTGTATCTTCCATATGTAATGATTTGCTGAATATTGAAAAGCCGGATGTTATTAAATCAATACATAAAGGCTATGCTGATGCTGGCGCAGATATAATTACCACAAACACATTTGGCGCTAATAGGCTTAAGCTCTCTCCGCATGGTTACGGAGACAGAACTATAGAAATAAATAAAGCAGCAGTTGAGAATGCAAGACAAGCAGCTCCAAAATGCCTAATAGCTGGAGAACTAGGCCCTCTTGGAAAATATGTAGAGCCATTAGGGGATTTAACATTTGATGATGCATACAATATATATAGTGAACAAACTAAGGGTTTAAAAGAGGCAGACCTAATAATCATATCTACGATTTCTGATATTAAAAAATTAAAAGCTGCTATAATAGCAGCAAAGGATAATTGTAATTTGCCCATCATTGCTTCTATGACTTTTCAGGATGGAAGAACTTCAACAGGAACAGACCCTGAAACATTTTGTACAATAGCAGATTCGTTAGGAGTCGATGCAATTGGAATAAACTGTTCTGAAGGTCCAGAAGGGCTATTAAATGTAGCAAAACAACTGGTTGAAAACACAAACAAGCCAATCTGTATTCAGCCAAATGCAGGACTGCCTAAAATTATAGATGGCAAAACAATTTTTTCCCAGACTCCGGAGGATTTTTCTTTATATGCTGAAAAGTTTTACAGTTTAGGAATAAGCATTCTGGGTGGGTGTTGTGGTACAACTCCAGACCATATAAAAACAATATTTAAGAAACTTAAAGGGAAGAAACCAATCAGCAGGAAAATTCAGGAAAAAACAAAGCTTTGTTCAAGATTAAAAACAGTCGGAATTGAAGGAAAAACCCTTGTTGTCGGAGAGAGAATTAACCCCACTGGTAAAAAAAGATTTCAGGAAGAGCTGAAGCTGCGCAAAACAGATTATATCAGGCAGCAAGCGCTTGAACAGGTTGCCCTGGGAGCCGCTTTGCTCGATGTAAATGTGGGGGTAGTAGGGATAAATGAAAAGGAGACTCTGCCGAAAGCTATTGAAATAGTCCAATCTTTGGTGGATGCTCCCATTGTTATTGATTCATCTGATCATGAAGCATTAGAGCTTGCATTGAAAAAATCAGATGGAAAGCCTTTGATTAATTCTGTGAATGGAAAAAAGAATAGCCTCGCACAAATATTACCTCTGGCAAAAAAATATGGTGCGGCCATTATTGCCTTGGCTTTGGATGATTCAGGCATTCCTTCAACAAAAGAAAAAAGAGTCGAAATAGCAAAAAAAATAATTACTGAAGCTGAAAATAAAGGGCTAAGAAAACGGGATATTATAGTAGACTGCCTGGTATTAACAATTGCAACTAACCCTGAAAATGAAAAGATAATCCTTAAGTCAGTTAAGGAAATAAAGAAGCTTGGACATAAGACAATCTTAGGGATATCAAATATTTCACATGGTTTGCCAAACCGTTCTGAAATAAACTCAAAGTTTTTGACAAAGGCCTCTAAAACCGGGTTGGATTTGGCAATAATAAACCCTGAAGATAACATCATCCATGAAAATACCGAGATAGAGGTTTTCAAATTTAAGAAAATAAGTAAAGAAGATTACATCAATTTACCCATAGATAAAAAATTGTATAACGCAATACTATATGGGGATGAAGATAATATTATGGGGCTGGTACAAGAAGGTCTTAAAGAATTAAAAGCAATGAAGATTAATAATATTCTTGTAGATGCTCTTAATGAAGTTGGAGAAAAATTCAATAACAAAGAATACTTTTTGCCCCATGTACTGGCCAGTGCAAAAGCAATGAAAAAAGCTTTCTCGAGATTAAAACAGAAGCTAATAAAAGAAGGAGGCAAAGAAAAGGGAATTATCTTATTTGCGACAGTAGAGAATGATGTCCATGATATAGGGAAGAACATTGTAATAGCTTTGCTCGAGAGCCATAACTATAAGATTATTGATATGGGAACAAGTGTCCCTAAAGAAAAGATTGTTGAAGCAGTTAAAAAACACAATCCAGATTTAGTTGGCTTATCTGCTTTAATGACTACAACCGCATTGGAAATGGAAAAAGTGATTAAGGAACTCAGGAAAAATAATATTAAAACCCCCGTTATTATAGGGGGGGCTGTTGTGACTGAGGAATTCTCAGAACAGATAAGAGCAGAATATTCAAAAGATGCTTTATCTGCTATCAAAGAAATAAATGAAATTATTCTGAAAAAATGAAAAAGATAACTGAAATTTTGAAAGAAAAAGATTTTACTATTTCAGTAGAACTAGTGCCGCCAAGGAACGGTACCAACTTGGAAGAAAGTTTTAGCAAAATTGCTCAAATTAAAGATATGGTTGATTTTATTAGCGTAACCAAGGGAGCAGGAGGAAGCTTAAGAGGGGGGACCTTGCCAATAACCTACTTCACCCAAAAAAAATTTGGAATAAATTCAATAGCTCATTTTGTGTGCAGGGAAAGAACAAAGCAGGAAATAGAAAATAACCTGATTGATTTATATTATTTTAACATCAAAAATATCCTGGCATTAAGAGGTGACCCTCCTGCCGGGTCAAATGAACCCTGGGATGGAGATTATGAATATGCTTATCGCTTAGTAAAACAGATAAATGACCTCAATAATGGAGAGTATATTCCTAAGCAGGAACAGGATAAAAAATATAGGTCGGGTATTAAAACAGACTTCTGTATTTTGGTTGCAGGCCATCCCGAAGATCCCGTAGAAAAGGAGCTTGCTCATATAAAATCAAAAGTTGATGCAGGTGCAGAAGTTATAATAACTCAAATGGTATTTTCTTTTGATGATTACAAGAATTATGTGGAGGCTTTAAGAAAAGCAAGCATAAACATTCCCGTTATTCCGGGGATAAGACCTATAACATCCCTTAAACAAGCAGATTCTATTGAGAATTTCTTTAAAATTCCCATAAACGATGAAATTAAAAAAAGATTAAAAGAGGAAGGAAAAGATTTTGGACTGAATTATTTTGCTGATATGATAAAAAAACTTCAAGACTATGGTGCTCCAGGAGTGCATTTGTTTATTCTAAATGATATAGACTTAGTAAATGATCTTCTTGAAAGGATTTAGTGATTCTTTTAATTGTAAAACCCGAGGTTGGTGTGAAATTCTCGTTTTACTCGGATGTCAGCGGGTTCGGCTTTGCTAGAACTTCTGAAGGCTGACATGCACAAAAATTCAAAGAATTTTTGGCACACCGGAAATCTTTGATTTCCCAGTGTTCCCCGTGAGGGACATCCCCCTTGTCAGCTTTATGTTTAACATTAAGAGCCTCACAAATTGTTGACACCTTCAATTTCGCACCAACCTCGTAAAACCCTCAACCTTTATAAATTAACAAACCCTACCTTCCGTTATGGATAAGATAAGATTCTACCCTTTAGATATCACTTACAAGGTAATAAATAACAAGCCAGTCATCCATCTTTTTGGTAAAACTGCTGATAATAAACAGGTATGTGTTCTTTATGATGATTTTGAGCCATATTTCTATGTAATACCAAAAAAAGGCTCTGACATCAACAACGACTTAAAAAACTTTGAAACTAAAAGAAATGATGAAACAATCTCAATAACAAAAACAGAAACAGTAAAAAAAAGATATCTTGGAAATGAGATTGATGCTATAAAAGTCTTTGTGAAACTTCCTTCCCATATTCCTGTTTTAAGGGAAGAGCTAAAGAACTGGAACAGTATAGAATCAATAAATGAAAATGACATCTTATTTGTAAGAAGATTCATGATAGATAACAATATAGTTCCTTTAACTCTATATGAAGCAGAAGGTGAATTCATAACTCAAAAACTAAAAGTACCAGCATTCAAAACAAAAAAAATAGAGCCCTTTGAAAGTGATACAGCCATTAAGCCAAGGATATTATCATTTGATATAGAAACCTACACTCCCGGTTACAGGGAAATAGAACCAGAAAAAAACCCCATCATAATGATTGCTTTCTATGCTGAAGACGTGGCTGAAGAAAATCTTCAGCCAGGGGTTTCTCCTAAACCTTTCAAAAAAGTATTTGTATGGAAGCGCTTTAAGACAAACCTGGATTATGTGGAATTTGTTGAAAGTGAAGCAGAACTTATTGAGAAATTTAAGGAAGTAATTGGAACCTATAAGCCGGATATTTTAACTGGATATTTCTCAGATGGTTTTGACTTACCTTACATAAAATCCCGGGCAGATAAATACAAGATCAAATTAGATTTAGGCCTTGACTTTTCTGAGCTAAAGGTAAAAAAAGGAATCAATGTTACAGCGCAAATTACTGGAATTACGCATCTTGACATATTCAAATTCATAAGAAAAATAATGGCTGGAACCTTAGATACTAACCAGTACAATCTAAATGCTGTTGCCTCTGAAATGCTGGATGAAAAAAAGCATGATGTTGATTTAGACGAGCTTTCAGAAGCATGGGACAAAGAAGTGGAAAGCATGGATAAATTTTGCGAATATAACCTAAATGATGCGCGACTTTCCTACAAACTCGCTGCAAAGCTTATGCCAACAATAAGAGAGATAGTAAAGATAACAAGCCTTACTATTTACGACGTAAACCGTATGGGCTTTTCCCAATTAGTTGAATGGTATCTACTGAAACAAGCCCCTCAATTTAATCAAATAGCTCCAAACAAACCCTCAAATGATGAACTCATTAAAAGAAGAGCAATAAGGATCAAAGGAGCATTCGTTTTTGAGCCAAAAGCAGGATTGTACAATAATATGGTTATTTTTGATTACCGCAGCCTATATCCAACAATAATTGGTTCCCATAACATAAGCCCCGGAACATTAAACTGTAGTTGTTGTGAAGGTGAAGCAAAATCAGCTCCTGTAGAAAATGAAAATATCTGGTTCTGTGAAAAAAGAAAAGGGTTTATTCCAACAATAATTGAAGACTTAATAACAAGAAGAATGAGAATCAAAGAGATAGTAAAAGATCAAACAGATGAGAAATTTGCAATACTCGATGCCAGGCAGAATACCCTTAAGCTGTTAGCAAATTCTTTTTACGGCTACTTAGGATTTTATGCTGCCAGATGGTATTCATTAAATAGCGCAGAGGCAACAACTGCTTATGGCAGGCATTACATAAAAGATGTTATGAATAAAGCCCAAAATTCTGGATTTAGGGTAATTTATGGGGACACTGATTCAATTATGATTACTTTAGACGAAAAAACCAAAGAAGACGCAATAAAATTCTCTGAAAAAATCAATCAAGAGCTTCCAGGCTTAATGGAATTGGAATTCGATGGCTTTTATCCATCTGGAATATTTGTATCTGCAAAAATGAGTGATTTTGGAGCCAAGAAAAGATACGCATTGATATCAGAAAATGGTGTTATAATAATTAAAGGTTTTGAAAGTGTAAGAAGAAATACTTCTCTTATTGCAAAAGAGACCCAAGAAAAGGTTTTTGAGATCATTTTGAAAGAAAAAGACAATGAAAAAGCTGTCCAATATGTAAAACGTGTTGTTGACGATTTAAGAAATAAGAGGGTGCCTTTAGATAAAGTTATTATCAGCATACAGCTGCAAAAAGAACTTTCTGAGTATGACGCTAGAGGCCCGCATGTTGCTGTAGCCCAGAAATTAAAGAACCGAGGCATTAATGTAGGACCCGGCTCTGCTATAAGATTCGTTGTCACAATGGGAAATGATATAATAAGAAACCGTTCAAAGCTTCCTGAAGAAATAAAAGAGCATGAATATGACTCAGACTATTACATTAACAACCAAGTCATCCCATCAGTAGAAAGAATCTTCAACGTCCTGGGCCACACAAAACAAGACCTAACAGAGGCAAAAGAGCAGACTAAATTGGAAGGGTTTTTTTAAAATAAGAATAGATAATAAATAAAGTGTGTGTGTAATACTATAAGTGAAAATTACTGGCGTTTTAGGTTTTTCCAAACTAGAAAACAGCTAGATTAGTTCTTTGGAGAATGGTCTGCACAAAGGTTGGCTGAATTTTAAGGTATATAAGTGGGTTTATGATAAGTTTTTTGAAGAGAAAAAAACACAATTTAATTGATAGTTTTTTATTTGATAAAAAATACACCCCATCTTTATAAGCCACTTTTTACTATTATAGATTGAATGATGGAAAAAGTTCTGGTTGTTTATATCGCTTTAAAGTTTAAGAGGAAAAATTTTTAAAGAGTTCTACTGATAGTATTATTGGTTATATAAATGGGTTATTTGAATAATATTAAAAATTGGAAAAAGGGGAATATGATTTTTAATTTACTAGGAGTTATTTTTTCAATAATAGTTATATCATGTGATTTTGTTGTATCGATAGTTTGTTGGCTTGTAATCATACCTGTTTATCCAGCATTTTTAATTAATAATTTATTTAATAATCCTAGTACAATTATAGGAGTACCTTTAATTTTAATACAGTATTACTTAATGGGCCTAGTTTGGGATAAAATTAGGGGTAAATAGAATAGAAGAATTAGAAGAATAAGATAATGGGAAGTACTTGGCAAAGATGGATAAGAAAAGGAAAAAACAAAGGCATACTAATTTAATTATTTTAAAATTATGATAAAAAACAAATACTATTCTTAAAAAAATATTTAAAAACATTATAAACTTAGTTTATAATAAAAAATCATTACCTTTTAGCAAGAGTCTCATTTGTTCATAAAACATTAGAAAGGTGCTTCTAAATACAGTAATCTTTATATATTATTAAATAATCTTATATAATATTTTATAAGATGCAAGAACAATTTATCAGGCTAATAAGGAAAACAGGAACAAGCTTAGGAATAAACATACCCACAGAAATTATACAGTTGCTGAAATTAAAGGAAAATGATATGTTAAGAGTTACAATAGAACAAATAAAAAGAGGTGATAAGAATTGACATTTTTGATTTTTTAAAGGAAACAAGCAACCAAAATTTCAAAAGCAAGAATTTTGAAGAAATAAAAAAAGATCTGGAAGAGCTTTACGAATATGATATTGTGTTTGAAGAGCTGGAAAAAAGCAGATTCTTTAAAGAAAGCTCTATGCATATTAAAAATAATGATTTTATACAAACAAGATTATTGATTTCTGAAATAAAAGACAAGAAAGAGATAACAGAAATGCTAAACAGCTTAGGTTATAATGTTGGTTTACTGCGAGCTTCTATATTGCGACAAGATAAAGAAAAAATAGCCAAAGATATAGCTAAAATAATGAAAAACAATTACTATGGAATAAATTCAATAATTAATGAATTAAATTCTTTAAAAAATAAGTTATATCAATTAGAATCTTTGCAAATTAATCTGTTGGATAGTGAGCTATCATTAGATGTAAAAGCAATTATGGAACAAGAGTTTAGAAAAAAACACAAAAAACTGGATGAGATCCATATAAAACAAAAAAACATATTATTGAACTTAAGCAACATATTTCTCAAACTTACCAAAAAATCCGTATTTAAGAAGAGATAAACATTTAAAAACTCAAATAATTTTCCCCTTCCTACTATTAAAATGGAAAAATACAATCCTTTAAAACTCGAACCAGAGATATTGAAGTTTTGGAAAGATAATAAGATATATGAAAAAGCTACTGAGAAGAATAAAAACAAGAAAAAGTTCTATTTCTGCGATGGACCTCCATACACATCAGGAAAAGTTCATCTTGGTACTGCATGGAACAAATCACTAAAAGATTCTATTTTACGCTACAAAAGAATGCAAAGTTTTGAGGTAATTGATAGAGCTGGATATGACATGCATGGATTGCCAACAGAAAATGCAGCAGAGAAAGAACTAAAGCTCAAGGACAAAGAAGCAATACAAAAGTTTGGTGTTGATAAGTTCACCAAAGCATGCAAAAATCTAAGCATAAGAAACATGAAAATAATGAATGAAGATTTTAAACGATTAGGCGTGTGGATGGATTTTGATAATGCCTATCAATCTGTAAACAAGGAATATATTGATGGAGAATGGTGGTTAGTTAAAAAAGCGCATGAAAAAGGCAGATTATATGAAGGTCTAAGGTCAATGGCATGGGACTGGTCTCACCAAACAGCTTTAGCAAAGCACGAATTAGAATACAAAACCATCAAAGACAAATCTATTTTTATAAAGATGAAAGTTAAAGGTAAGGAAAATACTTACCTGATAATCTGGACAACAACACCATGGACCATAGCATTTAATTTAGGAATCATGGCCCATCCTGATTTTGAATATGTAAAATGCAAGGTTAATGATGAATTTTGGATTGTTGCTAAAGCTTTAGCCTCTGCATTCATTTCTTCTGTAGTCAATAAAAAATTCAAGATTGTAGAAGAATTCAAAGGCAAAGAATTGGAAGGCCTGGAATATGAGCATCCATTCTATGACGAATTAAAAGAGCATTACGATAGAATAAAATCAGAATGCCCAAAAACTCATACTGTTGTTTTATCAGATGAATATGTTGATACAAGTTCTGGTACTGGCTTAGTGCATATGGCTCCTGGATGCGGTCCTGAGGACTATGAAGTCGGCCATAAAAATAAAATTAAGCCATGGAATGCTGTTAAAGAAGATGGTATTTACGGTTCTGAGATGGGAATTTTCTCAGGAAGGCATGCAATCAAGGATAACCCAAGCTTTTCTGAAGATTTAAAGAAAAAAAATGCTTTAATTGCTGAAACAGAAGTAGAGCATCAATATCCTTGCGGGCAGAGAAGCCACGAGCCGGTAATTTTTAGGACAACAAAGCAATGGTTCTTTAAGATGGAAGATGTCAAAAACGAGATGATCAAGGAAAATAATCAGGTAACATGGATCCCTAAAGCTGGTTATAATGCTTTCAATGCCTGGCTGGAAAACTTAAGGGATAATTCAATTTCAAAACAAAGGTATTGGGGAACTCCAATTCCCATATGGAGAAATGTTGAAGATGCAAATGATTACATTGTTGTTGGCTCAACAAAAGAACTGGAAGAGCTCTCAGGCCAAAAAGTTGAAGAACCGCATATTCCTTGGATTGATAAGATAAATATAGAAAAAAATGGAAAAACTTACAGGAGAGTTCCAGATATCTTGGATGTATGGGTCGATGCAGGAACTGCTTCCTGGAACTCATTAGATTATCCTCACAGAGAAGATTACTTTAAGAAATATTTCCCTCCTGATTTTATTTTAGAGGGAAAAGACCAGATTCGCGGCTGGTTTAATCTGCTTCATGTCGCTTCCAAAATAACATTAAATAAAAAAAGCTTTAATGCCTGCTACATGCATGGTTTTATTAACGATGCTATGGGCAGAAAAATGTCTAAGTCTCTTGGAAATTATATTTTGCCCGGAGAGGTTATAGAAAAATATGGTTCAGACAGCTTGCGTTATTATATGATCTCTGGAGCAAACCCTGGCCTGGATCTTAACTATAATTTTGATGACATGAAAGTCAAGTATAGAAACTTGACTATTCTCTGGAACCTGCATAATTATCTGATAGATTTAGCTAAAAATATTGGCTTAAACCCTAAAGACATGAAAACAAAGCCAGATTTTGCTGTTGAAGAAAAATACATTTTTTCAAAATTAAATTCAACAATAAAAAAAGCCACAAAGCTTTATGACGGATACGAACTAAATGAAGTTCCATTAGTTGTTGAAGATTTATTTTTGGCTTTAAGCAGGATTTATATTCAATTGACTAGAAACAAGTCCGTAGGAGACCATAAGCAAGTTGTTCTTTATACTGTATATAAAGTCCTAATGGATACTTTGAAATTATTCTCTCCTGCAGCACCCTTGATTACAGAAAAGATGTATCAGAACCTTAAGAAAGAATTTTCTTTAAAAGAAGAAAGCATCCATTTATTTGCATGGCCAAAATATGATGAAAAGGCAATAAACAAAAAACTTGAAGAGGAGATGAATGTAATAAGTGATGTTACACAAAGCATATTATCTATAAGGGAAAAGATACAGCTAGGGCAAAGATGGCCTTTACAACAAGCTATTGTTGTAACAAAGGATGAGAAAACAATCAAGGCAGTTGAAAAGCTAAAAGATATAATAAAAAAACAGACAAATATCAAAGACTTGGAAGTGCAAGAATCGTTGCCGGATATCAAGGTAACTATTAAAGCTGATTATGGCCAGCTAGGGCCTGATTTCGGAAAAAAATCCCCCCAGATAATAACAAAGCTAATGGCAGAAAGTCCTGAAGCTATTCTTAGTCATATAGAAAAAGAAAGTAAATTTCCATTGAAAATAGGCAAAGAAAAGGTAAATATCTTAAAAAAGCATTTAATTGTTACAAGAAAAGTTCCTGCCCCTTATGTAGAAGGTTCTTTTAGAGCTGGATTTGTTTATTTAAACAAAGAAGTTGATGAGGAATTGGAGGCAGAAGGGTATGCTCGCGAACTTATGCGCAGAGTACAAGCTTTAAGAAAAAAAGCTGGTCTGCAGAAACAGGATAGAATTTCTTTATTTGTCAAAACAGATGAGGAACTTAAAAAAATACTTGACATATTTTCACCTCAAATAAAAGAAACAGTAGGCGCAGAACAAATGAATATTTCCGACCTAAAACCTAGCAAAAAGCATGAGTTCTCAAGCAAGGAAAAAGTTAAAGATAAAAAATTTGAATTGTTTTTAGAAAAAATTTAAAAAAAATAAAGGAAAAGTTGCCAAACATTCTTGGCTTTATTTATCTTCTTCCTTTGCTTCTTCTGAAGCTTCTTCCTGTGGTGCTTCTGAAGCTTCTTCCTGTGGTGTATCTTCTGCTTTACCAGCTTCTTCTTGAGCTTCTCCTTCAGCTGAACCTTCCTGCGCTATCTCACTTCCTTTTTGAAGCAAAGTAACACTCTGAGCCTGTTTTCCTTTCTCAGTTTCAGCAGGTTCGAAAGATACACGATCATTATCGCGAATAAACGTACCTTCTGCTAGTCCTGAATGATGCACAAAATATTCTTGTCCATCCTCTCCTTCAATAAATCCATATCCTTTGGTTCTGTTGAACCATTTTACACTTCCTTCCATTTTTAATCCTCCTAATTAAACTATTTGCTCAGTTTCCTGAACAGTTGCTTAGAGTTATTATTTCCCCTTTTTAAAACTTTAGGTTAATCTGTACACAAGCTTTTCCATTCACAATCATTGCAAAAATCTCTTGCTTTAATGTGCTTTACCAATTCTTTCAAGTCCTCATACAAATATTCCTCATCTAAATCAATATTTGCAGTTTTAATTAATCTGTCATCAAATTTCCTTGTTTTCATTTCAGAATCTTTTTCTTTTTTGCAAACACCTTTATTATGAGGGCATTTCTCGCAAATAACATCCACAGAATTAACTATCTTTATGTTTGCTTTTGTTAATCTCCCCAAAACCTCATAATAATTACGAACAAATTCCGGACTATAGCCTTTGCCTTTAAAATTCCTAATGCAAAGCAGATGATGCGCTCTTAGTAACATGTCTTTAAAGAATATTATTGCTTTTTTAAATTCTTTCATTAAGCTCTAAACACAAAAACTATTTAAACAAAAACAATTTTAAATTAGAATTAATTAAACATTATTAAAAATCCTCGAAAATCATAGATTTTCGGGACACAAGGAAAACAAAGTTTTCCGGTGTACAGAAAATGCAAAGCATTTTCAAGTATGCCAAAAATTACTGGAGGTAATTTTTCAGCATGCCAAAAACAATATCAAAAGAAATACCTTTAGCAGAAGTTACATTAAGAAGGTATGAAAGGCCATCCAAGCTTTCTGAAAGAGAGTTAGTAAGAAAACTATGCTTATCTATTGGCTTATTGCAGCCAGGAGATAGTAGAGATATTATTGTTGATATTCTTCATGTTTTAATCAAGGCAAAAAGGCAAAAAAAAGAGCTTTCCAGCGATGAAATAGAGAAACAAGTAATTAACGCAAGAAAAAAACAAAAACTACCTTTGCACGGAATAGCTTCCTCAAACATAAGAAGGCAATTAAAAAGACTAAGAAACTTATTCATAGCAGAGAAAGTAAAAAACAAGTACAGAATAAATGAATTTGAAGAATTAGGAACAATTTTCGAAGAAAAAATAAATAAGTTCTATGTAAGCTCAATAGTTGACAGGGTTAAGGATTATTTTGATGCTTTGAAATAATTACCAGATTGAGACGAAAAATTTAAAAACCTAAACCTATTACTTTAAATATTAGGACTCATCCTAAAAGATAACGCTTTTCTAAATTTTTACCAGCACAATACCAATAATGTATACTCATAATCATAAGATTTATATATAACAATTTATCATTTATTTTTTTAATATGGACTTCAAAAACAAAGATGTAATATCCATAAATGATTTTTCTAAGGAAGATTTATTGCATATACTGAAAGTTGCAAGGACTATGGAAGGCAGAAGAGATACTCTTCTCAAAGGAAAAATATTAGCAACTCTATTCTTTGAGCCATCCACAAGAACCAGGTTAAGCTTTGCCAGCGCAATGGAAGGTTTAGGGGGGAAAGTTTTAGGCTTTGACAGCGCAGCAGCATCTTCTTTTGAAAAAGGAGAAACTATTTGGGACACTGCTAAAATGGTAGAAAAGTATTGTGATGTTATTGTATTAAGAAACCCAATAGAGGGTTCAGCAAGATTAGTAGCAGAAGCATCCTCAAAACCAGTAATCAACGCGGGTGATGGCGCTAATCAGCATCCAACACAAACTTTGCTTGACCTGTACACTATAGAAAAAGTAAAACACAAACTAGATAACTTGCATATAGGTATTTTAGGTGACTTAAAATATGGAAGAACAGTACATAGCTTAACAACCGCTTTATCTCACTTTAAGCCGGTATTGTACTTTATTGCTCCTCCAGCTTTGCAAATGCCGCAGACATACCTGGATGAACTTGAAAAAAAAGGGATAAAGTTTATTATCGAATCAAACTTAATGAAAGTCAGTAAAAAATTAGACATATTGTATGTAACAAGAATCCAAAAAGAAAGATTCCCAGACCCAATAGAATACGAAAAATACAAGGGCTTTTACAAGCTTGATACAAGCTTATTGTCCCATATAAAAAAAGATCTGAAAATAATGCACCCTTTGCCAAGAGTTGATGAAATAGACAGAAGTTTGGATGAAACAGAACATGCAGTCTATTTTGAACAGGCAGCTAACGGTATCCCAATAAGAAAAGCATTATTAGCATTGGTTTTAGGTAAAGCAACATGAAAAAAGAAGTAAGCATTTCCGCAATAAAGGATGGGACAGTAATAGACCATATTCCAAGCAATGCAACCTTTAAAGTAATTGACACTCTTGACCTCAAAGGCATAAGAGGAATTATTTCTGCAGCAACCAACCTAAAAAGCAAAAAGATGGGCAAAAAAGGCATAATAAAAATTAGTGAAAAATATTTAACACAAGATGAAGTAAACAAGATTGCTATAATAGCGCCTGATGCATCTGTTAATATCATAGAAAACTACAACGTAAAGAAAAAGTTGCAAGTGTCCATACCCCAAACAATACATAAGGCAATAAAATGTTCAAATCCAAATTGTATAACAAATGTTGAAAAAATTCCTGGAAAATTTGATGTCTTAAAAAAAGACCCTGTAAAAGTAAGATGCTTATATTGTGAAAGAGACATGGACAAGGAGGATATAGTTATTCTGTAAAATGTTAACAACAACTCTATGCGGGATAAAGCTGCGCAACCCAACTGTTTTGGCTTCTGGAGTTCTTGGAGTGACAAAAGAATGTTTTGATAGGATTGGCAGGGAAGGGGCTGGAGCTGTAACCCTGAAGTCTCTATGCCACGAGGAGCGTCCTGGACATGTTAATCCCACAATGTTCAATGATGGAACTGCTTTCCTCAATGCAGTTGGCTTGTCCGGACAGGGAATAGATAACGCAGTAAAGGATTTCAAAAGATTAGACGACTTATCTATACCGGTCATTGCAAGTATCTTCGGATATAAAATTGAGCATTTTGGCCAGGTAGCTAAAAAAATATCTAAGCTAAAACCGGCAATGATTGAAGCTAATATTTCCTGCCCGAATATTGAGTATGGAACTCCTTACTTTGCAGACCCAGAACTAGCTGCAAAAGTCACTAGGGAAGTTAAGAAAAATTCTGGTAAAATTCCAGTTAGCATCAAATTAAGCCCTAATGTCCATAATATAAAAGATATTGCAAAAGCAGTTGAAAAAGCAGGAGCTGATGCAATAACCGCCATAAATGCAGCATCCGGAATGAAAATTGACATTGATGCAAGAAAGCCAATACTTGCAAATAAAATTGGTGGAATTTCAGGACCTGCTTTAAAGCACATAACAATAAGATGTGTTTATGATGTCTATGAAACTGTTAAAATACCAATTATTGGAACTGGTGGTGTTACATATGGAAAAGATGCAATAGAAATGATAATGGCAGGTGCAACCACAATTGGTATAGGAGCTGGAATATACTACCGGGGAACTGATGTTTTCAAAAAAATATGCAATGAAATGGAAGCATGGATGAAAAATAATAAAGTCAAAAGTTTGGATGAAATAAGAGGAATAGTACATAAATAAAATGCCTTGTAAAAAAGATATTCCAAAAATGTTGGAGATAAGTGAAATTATTAGAGAATCTGAATATCATAAAACTTTGTTCTTCAAGCATTCTCTTGATTGCAAACCCGGCCAGTTCATAATGGTATGGATTCCAGGCATTGATGAAAAGCCCATGGCTGTTTCTTATTTAAAAAAAGACGAATTTGCTTTTACATTCCATTCAATAGGAAAATTTACTCATACTTTAGCTAAGTTGAAAAAAGGTGATGGGGTAGGTATTAGGGGGCCATATGGAAACGGTTTTTCCATCAAAAAAAATGCATGTGTTATAGGCGGTGGTGTAGGAATGACCTGCATGTCTACTTTAATTGATGCTTTAAAGAACCCAATGGTGATAAATGGTGCAAGAAACAAAGACTCCTTACTCTTCCATAAAAGATACAAAAATATGATAACAACTACAGATGATGGAAGTTATGGAAGAAAAGGATTTACCACAGAAGTTTTAAACGAACAATTAAAAAATGAAAAAATTAAAATCGATATTGTATATACTTGCGGCCCGGAGATAATGATGAAAAAAATTGTTGACATATGCAGAAAACATAAAATTGAATGCGAAGCTGCTCTGGAAAGGTATATGTCATGTGGATTTGGAGTATGTGGAAAATGTATGATCAACGATAAAATTATTTGTATTGACGGTCCTATTTTCAACTCAAAACAACTGAATGAAATGCCGGAGTTCGGTAAATTTACAAGGTTAAAGAGCGGAAAGAAAGTAAGTTTGTAAAAATATCATGCATAAAAATGTCATTGCTAATAAAGAATGGAAAAATATACCAAAACAATATTCTGGTTAGGAAAAATATTTTCATCAAACTTAATAAAATAACAAAAATCACTTCTCAAGAACTAAAAGCAGACAAAGTTATTGATGCGAAAAACAATATTATAATTCCTGGGTTGATTGATCCGCATGTTCATTTTCGCGAGCCTGGGTTAACTAATAAAGAAGATTTTCTTACTGGAAGCATGGCAGCAGCTGCAGGAGGAATTACAACGTTCTTGGATATGCCAAACACATCTCCACCAACAATTAACCTGCAGCTATTAGAAGAAAAAAGAAGACTGGCAAAAAAAAGTATTGTAGATTATGGCTTCCATTTTGGCTCAACAAAAGACAATATTGCAGAGATAAAAAAAGCAAAAGATGTTGCTTCTGTAAAAGTCTACATGGACTTTACAACAGGAGATATGAAACTTGAAGAATATGCTGCACTAAAGAAAATATTTTCTTGCAACAAAACAGTTACTGTTCATGCAGAAAATGATAATGTGCCAAAAGCAATAGAATTAATACAAAATTCAAACAATGACCTATATTTGGCCCATATCAGCTCAAGAAGAGACCTGCATAATTGCAGGAAAGAAAAAATAAAAAATGATGTTTTTGTGGAAGTTGCTCCCCACCATTTATTTCTGACAAAAAAAGATATTGATGAACTTGGAAGTTATGCAGAAATGAAACCTTCTTTAAAATCAAAAAAAGATCAGGATGCTCTATGGGAAGGAATCAAAAATGGAAAAGTTGATACAATAGCAACAGATCATGCACCCCATACAAAAGAAGAAAAGCTCGATCCTAACTATCCTTTCGGTGTTCCTGGCTGTGAGACAATGCTGCCATTACTATTAAATTCATTAAATGAAAAAAGGATAGAATTAAAAAAAATAATTCAATTATGCTGTGAAAATCCGGTTAAAATATTCAAAATAAAAGATAAAGGTTTTATAAAAGAAGGCTTTTATGCTGACTTAACAATTATCGACCTAAATTTAGAAAAAGAGGTTAAAAACCAAGAATTATTTACAAAATGCAGATGGAGCCCTTTTGATGGCTGGAAGCTAAAAGGCTGGCCAGTAACAACTATTGTCAATGGAAATATCATATTTGAAAATGGAAAAATTAATAACATAGCGGCAAAAGAGGTTCAATACAATGGAAACATACAAAAAAGAATTTATTAAGTTCTTGGTAAGATGTGATGCTTTAAAGTTCGGGGAATTTAAGCTAAAAAGCGGCAGAATTGCTCAATATTTCATCAATACTGGGATGTTTAATGATGGCGAAAAAATAAAAAAACTTGGGGAATACTACGCTTCTGCCATAATTGAGCATTTTGGCAAAGATTTTGATGCCGTTTATGGACCTGCCTACAAAGGAATCCCTTTATGCATTACAACTTCCATTGGTCTTCAGAAAGAAGGCATTAACAAGGGATATGTATTTAATAGGAAATTAATCAAAGACTATGGTATGGAAGATAATTTAATTGGAACCAAAGTTGATAAAAAATCTTCTCTTATTTTAGTAGACGATGTAATTACTTCAGGAAAAGCTATTCGGGAATCTCTTGAGATATTAAAAAAAAATGGAAATCCAAAAGTAAAGGGCATAGTTATAAGTGTTGATAGGCAGGAAAAAGGAACAACTGAGAAAAATGCATTAAGACAAATAGCTGAAGATTTAGGAATACCAATATTTTCAATAGTCAAGCTGAAAGACATTATTGAAGTTCTGTATAATAAAGAAATAGATGGTAAAATATTTATCAACGAAGAGATCATAGGCAAAATTAATAATTATATAGAACAATATGGTGCAGAATAAATAATGAGGAAATGAAAAATGAGCATAATAAAACTAGATAAAAGCATAATCCCAAGCTGCGATGTTTCTGATTTAACAAAACTCAAAAATTTAGTTAAAGAAACCTGCTCAGTAAAAGGCATTGGGGCCTATAAAATTGGTTTAGAACTGTGCTTAAAATATGGTATTCCGGAAGTTATTGAAACAATAAGAAAATACACAAATTTACCCATAATCTATGACCACCAGAAAGCTGCAACTGACATACCAGAGCTGGGAGAAAAATTTGCAAAAGCAGTAAAAGGTGTTGATGCTGTTATTTTATTCCCATTTACTGGCCCTGAAACAGAAAAAGCGTGGATTAAAGCCTGTAAAAAAGCTAATCTAGGAGTTATTGTTGGTGGTGAAATGACTCACAAAGGATTTTTAGAAGAAGATAATGGTTTTATTAACAATGCAGAAGCGCTAAAAATATATGAAATAGCAGCTAAAGAATGTATTAGTGATTTTGTCGTTCCTGGAAATAAACCAGAAAAAATAAAGATGTACAAAGCATTTCTAGAAGCTCGTGGCATTAAGCCGGTTTTCTATTCTCCAGGGCTTATATCGCAAGGCGGTAATATAACTAAAAGCGCAAAAGCAGCTGGAAGCAGATGGCATGCTATTGTTGGCCGTGCCTTATATAATGCAAAAGACATCAATAAAGCTGCAAAAGAGATGGTAAAAGCCTTATAAAACAACAATTAATAAAAAAATATTTAAACTGTAAGTTAAATAATCATAAACAAAGAGGTATTATAATGTTTAAGCTTATTTATCAAAAATTCCAAATATCGACTTTTTTTGAGAAACTGCTGCTTATTGTCGGCATAGCAATAGGTATTGTAGGCTTTTGGTTCATAAATACTGTGTATTATGAAAATCCAACACTTTCATGGCAGTTTTTAATGGCAATTTTTCTATGGCTACTATTAATTTTTGTTGTTATTTTAACAGATAGTAACGAGAGTAGGCAGTGTTGTCATTTGACTGATAGTTGTTTTTCATTGTGTTCTTGTATGAATATTCTAAGTGCTATTTCATGATATTCTAGTGTTTTAGAGAATGC
>NYYQ01000019.1 GCA_002686855.1 Candidatus Woesearchaeota archaeon | reverse complement strand
CTTAACTGATGGAAAAGCTTCTGTTGGAAATGACACAACTGACTCTACTCTTGAAATTAGAGGCAAAACAACAGGATACAGTTCTGTAGATTTTTATTCCGGCTCAACAAATGAGTGGGGTATTGGGAAAGATACTGCTGGTGATTTTTATATTGATAAGAGCGGTGGTGGAAGAATAATAACTATATTAGCTTCTAATGAATATGTAGGCATCGGGACGATTTCGCCAAACCATAAATTAACGGTTTCAGGCAATATAAACATTACAGGTTCAGGAAACGGAATTAAATTTCCTGATGGGACAACACAAATAACGGCAGCAGATGGTAGCCAAGACTGCCGAGACAATAATGGGTTTGCAGGAGTTCCTTGTGCGGGTTGTTATACATGCAACGAGGAATCAGGGGTGTGTGATCTTCTCGGGTCAGAGTGTTTGGTTGAGTGCGGGGAGCCCATCACAGACGCGGACGGCAACACCTACAATACTGTCCAGATCGGCGACCAGTGCTGGATGGCGACGAACTTAAAGAATTCCGCTAATGGATGCCGCGAAGAGGGGTGGGGAACTGGTCGCTGGTGCGGGTGGCATGGTGGAATAGATCATGGTGATGAAGGATTATTGTATCAATGGTCCGCGGCCATGAACAATGCACCCAGTTGTAACGGTGCAGGGGTAGATCGGCCGGCATGTACTACTCCTGTGCAGGGGTTATGTCCGGTTTTCTGGCATATACCATCGCACGATGAATTCACAGCCTTAGAACGAGAGGTCTGCGACACTGGTTCGCAGTGTTTTACGGATTTTCTTTATGATGAATCAACGATTGGTTGGCGCGGGAGCGACGAAAGTCTCCAGCTTAAAGCCTCACCCTTCAGTCATCTTCTTGCGGGCTATCGCTCCGCCAGCAGTGGTGGTGTTTACGAATGGCGCGGCACGTACGGGTTCTTGTGGTCGTCTTATGCGCAGGATGCTACTGGCGCGTGGACTCGAAACACAAAAAGCAGCGGCCAGATCGACCGGCGTCCCATGAGCAAGATCTACAGTCTTTCCGTTCGGTGCATCAAGGACTAAATAGGAAAAGGGGACGCTTCTATTTTTCGAAAGCTAAGGGAGCAGCCACAGTAGGTACAGCTCTAACTAATCTGGAAAACCGAGCTACTGGCGCGCATAAACATACCCTTCTTACTACAACATACAAAGTGTACCCTCAACATGAGTCGGCGACCGCTAGTGTTCTTAAGTCTGTCAGTATGGGGGAGTTGAGTTCTGATGGTGGAACCAACGCCCCATATATGCAGTTCTTATACTGTGTTAAAGATTAATACTGGAATAAGAAACAAAGCAAATTCTATTAATGAAAAAACAACGAAAACACCAACAAACAAATCCAATAAAAAATGTCAAAAAACAACAATCCTCTATATTCATCTAAACAAGAATAATCTTTTCATTCAATTTTTCATTGATTTCTTCTCGTATTGCTTTTTTTAATTTCTCAATATCTATTTTTTCTAATTCACCGTTTACTATTGCTATCTTATTATCAATATTATTGATATTATTTTTTATAATATCTAATTTCCCCTTAGAATCATCTAATTGATTTTTTGCTTCATTGCTCTTCATATTCTTATTTATTTTTTCTAAATTTCCTTTTAATCCATTGTATTTTTTTTGCAGTGCTTCAAAATACTGCTTATCCAGTTCTTTAATTTTCAATAGCGCCTTCCCACCTTTTTTCTCATCCAATTCTAATTTATCCTCTTCAACTGCCTGTTTAAGATTGCCTAAAATGCTGATTATTTTCAGTTCTTCATCTCCAGCCAGGGCTTTAACAGAATCCTTAAGATAACTCTCAACCAATTTCCCATTCTCAAACGCTATCTTGCCGTATTTTTTTAATGCCTTTTCCAAAACAGAAAAATCATGGAACAGCCTGTCCTCAATTTCTTTCAACTGCTTCTCAAACTCATCTTTTTCTTTCAGCAAATTCTCAAAATTTTTGTAATTCTCGCTGGATTTAATATCCTCGATGTTTTTCTCTATTTTAGCATTTTTATTTTTTTCATCTTCGAGGTTTCTTTTTTCTTGCCCTAATTCCTTCAAAATGTTTTCTTTCAATCTTGTCTTATTCTGAAAATCCTTGACATCATTCTTTATTTTTTTAATTGCATTTATTTTATTATAATTGACAGATTCCCTTATGCTCTTTGAATTAGTTTCAATTTTTTTTATAATTTCAGCTATAGAAGCAATTTCCCTTGCAAAAAATTCACTCAAGATCTGGTAGGTTCTTGCAGTGCTCTTTCCAAGCAAATCTATATCCTTCTCCAAATCTTTGGACCTTCTTGTAATCTCATTAAAATCCTCATATTTTAAATCAATATTATTGAACAGATGAGAAACCTTTTTTATGAAAGCTTTTCTGTTCCCCTCCATTATTGTTTTTGCCCTGTTAGGAATATTTGGATTCTGTAATTTAGCATCTTCAAGCTTTTTTAAATTATCAGACAATACTTTCCTTTCTTCATTTACCCTACCAATTATCTCATTTACCCTATTCTTTAAGCTTTCAAGCAATGGCTTTTCTTTAGCATCCAGCCATTTACCCAACTCAGAAAGAACTACCTTTTCTTCTGGTTTTTCTTCTTCCTTTGCAAACAGCTTTTTTATGAATTTGAGCATAGAACAGCAAAATTATTATATGTCAGGAATCACTAAGCAATTCTTGAGCACGCCAGTACCTCCATTAACGGAGATACCCTAGTGTTTTTATAAAACTTTAGCTTAATATGAAAAGAAAACACATCAAAAAACCCGAAAAACAGAGAAAAATAGCATTAGAAAGGATAACTATACTATTCAGTGAGGCAAAAAAAATATTCAAAGAAGAGCCAAAATTAGCAGATAAATACATAAAATTAGCCAGAAAAATATCAATGAAATATAAGGTTAAAATACCTTCTACATTAAAAAGAAGATACTGCAAGCACTGCCATAAATACCTTGTTCCAGGAACAAATGTAAGAGTAAGAACCCACAAAGGCCATATGGTTTATTACTGCTTAAGCTGCAAGCATATTATGAGGTTTGTATATAAGAAATAAGCTGCTTCTGTACTAAATAATAGTCAAAACCGAAACATTTATATATGAAAACATTACCTTCTAGTAGTAAAGGAAAAAGAGGTTCTAATTAGGCTTTAATAGCCTTTTTTAGTTGTGATAGATAACTGTTTAGATTGTGTTATCTTAACACTAAACTAACAATACTGAGGTATTTAAAAATGGAAGAGTTTTTTGACGAAGACCAAACTGAAATAGAAAGCATGAGATCAGAAAGAAAGAAGCTTAAGGATAAAGATTTCGCTAAACTTATAAATAAGAAAGATATGAATAAGTTTGAGTTGGATGAGTTGTTTATGTAGGTAAAATGGAAATTAAGAGATAATTCTCTCATAATTCTTAAAAGAACTTTAGATAAGTCAATTAAAGAATTAGACATTAAAAATACATATACAATATGATACATAAATTTTTATAGCTCAAAAAATTTCTATTTCTCATGCAATCCTACAACCTAGAACTAAATAAAGCAGTACAAGAAATAAAAAAAGCAAAAGCTAAACTAGTTTGCATACAGCTGCCAGACGGCTTAAAACCAAAAGCAAACGAAATCCAGCAGCATATTGAAAAAAACACAAACTCCTCAGTCATTATATGGCTTGGAAGCTGTTGGGGTGGTTGTGATGTGCCTTTAGCAGTTGAAAAGCTTGGAGCAGACTTAATAATCCAGTGGGGCCATACAGAATACATAAGGGCATGGTAAAACCAATAAATTAAAAAACAATAATGAAAATAAAACAATAATTAATAAAAAATCATTAAAACAACAACAAATAAAAAAATAAAATCATATTAAATGAAAAAACAAAAAATAATTCTGGGAAGTGACCATGCAGGTTTTGAGCTAAAAGAGGAAATAAAGCAATATCTCCAAAATGAAGGTTTTGAGGTGGAAGATACAGGGGCCAAGAGTTATGATAAAGCAGATGATTACCCCGATTTTATTGTCCCAGCAGCAAAAAAAGTGGCAAAAGATCCAGATAGCAGGGGCATAATATTGGGAGCATCTGGCCAGGGAGAAGCCATTGCCGCAAATAAAATAAAAGGTATAAGAGCAGCTGTATATTATGGCAGCAATATGGATATTGTAACATTATCAAGAGCGCATAATAATGCAAATATGTTATCTCTTGGAGCAAAGTTTCTAAAGAAAGAAGAAGCAATAGAAGCTGTAAAATTATGGTTAACAACAGATTTCAGCAAAGAAGAAAGGCATAAGAGAAGGATAAAAAAAATTTCTGAAGCAGAAAAATAAACATGCTAATAAACTATTTCCTAGCATCAGTAATATCTTACCTGGGATTATTATTGGGAATTATCCTGATAAAACTTGCCCCAGAAGAGCAAAAACCAGGAAAAAAATATTTTATTTTATTAAAGAAAATTTTATTTTTCCTTATTATAGCATTTTTATTATTTTTCTATAAGATAAACATGATTTTTTTATTATTATTGCTGTTATTCATGCTTGTTTTGATGTTAACTAATAAGCTAGAATTAGAAAAATCACCTCTTGTTTACTTTATTCTTGGAATCATATTTTTCCTGAGCAGTAAAATTATCAATTTGTTTGTAATAGAATCTATCCTAATATTTCTATATGGAGTCCTAACAGCTTCTTTAATATTAAACCTAAAAAAGAAAAATTACAGAGAAGTTTTTGTTAATAATTTATTATTCTTTCTGCCAGTAATAGTGCTTTATTTTATATTTCAATTACCACTTCTCATTTCTAATTTTTAAAAAGTATGCAGAATGGTTTACCATAATATGCAAAATAAAACTCAAAATAATGATTATAGCTATCTTCTCCATAGATAAAGCAACTATGGGATAAACAAATATCAAAGCCCCTAAAACAAAATCTGTCTGGTCCCAAGGTACAAAAGCCTTTCCCGGTTCATAATCTAATCTTCTCTTTACAAAACTCTCTATTAAATCACCAAAAATTGCTCCAAAACCCATTAGAAAACCCAATAATAGCCAGTTAGAATAATCAATTAAAGCTAAATCTAAAAAAATATTATTTTGGTAAAAAATATATTGAATATAAGCAATAATAACCGCAAAAAGAACACCAAAAACAAGGCCCCTAAAAGTTTTATTCTTTCCAAATATAGGCTTATTATCCAGTGTTTTGCCAAAATCTATTGGAATCTTAATAAAATTGATTTTTTTAACTATCACAGGAGCCATATTGGCAAAGTACGCTGGCAGCATGAAATAAAAGCAGCTCAACAACAAAAGTATAATAGATTCTGACATTATAAAAATGCTTTTTAATAAATTTAAAAAGTTTTGCATAAATATGTCATTTTCTAATATTCTCATTATAAAAGAAAAAGTTTAAAAAAGAAACTATGAAAAATCCAAAATAAGATGGTCTATCCTTTCTTCAAAAATCTTTTAGTATTTCCTTATTGTAGACTACAAATAAGAAAAATTAAAGGTATCAAAAATATACCGAAAAAGTCAAATTTTATAATAACGTCAAATCATGAAAATAGGATTGACCCTTTATACTTATTATATCCTTTCTTGAGAAGACTAAACAAAAAAATACATTTTCTCGCCCAACCAAAATTATGGTTTTTGGGAGAAAAAATTTGCAGACAATGGGCAGGATGCATACCCTTATTTAACTCAAAACAATCCTATGCTGAAATTAAAGAATACCTTAAAAAAGGCAAAATAGTAGCGTTATTTCCCCAAGGAAGTTATAAAAAAGAAGATAACAATAAGTTCAAAACAGGAGTAATCAGGCTTGCAATGGAAACTAAGACACCAATACTGCCGATAGGCATAAAATCCTCTTATTTTCCCTTCAGTTCTGCATTAAACATAGGAAAATTGGTATATTCGAAGAAAAATAAAAAAGGTATTGAAGCCCAAACTGCAGATTTAATGAAGTATGTCTATGCGTTAAGGAGCAGCATTGGTTAAAGAATCCTTTTTCTCAAAAAACTCAACACCCCGCCGTAAGAGCCCAACATAGTAGTTCCATAAATCTTGGTTTTTCTTTTTTTTATAGCTGTCCTCAAATTACCCTCAAAAATTGTATACGCAGTTCCAACCTCAAACTTGAAATGAGCATCACTTCCAGCAGTTTTCGCCAATCCCAGCTTGTCCGCTACTTCATTTGCCTTTTTATTATTTTCTGGAAAAAGCATCCTTGCATTAAAGCATTCTATAGCATCAATCTTATTTTTTATCTTTTCAAAAGGCAATTTAAACTTATGGTATGGATTTGTCGATGTTCTAAAAGGATGAGGTATAACAATTAATCCATTTTGTTTCTTAACTTCATCAACCAATCCAAAAAAATCAATGGATTTTATGGGTTTTTTAAGGTAATATGCCAAAACATCTCCTGATGTAGTAGATATTTCTGTCCCAACAATAATTTCAAAATTTTTGTCTTTATTGAGTTTCCTGACTTTCAATGCTCCTTCAACAGAGCCATGGTCAGTAACTGCTATGCCATCAAGACCCTTCTTTTTGGCTGTTTTTAGCAACACCTCCGGCCCCATATTGCTGCATTTAGAGCAGTTTGTATGTGTATGCAAATCATATTTTAACATACAAACAGAAAACTATATAAGGGTTATAAATTTTATCATTCTTTAGATTTTTACATATAAAAAATGAAAGACCTATTTTCAAAACCTAATCAAATAACTTTCATAAGGATTCTTCTCATTCCAATCTTTGTCATGTTTCTTTTAATGGATTTACCTTATAAAAATTATATTGCCGCATTTATTTTCATAATATTGTCTTTATCAGATGCACTTGATGGCTATATAGCAAGAAAAAAACAACAGATAACCAATATAGGAAAGATTTTAGACCCAATTGCAGATAAGCTGTTAATATCAACAGCATTGATTTTTCTTTTTCTTATAGGAAGCATACAGTTATGGATGGCAGCAGTTATCATAGTGAGAGAACTTGTCATAACTGCATTAAGAATTTTTTTCCTTCCAAAAAGAGTTGTTATAAGCGCAAGCTATTTGGGAAAAATAAAAACAGTCTCGCAAATAATAGCTATAGTAGCAGTAATTCTTAATGCCCCTCTCAATTGGTGGCTTATGCTTATAGCAGTAATCATAACAATTGTTTCAGGTTTTGATTACATAACCAAAATGGGAAAGCTAAGAGGAGAAAATGTACTTAACTTGCCAAACCTAATCACAACATTCAGGCTTTTTCTGATCCCATTGTTTTTAATAAATTTGGTGAAAGCAAATATGAACTCTGCATTAATAATTGTTGCAATATTTATCCTATCGGACAAATTAGATGGCATATCCGCGCGAGTAACACAACAAATTACGAAATTTGGATCGGGCTATGATGTGTTTACAGATTTTGTTGGTATAGTCTCGGCATATATTGTATTTTCTTTAACTGGAATGATAAACTTATATTGGATTGTAATTTTCATTATACCTACTGTAATTATAGCAATAATAAGGTTATTTAATTACATCAAAATCAAACAGGATCGCCCGTATGCATTTAGAAAATTTTTTGTAGGAGTTGTATATGTTACCGGAATTGCGATAATTATTGACTTTATCTATGCATTTCAGATGTTGGTATTAGCGGCATTATTGGTTTATGTTTATATGTTTATTGAGATTTATAGAACTATGAAAATATCTAAATTTTCATGAAAAGAATAAATAATGCAAGTACATGCTATCTGGAAATATAAATCTTTTTAATACCACAGTTAATACCTTCTGTTATGGTGCACACAATCTTAGATTGCTACACAGATGAGGCAGCAGGCTTAGGAGTGCCTCCTTATTTAGGAACTTATCCAAGATACATAGCAGGCTACTTAAATGAAGATGCATATTATTTAACAATCGATGATTTAAGATTATGGAAAAAATATGATTCAAAAATTCACAAAACAAAACCGTCAGAAAAAACCAACATAGCAACATACAATTTGACAATTAATTATAAAAACATAAAAAAAATATTAGAAAGAACAGATACTTTGATTGTTGTTCTTGGAACTCATGTCCCTGGAAAATATCTTTCTGCAATACCTGGGACATTGCGTGAATTAATACCTTTAATCGAAGATTTAAACTGCAAAAAAATACTCACAGGACCTGTTGTTTATGGCACTCAGCACTCTGGCAGAAAGTTTTACGAAAAATCAAACCTAGAAATCTTCAACAAAATTGATTATTCCATGTTTAATTTTTCTTACGATAAAGTTAAGGAATACGCAATAACCGGAACAAAAATAATCAAACAAATTCCTGATTACAGAATCATAGAAATAGAAACAGGACATGGCTGTGATACTGGACGTTGTAGCTTCTGTACAGAGCCGTTAAAAAATAAAGTTGAATTTAGGGAAAAGGAAGACATACTAAAAGAAATTATTGAGTTTTATAAACTAGGTTGTAGATTTTTTAGGCTGGGAAAGCAAACATGCTTTTACACATCTCCAAAAAATATAGAACTGCTTAAGGACATAAGGCAACATTGCCCAAACATAGAAGTTTTGCACATAGATAATGTAAATCCCCTAAAAGTTGTTACAGATAAGAATCATGAAATAACAAAATCCATAGTTAAATATGGCACTTCTGGAAATATAGCAGCCTTGGGCATAGAAAGCTTTGATGATGAGGTTATAAAACAAAACTCTCTTAACGCTTCTCCAAAAATGACTTATGAGGCAGTAAAGGTAATTAACAAGTATGGTGCTGGAAGGGGAGAAGATGGCATGCCTCGCTTTTTACCGGGCATTAATCTTATTTTTGGTTTAAGGGAAGAAAGCAAAAAAACCCACGAAGAGAATATGAAATGGCTCAAGAAAATGTACAACAACAACTTAATGATCAGAAGAATAAATATAAGGCAAGTTGCAATTCTTGAAGGCACCCCCCTATTTAAAGAAGGCAAAGATAAATTTTTGAAAAAAAACAGAAGATACTATTGGAAATGGAGAAATGATATAAGGCAGAATATTGATTTTCCAATGCTCAAAAGAGTAGCGCCAAAAGGAACAATTTTAAAAAATTGTCATGCTGAAATATATGATGGCAATACAACCTTTTGCAGGCAATTTGGAACTTATCCGTTAATCGTAGGTGTTAAAAGCCGTTTAGAGTTAAAAAAATTCTATAACTTGGGAATAACAGGCCATATGCTAAGGAGTTTGACTGGGAAAGCTATTGTTTAAACTAATCTTTTAGATCATGCAAGACCTAGTGATAACACCAAAAAAGAAAGATTTTAAAATAGTTACATTTCCAATGACTAATCTTTCTTCATTAACTCTTTCTTAATCTTATTCGCATATTTATGCGCTAAATGCAAAGGCTCAGGTAACTTATGTGGATACTGTATACATTTCTTTACTATCTCCCTACTTGTTTTTAAAGAAATTTTATGGCCGGGGCTTATATATATCGGTTTAGCATGCTCCTTTGTTATTAATTTATAGCCTCTTGCTTCCTTATCCGCATAAATTGTTCTTTCCTTAACCTCCCCCAGCATTAATCTTTTTGTAACTCCTATTGTAGCTATATCCAGTAATATCCCTAAATGTGAAGCCATACCAATCCTTCTAGGATGTAATATGCCACTACCATTCACAAGAAGAACATCGGGCTTTTGCTCTAGTTTGCTAAAAGCCTCCATTATTGCAGGTCCTTCTCTATAAAACAAAAATCCGCTTATGTAAGGAATCTTTACATCAACAGACTCATATTTCCTTTCAATAACCTTGAAATCCTTATAATCACAAACAACTATGGCAGAAATCACCTTATTCTTAACTATAGTTTGTTCAACACCAGCTACTGTTTTTATATTCTTCATACTATCACTAATAATTACTTTCTTAGATAATTTCAATTGCTCTTCTTTTAATTTTTTAATATCGATCATAGCATTCCCCATATTTTCATTATTTTTAAATTTTATCTAAAAGAATTAATGATTATTTTGCAATTATTTTTTATTTTATTTATTGGAAATTATTTTTTTAATTCTATCTAATTGTTATTTTTCATTGATTGTTTTTTATTATTTTTTTATTTAAATTTTTTAATTGTTTTATTATATTTTATTAATTGATTGCTATTTTTTATTGTCAGTTATTAATTTGATATTATTTATTTTTTTATTTATTGACATTACCTTATTATTGGGCCTTTTTCGTTATTTTTTATTGGCTATCAATCTCTCAACAGTTTTCTTATTCTCTTCTTTTCCTTGTATTAACAACTTGCCATTTTTATACAAGGTTATAGTGCAAGAACCTTTCATCCTTACATGCTCGTGCTCTGTCGATGTAGGAATGAATTTATATCCAAAATCTTCCAATATCTTCAATTTTTCCACAATCTCCTTATCTTTGTGTTCAACTTTTTCTATGAACTGTGAAAAATCCTCTAATTTTTTCTGGAATTTTTTGTTCGCAATTTTTTGATAAGGCATCCAGCTTTTTCTGAAAATCTTGGAATGTTTTTCATGATATTTTTCTAGAAATGAAATAGTCTTGGGGTCGGAAGGATATCCAGATCCAAAATCAATCTTAATCCTTTTCTTTATCTTCTCTATTTCATTATCTCTGGTTACTTTTGCAATAATTGAAGCTGCGCTTACAACAGGAAAATTAAGATCTGCCTTATGCTCTAGAATTAATTCTATTTTCTTATTTCTAATAAATCCCATAACATATTCCTTATAACTTTTTATATTATTGCTTGGAGCGTCTATAATAGCTTTATCGGGTTTTAACAGGTTAAGAATCTCAGCAGTTTTCCTTGCTTCCAACTTGTTTAGGTTTAAACCATCATCGCCATTTACAGCTTTATCAACCTCATCAGGATACACAGAAATAACTTCATACTTGTAAGAAATATCCTTTATCTTGTCAAACAACTGCTCCCTTTTTAGCTTTGTCAATAACTTAGAGTCTTTAACTTTTAATTTAATTAACTCTTTCTCGTCTTTTTCTTTTACTGAAATTCCACACATTACCAAGGGACCGATGATGGGGCCTTAAGGCGAACTTAAATTTTATAAAAATTTAAAGTTCTCTACCTGCCTCATCAATCCCGCAAATTAATTTCATATAACAATCACCTTTTTTTATTTTTAAGTATAATAAGGACTCATATTTAAATACATTATTATTTTCAACAATAATTTTAAATAAATAACAAAAAAACAAAATCAAAATGATGATATTGTGCCAACCAAATGAATTGAAATTAAGCTGTTTTGGATGTTGTGGTAATAGTTACACTAATAAGAAAAAGATAATCAGAGATATAAGGAAAAATACCTTAGAATTTGAAAACAAAAAATCCCTTAAATCATTCATGACCAGAACTACAGAATTACGTTCTTCTGGGATCTGCGCTAATCTTATCCTTAAAGATGAAAAATTTTTTTGTCCAGGCCATCCACAGCTTAACAAAAACATAGATTATAGAAATCTAGATCCAGATTGCCATAAAGAGCACATATGCAAAACATATAGTTTGTTTCAAACATGGAATAAAGAAAAACAAAAACAATTTCTCAACTTCCTAAAATCAAAAAAACTTAACAGTTATGCTTATTCCATAAGATTGGATAACAATTATTTGCTGGAAGAGTTTGAGAGAGGCGCAAAAAATCAAAAAGATTAATAATAAGCAATTTTCCCTTCTTTAATAAACATGACTAGGAAAAAAATCACTATTGTTGGTGCAGGATTTGTTGGAAGTACAGCGGCCCATTGGATTGCTGCTAAAGGACTAGCAGACATTATACTAGTTGATATTGATGAAGGAATTGCCAAAGGTAAGGCCCTTGACTTGCAGCAAGCAATGATAATGAATAACAAAGACATTAAAATTATCGGCACTAATAGCTATGAACAAACCAAAGGCTCTGATATTGTTGTCGTTACTGCAGGAATTCCAAGAAAACCGGGGATGTCAAGGGACGAATTAATTTCAATTAATTCTAAGATTGTAGAGGATATATGTAACAAGCTAAAAGAATACTGTCCGGATACAATATTAATAATTGTAACAAACCCATTGGATGCGATGGTTTATAAGGTTTACAAATTAATGGGTTTGCCGAAAAATAAAATAGTTGGGATGGCTGGTATGCTTGATTCAGCAAGATTTAAGCACTTTATCTGTGAAGCTACAGGCAATTCACCAAAAGAGGTTGACGCAATGGTTTTAGGAACTCATAACAACTCAATGGTCCCTTTGGCCAGCAAGGCAACAATCAACCAAGTTCCACTAAAACAAGTTCTGAATAAAGAAAAGATAACTGGAATAATTGAAAAGACAAAGAATGGGGGTGCTGAGATAGTAAAATTATTGGGAAAAGGAAGCGCTTATTATACCCCCGGACTAGGCATAATGGAGATGGTTGAGGCCATTTTGAAGGATCAAAAAAAATTATTGCCATGTACTGCTTACTGTGAGGGAGAATATGGAGCCAAGGACATCTTCATCGGAGTACCGGTAATTTTAGGCAAAAGCGGTGTTGAGGAAATTGTCGAAATGGTTCTGGAAGAACAACAGCAGATGAATGAATCAATAAAGCATATCAAAAAATTAATTGATAGTTTATGATGAATAAGCAGGCTATAGAGATTACTCCCAAACACAAACTTTATAAACCAAAAGCCCATCTCAAGACTTTATGAAGCAGAAAACCAATAATAAAACTTTATTAATTCTTAACGTAACTGTGTTAGTTCTACTGCTGGTCTAGCCATACCTTTAAAATTAGGCATGGCTTTGCATCGTTTTATATCTTACTTAAACAAAATGATAAAAAACCAATCAAACGGGAAAATGGAAAAAATACTGGTATTTGACACCACATTAAGGGATGGTGAACAAAGTCCTGGAGCTAGTTTGAATATCAATGAAAAGCTCCTTATAGCGAAGCAGCTTGCAAGGCTTAAAGTAGATATAATAGAAGCCGGCTTTCCTATAGCATCAGAAGGAGATTTTGAAGCTGTAAAGTTAATTGCCCGGAATGTAAAAGGACCGGTAATTTGCGGCCTGGCTCGAGCAATGAAAAAGGATATTGACCGAGCTTGGGAAGCTGTAAAATACTCTAATAAGCCAAGAATCCACACATTTATTGCCACCTCCCAAATACATATGCAGAAAAAGCTTCAAAAGTCAAAAGAGGAAGTAATACAGATGGTTGAAGAAGCAGTAAATCACGCAAAAAATTATTGTGATGACATTGAGTTTAGCCCAGAAGATGCTGCTAGAACAAACCTTGATTACATGTACGATGTAGTTAAAGCAGCAATAAAGGCGGGTGCAACAACCATTAACATACCAGATACAGTGGGCTATGCAGAACCTGAGGAATTTGGCAAGAGAATCCAGTATATTTTTGATGCCATACCGAAAGCAAAAAATATAGTAATTAGTTGCCATTGCCATGATGATTTAGGCCTGGCAGTCGCAAATTCGCTTGCCGCTATCCAAAATGGTGCTAGACAGGCAGAATGCACAATAAACGGTATAGGAGAACGCGCAGGCAACGCTTCTATGGAAGAGATTGTAATGAATTTAAAAACAAGAAAAGATTTTTTTAAGAATTTTTATACAGGTATTGATACAAAAGAAATATACAAGACCTCAAGAATGGTTTCAGACTTAACTGGACTTGCAGTTCAAAGAAACAAGGCTATTGTTGGAGTAAATGCCTTTGCCCACGAAGCGGGAATACATCAACACGGAATTTTATCAGATAGATCAACTTACGAAATAATGAAGCCGGAAGAAGTTGGCTGGACGGGAGAAGGATTAATAATGGGCAAGCACTCTGGAAAGCATGCTGCAGCAGCAGTTCTAAAGGATATTGGCTATGACCTTACTAACAAACAAATTGAAAAAGTAACGGCTAAGATAAAAAAATTGGCAGATAAGCAAAAGGAAGTGATAAGGGAAGATATTATTGCAATAGCAAACGATGTTATTGGATCTTTAGCAAAAGAAGAAAAAATCATAGTTTTGGATGAGATAAAAGTTAATACTGGAAACAAGACAACACCAACGGCAAACATAACATTAAAAATCAACGACAAGCTTAAATCAGGAAGCGCTGAAGGTGTAGGTCCGGTTGATGCAGTATGCAACGCAATCAGATCCATAATCGGCCCGGATATCAAATTAAAGGAATACAATCTAAAGGCAATTACTGGAGGAACTAACGCTTTAGCAAATGTTGTAATAAAAATAGAAGATGAAAATAACAATGTATTTATAGCAGAGTCTGTCAACGAAGATGTTATAATGGCCTCAACAAATGCATTCATACAAGGGATAAACAAAGCATTGAATTTTAAAAACCAAACAAAAAAACCTAGAGCTGTATAAAAATGAAAGGGAGCGAAGTCATAATTAAATGCTTATTGAAGCAGAAAGTAAAGCAGATTTTTGGAGTTACAGGAGGAGCAATAATTCCTTTTTATGATGACTTGTATAACTATCAGGATAAGATAAAAATAATCATGTGCAGGCATGAGCAAGGTGCTGCTCATATGGCAGCAGGTTTTGCCAGAGCTTCTGGAATTCCAGGAGTTATAGTAGCTACTTCAGGTCCTGGCGGGGCAAACTTGATTACAGGAATAATGGATGCGTATATGGACTCAACACCAATGATAGCGATGGCAGGCCAGGTCCCTTCTTTTTTAGTTGGAAACGATGCTTTCCAGGAAACAGACATGGTAGGCTTGACTATGCCAATAACAAAGCATAACTTTTCATTAAGAGACCCGGAAAAAATAGGAGAAACTATGATGAAAGCTTTTAAGATAACTTCAGAAGGCAGGCCAGGCCCGGTTTACATAGACTTACCAAAAGACATCCAGATTGCAGATGTAAAAACTCCTATCCCAGATAAAGTTGAAATTGAATCCTATAAGCCAACAATCCATCCAAATCCCTTGCAAATTAAAAAGGCAGTTGAATTAATCTTAAACTCAGAAAGGCCCCTTATAATTGCAGGAGGAGGCTGCATAATTTCAGGAGCGGATGATAATCTTGCAAAGTTCATCAATGCATCTTTTATTCCGGTAAGCACTACAACTTTAGGCAAAGGGTGCTTCCCTGAAACTCATGCATTGTCATTAGGAGTGACTGGAATGCACGGAGAAGAGCATGCAAACTATGCTGCAATAAACTCTGATTGTATTATAGCTATTGGTTGTAGATTTTCAGATAGAATAACTGGAGACACAAGAATTTTCGCAAAAGATGCTAAGGTCATCCATGCAGATATAGACCCCTCGGAGATAGGAAAAAATGTTAAGGTAGACATTCCAATAGTTGGAGATGCAAATGAAATCTTAAAAATAATGGTTGATACATTTAAACATCTTACTCAAAAAAGAAAATACAAAAACACCAAATGGATAAAAAAATTGAAGGAGTTAAAAGACCTTGTTTTATCCAATGAAAAAAAAGCAATGAAAGGCATGAAGCAGGTAAACCTGCTTAACATATTTAACAAGTTTAAGAATGAAAATGACGTAGTTGTTACAGGAGTAGGCCAGCACCAGATGTTTGCGCAGCGTTATTTAACTTTCACAAAACCAAGAACCTGGATTACTAGTGGCGGAGCAGGAACAATGGGTTATGGATTGCCAGCGGCTTTAGGCGCTAAGTTTGCCAAACCCAATAGCGAGGTTTATGATTGGGATGGAGATGGAAGTTTCCAGATGACTTCACAAGAGCTTGCAACATCTTACCATTATGGAATTAAGGTTACTCCAATAATTACGAATAATCGTTATTTAGGCATGGTTAGGCAATGGCTGGATATATTCCAGAAAAAAAGAAGATCCGGAGTTTGTTTTCAAGACACTAACCCTGATTTTGTTAAGCTTGCAGAAGCCTATCACCTTAAAGGAATAAGAGTGGAAAAAGAATCAGAATTTTTGCCTGCATTAAAGCAAGCTAAGAAAAATCCTATGACTACCTTAATAGATGTACAGGTTGAACAGGAAGAAAATATTTTACCAATGCTTCCACCGGGAAAAAGCCTGCAAAAAATAATAGGCGGGAAATCAATATTTAAGCAAACATGGGACGAGGTGCAATAAAATGTATGGAAATAAATCGCAAAAAATTCATGGCAATTACCACACTGTTTCAATTTTAGTGAATGATGAGCCAGGAGTCTTATCAAGAATTGCAAATATGTTCATGAAGAGGAACTTTAACATAGACACACTTACAGTTGGCCCTTCAATAAAAAAAGGAATATCAAGAATGACAATTTCTTTTTTTGGAGATGATACTATTTATGAGCAGCTTGTCAAGCAACTTAATAAGTTGATAGACGTTATTAAACTAAATGACCTCCCAATTAATAACTCAATTATAACAGAGCTTGCATTAGTTAAGATTAGCGCTAAGAACATTAATGAGCAAAACCAGGTTATGATGTACTGCCAGGCTTACAGGACCAGGGTTATAAACATCACCCACAGTGATATGATAGTAGAGATAGTTGGAAGGCCGGATAATATAGAATCATTTATACAGCTAACAAAAAATCTTGGCTTAAGGGAGATATCAAGAACAGGAACAACAGCAATGTCTCGCGGCCATGATAGCATTGAAAAGTCATGATTTTATACTTTCTGCTTATAAGGCTTGAACATGTCTGGAAAAAACCTTTTGGATAAAGTTTGGAATTTACATACTGTAAGAGAATTGCCTAGCGGACAGACCCAACTTTTTGTAGGCTTGCATTTAATCCATGAAGTTACCAGTCCGCAAGCTTTTCAAATGTTAAGGGAAAAAGGATTGAAAGTTGCTTATCCTCAAAATACGTTTGCAACAGCTGACCACATAGTACCTACTGACGATCAGCATAGGCCTTTTAAAGATGAACTAGCTGAAGGTATGATGGCAGCCCTGGAAAAAAATGTAAAAGAATTTAACATAAACTACTTTGATTTTAAATCTAATAAACAAGGAATAGTTCACGTGATAGGACCGGAGCTAGGGCTTACTCAGCCAGGAATGACTATAGTCTGCGGCGACAGTCATACCTCAACACACGGCGCTTTTGGCTCTATTGCATTTGGAATAGGAACCAGCCAGGTAAGGGATGTGCTTGCAACACAATGCATAGCAATGCAGAAACCCAAAGCAAGGCGCATTAACGTTGTTGGCAAGCTTAGAGGCGGAGTTTATTCAAAAGACGTAATCCTAACCATAATTAGGAAACTAGGGGTTAATGGCGGCATAGGATTTGCTTACGAGTATGCTGGTAAAGCTATAGATAATATGTCCATGGAAGAACGCATGTCCATCTGCAATATGAGCATAGAGGGTGGTGCGCGGGCTGGCTACATTAATCCAGACCAAAAAACTTTTGATTATCTTAAGGGGAAAGAATTTGCCCCAAAAGATTTTAACAAAGCAGTTAACTGGTGGAAATCAATTGCCTCTGACGAAGATGCAGATTATGATGATATTGTGGAAATTGACGGATCAGAAATTGAGCCAATGGTAACCTGGGGAATAAATCCCGGCCAAGCTGCGGGCATTAGTGAAAATTTTCCCGAAATAAATGAATTACCAGGAGATGAAAGGGAAACAGCAAAAGAAGCCTATGAACATACTTCTTATGAACCGGGTACACCGGTAAAAGGAACAGAAATAAACGTAGCATTTGTTGGATCTTGCACTAATAGCCGTATTTCGGATTTAAGGGAAGCAGCTAAAATTGTTAGTAGTAAAAAAGTCGCAAAAAATATTAAAGCATTTGTAGTTCCTGGCTCTCAGCAAGTAAAAGCAGCAGCAGAACAGGAAGGTCTTGACAAGATTTTCGTCAATGCCGGATTTCAATGGAGAGATGCAGGCTGTTCGATGTGCTTGGCCATGAATCCTGACAAGTTGCAAGGAAGAGAAATATGTGCATCATCTTCAAACAGAAATTTCAAAGGCAGGCAGGGAAGTGCTGCTGGACGCACAATCTTAATGAGCCCTGCAATGGTAGCAGCTGCTGCAATAGAAGGAAAGGTTGCAGATGTAAGGGATTATTTATGAAATTGGCAGAACAAAAAACCCAATGGAATGAGGAAAAATTAGCGCAAACTTACGAATCAGGTAGGCCTATTGATATTAAAGTTATAATGGAATTATTTCACAAAATTGATAAAAAGGCTAATCTAAATTGTAAAAATAAGATATTGTTAGATGCGGGTTGTGGAACAGGAAGATTGACCTTTCCAATAGCAAAAAAATTTAGCGAATTAAAAATTATGGGAATTGACAAATCTGATGCGATGTTGTCAGTATTAAATGAAAAAATAGCAAAATCGCATTTGAACAATTATGAAACATCGAACTCTAATATATCAAAAACAGATTTCCCGGATAATTATTTTGACTTTGCACTAGTAAGTTCAGTTTTTCATTCCACTAAGAACTGGAAAGAGATAATAAAAGAGATAGTTAGGGTAACAAAGACAGACGGATACCTTTTTTTGATAAGTGAAGAAGGGGATTTGTACACATATGGTCTTGGGAGAAAATCCGGCAAAAATGATATTTTACAGAAATTCTGGGGCCAATATATGGATATGAGACATAAGCATAATATGGAAAATCCGGAATCTTCACAAATTGGATTAAAATGGGAATTGGGGCATAGTGACCTTATAGATTTCTTAAAGGAACAAAATTTAATCAAATCGTTTGATGAAATTAAGTTAGATTGGCAAAAAACGTTTGCTGTTAGTGATTTTATGGATATTGTTGAAAACAGATGCTGGTCTTCAATGTTTACTGCCAATAACGAGAAATACGAATTATTAACTAATGACATGAAATCTTGGCTAGAGCATGAACAAATCCCCTTAGAGGCCGAATGTGTATCCAACTTTAGACTTAAATGCGAGGTTGTAAAAGTATAAAATGACAGAAGACCAATCAATAAAAAACATTAAAGGAAGAGGAATACCTTTGCCCGGAGATGATATAGATACCGATAGGATTATACCGGCAAGATACCTTAAGAATATAACTTTTGATGGTCTTGGAAGATATGTATTCTATGATGTACGCTTTAACGAAGACAAGACAAGAAAAGACCATCCATTCAACGATAAAAAATTTGAAAAGGCTTCCATCCTTATTGTGAATAAGAATTTTGGATGCGGTTCATCAAGAGAACATGCTCCACAGGCTTTGATGGGTTATGGTATAAAAGCGATAGTTGGAGAAAGTTTTGGAGAAATATTTGCAGATAATTGCACTACGCTAGGCATCCCGGTTATCACAGCCCAGAAAGAAGATATTGAAAATCTGATGTCTGTAATAAATGATGATCCAGCACTGGAAGTACGTGTTGATTTAGAGAAAATGGAAGTTAATTATGGGGATTTTACTATTTCCATAAACCAAAAGGAATCATCACGCATACTGCTTACACAGGGCAAATGGGATTCTTTATCAGAATTGTTGCAGGCAAAAGATCAAACAGCTGAACTAGCTAAAAAACTTCCTTACTTAAACGAGTTTAAATGAAAAATTACAAGATAGCAGTAATCCAGGGAGACGGTATTGGACCAGAAATAATGAAAGAAGCAATAAAAGTACTTGACAAAGTATCAAAAAAATATGATTTAAAGCTACAATACCAATATGCCGATGCCGGCGGCATAGCATATGACAAGCTCGGAACAGCTTTACCCTCTCAAACTATAAAAACTTGCGAAAAGTCCGATGCCATACTGTTTGGCTCTGTCGGAGGCCCAAAATGGGATTCATTGCCTCCAGAAGAAAAAATTGAGAAGGTAGCGCTTCTTGGCTTAAGAAAGCACTTCGATTTGTTTGCAAACCTTAGGCCTGCAGTTGTTTATAGGCCATTGGCCAAAGCATCTCCACTAAGGCAGGACATCGTAGGAAATGGTTTTGATATTTTGATAATAAGGGAACTAACCGGAGGAATTTATTTTGGAAAGAAAGTCCTGGAAGAAAATTTTGCTTCAGATGAAATGACATACAAAAAGGAAGAAGTTGAGAGAGTCGCTAGAGTTGCTTTTGAGGCTGCATTAAAAAGGAATAAAAAAGTTACTTGCGTTGATAAATCAAACGTTTTATCCTCAAGCATTTTATTCAGGAAATATGTTGCAAAAACTGCAAAAAACTATCCAAAAGTAAAACTTGATTATTTGTACATTGATAATGCTACCATGCAGCTAATTAAAAGGCCAAGAGACTTTGATGTAATCGTAACGACAAACATGTTTGGAGACATTTTAAGTGATCAGGCTGCTATGTTGACTGGAAGCATTGGCATGCTTGCATCTGCTTCCTTAAACGATAAAGGATTTGGGCTTTATGAGCCTGCTGGCGGAACTGCTCCAGACATTGCAGGAAAAAACATTGCGAACCCAATTGCCCAAATATTAAGCGGGGCAATGATGCTTAAACATTCGTTTGGTCTTGAAGATGAAAGCAAAGCTATAGAAAATGCTGTTATAAAAGTCCTTAAAAAAGATTATAGAACTGCTGACATAATGGAGACAGGAAAAAATAAAGTAAGCACAGCTGGAATGGGAACTTTGATTGCAGATAATATTTAGTATGCTGTTCTAAAATTAACAAAAACCTTAATAAATCAGTACATAAACCTTAGAAAAATATCGGGGGTATAAAAATGGTTCAACAAATTAAAGATGCAGATGGCAAAGTAGTTGCCGAACTACTTCAGGAAGAAGATGTAAACTCAAATTTAGATGGAAAAACCATAGCAGTCATTGGCTATGCCTCTCAAGGAAGAGGGCAAAGCTTGTGCTACAGGGACAGCGGCATTAACACAATCCTGGGCTTAAGAAAAGAAGGAAATTCCTGGAAAGCTGCTCTAGAAGATGGCTGGAAAGAAAATGAAACTCTATTTGAAATTGAGGAAGCGGTCAAAAAAGCAGACATAATATTGATGCTTATAGCAGATACTGCACAGCCGGAAGTCTATAAAGAAAAAATTGAGCAAAATCTGTCAGAAGGAAAAACTTTGGTATTCTCGCACGGCTTTAACATTAATTTTAAGCAGATAGTTCCTCCAAAGACTATTGATGTTTCCATGATAGCTCCCAAAGGTCCGGGATTCATAGTAAGACAAGAGTATGAGCGAGGTTTTGGTGTTCCTGCTTTATTGGCTGTGGAGCAAGATTTTACTGGAAAAGCCTGGGATAATATTTCAGCGATGGCAAAAGCTCTTGGAGCTACAAAGCCCGGAGTTTTTAAAACCACTTTTAAGGATGAAGTTGAAAGTGATCTGTTTGGCGAGCAAGTTGATCTATGCGGTGGTGTCATTGAGATGGTTAAGCATGCTTTTGATACTTTAGTGGAATCAGGCTATAACCCCTTATTAGCTTACTGGGAAGTCCATCATGAATTGTATGGATTAATAG
>NYYQ01000018.1 GCA_002686855.1 Candidatus Woesearchaeota archaeon | reverse complement strand
GGTAAATTTGTTAGAGCTGGTGAAAAGTTGCGAAGCGGACACTTTACGCACATTAAGCGCTCGAAGAGGTTACGACATTTTGAAACCGTACCTGCCAAGCGTACCTCATGGAGTTAATATTAATATAATGAATCAGGTTCTCGGAGAGCTTGCGTTTAAGATTACATCTTAAGCGAAGTCTGGTAGGTATAAGAAGTAGGGAATCGTAATGTACATAAGTTTAAATAACATTATTGTTTTAATAATTGTAAAATGTCCACTATGTTTGTATTTGTAAGTTGGTGCCTTGTAACTCTTTTTTTCTCTTATGTCTTATCAGCAATTTTGCTGAAGAAGACAAATAAGCCATTTGTCTCAACACTTTCTTTCATGATTTTCGCGGAAATTATAATGTACTGTTTTTATCCATACGCAACACTATTGTTGTCATCTAGTTACGTAGCAGGGAGTGGGTGGGATATGTTTTTTATGTTTGTTATGATAATGTTCCTGCCGTTATCCTTCATTATTTCTGCCCCCATAATATTCTTCTTTTTTAGGTCAAATGTAAAGCAGGGAAACTATATAAAGTCAAGGACCATTAAAATTGCTTTAGGAGCATTTGTACTACTTTTACTTTTTTTAACTGTTCCTTCCTTGGTTTTGGGTCTGGCGAAGGTTACAAAAGTACCAGAATTCTGTAAGTTAGAACTAACAGGTTCGGCTAGAGCCAATTGTTTAGATAAGGTTTCTAAAGATAAGAGTGATACTGCAACATGCCTCCTTTATAGTCACCCAGGAGATAAAACTAACTGTGTGTTTAACATCGCTATTCAAAAAGATGACGCATCCATATGTTATGTTATAGAGAGAAATAATTATAATTGCTTTCAACGTATGGCTTTTGCTAAGAATGATACATCCATTTGTGAGCTTATTGAGCGTACAGATATGAAAGAATATTGCCTTTGCATGCTTATTAAGGGTAAAGATAAGTGGGAATATTGTAATTGTCAGGTGGGTTCAAATAAATACAGTCCATCCTGCAAATCGAATTAATGTCCCTTCCCCAATAGGAATGATAAGAAAGGTTATAGAGTTTCCCATATATTATTCTAAGAATGAATTTACTTCCCGCCCCTTTTATTGCAGGGCGGGTTCTACACGTTTACTTACCAATATTGCGAGCCAGTAATGTGGCGAGCCTAGATTTAAGGTTATGATTCCCTACTTCTGTATTTTTATGAATATAATGAATAAAAACAGTTTCAAAATGTTCGCTTAATGGTGAGCAAGACGACAGGAGTGAGGTAACCCACAATCCTGCTTGACTTTTTGGGACAAAAAGTTCGTCTTGCGGACATTATGCGGTCTGAAAGACAAAAACTTTTTCCGTTGCCAAAAGGGAAGCACTTCCCGATTAGGGTTATGCTGGAGTGTAATTTTATTTCTCAAACAAAGTGCAGAGTCCCTCGCAAAGCAGAGTGGATGTTCGTACTTTTTCAGGGCTTGTAGCGAAGCTAAAAAAGTTAGATGAAATGTAATGGAATCGTTTAATGCTTGGCATTAAGCGAAGAACAAAAGGCTAAAATTTTGGTTTATACGAGTTAGCTTAATAACAATAAATTATGAACGTTAGTGAGGGTAAATAGTTTCGTTAGACAAAGAGGCACGAAAGATTTTTAGAAAAAATATTAATTTTGAGAGTGAGAAAGAGAAGCATTGTTAGATATATTAAACCAAAAGATGGAAATGGAAGAATATATGGATTTACTGCAAAGGGTAAACATATTCAGATAAACCTGTAAAACTATTATTGACTCACAAAGCTATTGAAAAAATACAGAAAATAAGTAAACTATTTATATTCTTTCACTTAACATAGTAATAAGGAAATAATAACAATACCAAAAGGAGAGTATGGATAAATGTTTTTAAATATTTTTTCAGGGAGGCTCAGAAAAGCTATTATTGGATTATTGATTATTGCTAATTTTGGTCATATTTCAAATGCGCTTGCACACGAGGCTAGATTACCACAAAAGGAATTAGTCAGGGTTGAGAGAGAGTATACTTTACTACGTAGAGAAGTCGATAGACTTATCACTCACGGCAAAGGAATAAATGCAGCAAGAGTAAAAAGTAGTTTAAAGATTCTAGGTGAGATTATTTCTCTTTATAATTATTCTGAAAGATTATTAAAGAGCAGGGGTGCTGGTCCTGGAATACTAAAAGAATTTAATGATAGGGTAAAAGCGATGGAAACACTTAAGGAAGCGCTGCAAATTCTTTTTAGTTTTGAAGTTGATGAAGATTATCTTAGGGATAATATTAACAATCCCAAGGTTCTATCGAACGCTAGACAATATGTCATTGATCTTTATCAGAAAGTGCAGTCTGCATCGTCCTATGAAAGACATGTAGTAAGTGAATATAAGAAAGGTTTTTCATTAGTAATAGAATCTTTAAAATCTGAGATTGAACAAGATATTTTAAAAATTAATAAAGCCATTAAAGAAAAAGGAACAGGAGTCCAGTATCGTCAATGGAGAACTTTTCTACGTCAAAATGGATTTCCAGCTCCATTTTAAGTAAATATCAAGTTCTGATAAAGACCTTCTTAAAGAAGAGTTTATTTTTCCCAAGCGTCAAATTTTAGTTGATAAAACATGAATAATTTCGAATAAATATTTACCTTATGATAAGTCCTTTTGTTGAACTCTAAGATTATTTTGCTTTTACTATTTTCATCAAGCAGATACTTAAATCCACGAAACAATGTGAACGTGTCCTTAACATGATATATCCCAATAAATGCGAGCCCGTAATGTGGCGAGCCTAGATTTATGCGGAATAAAAATAGTGCCTCTTTGTCTTAATTATATTAAAGCTAACGAAGTTAAACCTTGATTACTCTAAACTCTTGACTAATTACTGAAAACTAATAGGAAATGAGTGCAAAGAGTATCAAGGCAACGGAAAAAGTTCGCATAATGCTGAGCAAGACGACAGGATTGAGGCAACCCACAATCCTGCTTGACTTTTTGGGACAAAAAGTTCGTCTTGCGGACATTATGCGGTCTGAAAGACAAAAACTTTTTCTGTTGCCAAAAGGGAAGCACTTTCCGATTAGGGTTGTGCTGGAGTGTAATTTTATTTCTCAAATGAAATGCAGAGTCCCTGAGAAACTCAGAGGATGTTCGTACTTTTTCAGGGCTTGTAGCGAAGCTAAAAAAGTTAGATGTAATGCAATGGAATCGTTTAATGCTTGGCATTAAGCGAAGAACAAAAAGCTAAAATTTTGGTTTATACAAAGTTAGCTTTATATCAATAACATATGAACGTTAGTGAGGGTAAATACTTTCGTTAGACAAAGAGGCACGTTGATATATTTCTGCGTAGCAGACTAAATTTTGTTAGAATCTTGGGCTAGTAAAGAAAAAATAAATCAGATTTGACAAAGATAATTATTTATAGGAGTTTTTAAAAGGATATATCAATGACAAAAAAGAAGGGACAATTGACGATTTTTGTACTACTCGGATTAGTTCTTTTAATTGCTGTAAGTTTTATATTTTATGTTAATAAAAATGGTACCATTCAAACTTCTGAAATAGAAAAGAGTGGTGAATTATCGTTAAGTGCAGCACCAATAAAAAATTATGTTGAATCTTGTGTTAAAGAGGTTGGTGAAGATGCCATTAGATTCATAGGCAGACAAGGAGGCTATTTTGAATTACCAGAAAAATCCACTAAAGATTTTCTTACTAAAACAGCGTATTATTTTTATGAAAATGATAATATAATGCCTTCTAAAGAAATGATTGAAGAAGAGCTTTCCAATTATATGTATAATATGTTGTTCTTTTGTCTGCAAAATTTCGCAAGTTTTGAAAGGATTGGTTTTAATGTTGAGCATAAAAATCTAGTAACAAAAGCTACTATACAAGAAAAAGGAATTACTTTTGATGTTAATTTGCCATTGGAGATAAAAAAAGGAGAAACAAAACAAGATATTGCCGATTTCTCAGCAAAAATTGACAATGTAAGATTTAAAACTATCTATGGTATAATTAAAAAAATTGTAGATGAACAAGTTAACCATCCGGGCTCTATTTGCTTAAGTTGCTTGCTTAATATTGCCAAAGAAAATGATCTTTACGTTGATATGAGAAGATCTGGGGAGTCTACTGTTTTCTTTATTATTAAGGATAATACCTCAATAGTTAACAATGAACCCTTTAGGTTTATTTTTGCTAATAAATATGAGGAAGTTTCATGTAACAATATTCCTAGTTACTTTTCTCAAGAAGAAAAGCTAGAATTTATATCAAACTGCTTAGAAGAAGAAGTTGAATCGGCTGATTATAGTTTAGAAATGAAAGAAATACCTGATATGGAAGCAAAGATAAATGAAGAATTTAGATATCAAATTGTTGCATCTGGAATTGATTTAGTTTTTTCTGACACAACAAATCTATTTGATATTAATGAACTAACAGGAGAAATAAAATTTATTCCAAAGGAAAATGAGGTTGGAAACCATACAATATGGGTTCATGTGCAGGATGATTTTGGTAATGAAAAATATGAAACGTTTAACTTGGTGATAATTTAATATGAAAAAAAATATTATTTTTGTTATTTGCTTTTTTACAGTTATATTTTCTAGTTTTGTTAGTGCAAATGGTTTCTTAGATGAAGATGGTGATGGTTACGATGATAAAACAGGGTGGAATAATGATAAAACTTTCAATTTTAAAACAGGAGAAGTCATATCTGGAGGCACAGTACCCTCAGATTATAATGGACCTATAAAGTTAAGCATTGGTGAGGGAGAAGCATCTGGAACTCTTATTATTGGTGGAGAAACATACAATGTCGCATCTGGAGCAAAAATTATAGTAAGTAATGGAGAAATAGTCTCTTTTCAAGGAAAGTTATTAAGTCCTGCAAATCTAGGTGGAAATATTGTTAGCGGGAATATATTCAGCTATTCAAACGGCGTATATGGTTTTAGAGGGGAAGAAGCAACTCTCAATAATGTTCCTATTGCTAATTCAAGAGTTTCTGTTTCAGAGAAAGGAATAATTCAAGGAGTTGCTGGTTTTGGCAGTAGGGTTGCAAATGTAGGTTTTAAACAAGGTTCTCGCATTTATTATGATCCAAATAAAAAAGAAGTTGTTGTTGATGAAGATACTGTAATTACAGAAATTGGAGAAAATTTTGAAGGAACAATCAATACAAATGGGAAAGAAACACTTTTGCCAAATGCCGTTCCAATAAATGGTAAATTAAGTTTTATGGTTATTGATGGCAAACAAGCGGCATATGTTGAAGCAGGAGACAGATTAAAATATGGCAAATATGAATTTCATAAATTACCAAATGATGTGTATATTCTTTCCGATAAACCCCCTGAGAATTTTAAAAATGCTTATGTTGTAATAAAAGATGGTAATCTTGCAGGAGGAAAGACTCAATCTGGAACAAGTATTAAATTAAGGGTTTTACCTGGAAATGAATTGTTTAATACATTTAAAACTTGGGGATTATCTTCTACAGAAATTGATCCTAAAACAGGAAGACCCATACATGCTGAATCCGGTCCTGATAAGAAAGATCATTTAGTGATTAATGTAAAAAATGGTGATGGTTTTGAGGTAGAGGATAGGGGGGAAGAAACACCTTTATTTACGCATATTAGTTCAGCTTCTGGAGAAACAGAAATTTCTGATGGAGAAATTCCAATAACATTAACTCAACAAGGCATTCATTTGGATGTAGGACCTAGTTCTGATTTTTATAGAAATATGGGAAAAATTCTTCCAAATGAAGAATATCTGGCGCATATTGAAAAATTGAAAGAAAGCGTGGCTATGGAGATTGTGTCAGATGCTGTAAATGCAAAAAATATGGTTTTAAGGATAGGTTCTGCCAATAGTTTTGTATTTTATGATAAGCAGGAAGACAGTCCAAGGTTGATTTTTGATTCTGCAGGTCTTCCTGTCAGTAAGTTGAAAAGAGACAATCAAATACAAACAGTGTTTGATCTATGGAGAGAATTTCATGGTATGGATTTTGAGTATAGAGGAGGGTCACCTTTTTTGATACAAACAGCTTATTACTGGCTTAAAAAGGATTACCTAGGAGCAGTTTCTCAAAATAAAATTAAAGATGTTGTGCTCAATCCGGGACAGACTACGTTTGCAAATTCTGGTATGATTTCTATTGGAGAAATGACAATGAGAAGGCCTTATGTCGGTCATCGATATTATGATTCGCAGTTCCAAATTCTCGATCATGAATACACACATGTTAGTGATATAGCTCTAGGAGAATTAGAATCTAAAGGGCGAGATGAAATTAGTTACCTTGTAGGAGACGTAGCTGGGTATCCTTTGTACGCTCATTATGAACAGCTCATGAACCAAATGGAAAATGGGCTAAGAAGAAATCCAGAAAGTGTTAATGGGGTTTTGGGTAGTATGCATCAATACTTACAAGATCTATCTCCTGAAGAAAGAAAGCAACTACAGCAAGACGCCAAACTATTTTTCGATTCCAGGAATCCTGAAACCTATTTTGATATGTATGAAGATCCTACTAAAATCTCTGGTGAAAGGCTATTGTCAGATTTACAAAAATCTCTTAAAGGTATGTTGGAAGGAAAATATGATGGGCCTTATGAACACTGGCAGGTTCAAGATTCAATCCTGGCATTTTCACTAGATGAGATTAGAAATCCAACTTTAGATGCCTTGTCTCGAGATTTAACGACTGCTTTAGAAAATACTATTGGAATAGAGATTTACTACAGTCTACGGAATCCTTATGAATTTTCAGCAACATTAGCTGACCGTCCTGATGAAAAGATTGCAAAATGGATAAACTTCGGCAACGGATTTGTTAAGGGGATAACATTAGAAAGACTGCAAATAGGTTATGATTCTGGTTCTTTTTCCACAGAAAGATATGTAGGTTTAATGAACTCTCAAACACCAGGCTGCACACCAGGAAATTGTTTTTGTGATATTCCCGGCAATTGCGGGAAATGTTTGGTATATAAAAGAGTGTGCGAGGCTGGTTAATTGTAAGAAATGCGTTTTAGTGTTTCATCAAGAAAAGATAATAGTACACGCCAAATATTGTAGGCGTGGTTCTACACTTGTGAAATGCCAATATTGCGAGTATATTGTGCGAGCCTAGATTTCTAAAGGAATTATTAAAATAGTGCCTCTTTGTCTAAATAGTATTAAAGCTAACGAAGTTAAACCTTGATTACTCTAAACTCTTGACTAATTACTGAAAACTAATAAGAAATGAGTGCAAAGGGTATCAAGGCAACGGAAAAAGTTCGCATAATGCAGCATAAAGTAGAACTTTTTTCCCTCAGAAATTTTTCCCGGATAAGGCAGCCCTTATCTCGCTGGAAAAATTTTTAGAGTTGGAAAAAAGTTGTGAGTGTAACGAACGAACACTTTATGCACATTACATGCCCGAAGGGGTTACCACTTTTTAGGCTCCCGAAAGTTTATCACTTGATTCTGTGCAACAGATCTAGCCCCTGAAGAAATCAGCTGGGTCTCTGTACATCACGCAATTAATGCAGCATAATGAGTAATGTTCCTGAAAGGTAATGCAATGCTAACGTATAAGGTAGGGGCTTATACGAAAGAGATGAAGCTAAACTTATCGGTTTAGGGCATAGCCTTAAACCCTGCTCATTTTGAGTTAGGAAAATAATCAGCACCGCCCTTTTTATTGCAGGGCGGGTCCTTCACGTTGTGTATCCCAATATTGCGAGCCAATTGGGCGAGCCTAGATATTGAAGGAATGATTATTTTAAGTATAATATAACGAAAAAGAAAAAGGGGAGCCTAAAAAGTGCATGTAATGGCTCTTACACGAACATTTTATATATGAGTTAAAGGAATTTCATTATATGCTTCAAAAACTAGAAACAGAACTAAAAATAAGGGGATTTTCAGAGCAAACTATAAAATCATATACCTTCCATAATACAAAATTCCTAGAATTTATCAAAAAAGAGCCGGAAAATGTGCAAGCAGAGGATATAAAGCAGTTTATGGCTCATTTGATATCAGATAAGGGGTATAAACCCAGTTCTGTTAGTTTAGCTATGAGTTCTTTAAGGTTTTTGTATGATGAAATGATGGAAAAAGGGCTATTTTCTAAAATAAAGATGCCAAAAATGGAGAAAAAGCTGCCTGTTGTGCTTACAAAGGATGAGATGAAAAGAATGATAGAGTCTATTACCAATCCAAAACACAAATTATTGGTAAAAATGTTGTATTCGTCTGGATTAAGAGTGTCAGAATGTGTTAATTTGAAGGTTGATGATCTTGATCTTAAAGAAAGATTTGGAACTGTAAGGTCTGGAAAGGGCAAAAAAGACAGAAATATCATTATTTCGGAAAGTATTATAAATGATATGAAAAATCATTTGGAAAAAAAAACAATAAAAACATTTATTTTTGAGGTAAAAGGAAATCCAATGAGTGTAAGGCAGGCGCAAAAGATAGTCTCTAATGCAGCAAGTAAAGCAGGAATAAGGAAGAGAGTGTTTTGCCATGCTTTAAGGAGCAGTTTTGCCACGCATTTGCTGGAAGCTGGAACGGACATCAGAATAATACAAGAGTTGTTAGGGCATGCTAACTTGGCTACTACACAAAGATATACTGCAGTTTCCCGAGAGCAATTAAGGAAAGTTAGAAGCCCGTTGGATGATATGTAGGGGGGTTAATAAGATAAAAATGGAGGGAATTGATGAAAGCTTAGTGGAAGTGAAAGGAAGTTTTATGGAACCTATTATGCCTAAATATTGGGGTAAAAAGGGAGAATTTCTAAAGTCAAGAGAATACACCATATCTGAAGCTAGAAAAGCAGCTGAAGAAGGTTTGATTGGGCCTATGGGAATGTATTTAGATTTACATGAGGATGAATTCCCTGAAGCATTAACAACAGACCAAAAGACTGAAAGAGATGAAATCATGGATATTGGGTATACCCAAGCTGCTCTATAACTCGTTAAAAAAGGCTGAAAGGGCCAGTTCTAATAAGGATGGGGAGGGTAAGGAGGAGGAGAAGGATTACCTTACTTCTCGTTTCAATCTGGAGCAGGCAGTACATTATACTGATATATTAAAAGAGTGGTCAGGACCCTCTGAAACAGAAAAGCTTGAGAGGCGAATTGAGGCATTAGATACAGTTATAAATCCAACTGAGGCATTAAGACCTCAAAGCAATAATTTCTATAATTTTTTTAGAAAATTTTTTAGAATTTAATTATTTTCTATATTGAAAATATGTTTATTGAAATGATTAAAATATTTAATCAATAACTAAAAGATATCAGCATATTAAGGCTTAGAAGTTTTAATAGATACCTAAAAGTTTTAATTGAAATTTACCAGCTCTTTTTGGGCCGTATCTATCATTAATATGTTTTCTTTGGCCTGTAAGCGCTTAAAGTCTGGGTTTAGCTTTATGTATGGTGTATTATTGACATATTTCTTTATTATTGGGATGCCTTTTTCTACCAATCTTGCTAAATATTCATTTACCATATAGTTTGGCATACCTGTTTTTCTGCTTATATCTGCATATGAAACATAGCCTTTTTCATCTTCTAAAGCATAAATAACAAGGAAAACATGCTGCTCTGTTTTTGTTAATGGTTTTACATCAAAGGTTCTTTCCTCGACGATAAAATTGCTGTTTGTTTGCAAAAATAATTCTATTCTTTCTAATCTTTCTGTTAGCTTTTCTATCTTGTTGTTGAGATCGTTCATGCCTTCATAGCTTACTTGTATCTCGCTTGTATTTTCATTTATTGCTTCTAAATGCTCATCTAATTCATTTTTAGTGCTTTTTAAAGCTGTTTTCAACTCAGAATCGATGTTCCTTGGTCTTCCTCGAAAATTTTTAGAATTTTCGGGACGCTGAAAATCAAAGATTTTCATGCGTTTTGAGAAATAACGCTTCCTATATCTAAAAAAGTCATCAAAAATGCTTACCACCCCAGTTATTTTGTTAAATGACTTAGCTTAAATAGTTTTATATTGTTGAAAATATGAGTTTCAATACCATAAAAATCAGCATATATTTTACAGTTTGATTGATTTTTAGATGTCAAAAATTTGATTTTTGTGCATCAATTTTGCTTTATTGGTTTGTAAAGATAATATTTTTGCTTTCCTTTTTTTGCTATGCCTATCTCATCAGTAGATTCTATTTCTTCTAAAAGCCTGTAGAAAGAGCTTTTTGAGCATAAACCCTGATCATGAACAACCATATCTTTGAGCTGTAAGCCACTTATTTGGCTATATTTCCTTATGTAGGATAAAATAAGGCTTTTAACGTATTCTTTTGAGTTTCTGGTTACTCTTTTAATTACTTTTTCCCTTATTGTGGCTCTTTTTTGTTCTTCTAGGCTAGTTAATCTTTGTTTTATTTCATATAGTCCTGTGTGCTCTATATGAGGTTTTTGGACTTGTAAACTGTCTATTTTTTCATTTAAAAGCTTTATACGCTCTGTAATGTTGTCAAAAGAGTAATATGTGTCTATTATTTTTCTTATATCTTCTGGTTTTTTTGGGATGTAGGAAAGCTCTAATTGCAGCTGCTTGATCTGTTGTTGTTGGTCCTGGTTTTGTTGGTAAAGAAAATTGAGCCACTTGAAAATATTTTGGGTGTCATTTTTAACATTTGCAAATGATGCTGCCAAAAGGTTGTTCATCTGAGAAATTCTTTTTTCTGTTTGTTTTGTTAGCCAGAACATATTTATTAAAATAATATAGATTTTATTTAAATATTTCGTTTTTCTGGGACTATATTGGGAATGAGATGGGACTAATTTGGGAACGTTAATAGACGAAAAGTTTAAATATTTTGGGAATATAATGGGAGAGTATTGGGAATATGTTGGGAATGAGATGGGAATGAGGAGATTTTTGTCGACTGTAAAAGGCTGGGAATGAGATGGGACTGTGATGGGATGAATAAAATTTTTGGAAAATGTATTTTTTAATACGCTAAAATTCCACCAACCCCATGATTGGTGGAAAAATAGTGGTGGAATTCGCTTAGTCAAAAACCACCTGAACAATAATGGGTGGTTTTTGACAATAAAAAAGTTAAATCATTAAACAATTATAAAAAAAGGAAATATTTTAAACAAAATCAAGTATACTTTTTGAAGCAGAAATGATGGCTTAAATGGATCCAAAATAAGGCTTTTTGAAGCTTGATTTTGGGCAAAAAATAAAGCCCAAATGGGTAAAAAGTGAGTGGGAAAGGGCATAAATAGGCTCAAAAGGTGCGTATAATGTCAAAAAGTGAGAGTTCAAATAGGAGTAAAATAGGTCAAATAGGCTCAAAAGGAGCTTTGGCAGTAGCTTTATCTAGGTTGGAAGGCTTTATAGAGCCAAAAGTGAGGGTTGAGCAGTACGTTACAGATGCAGAGGTAGCTGCAGAAGTGCTATGGAATATGGGGCTTAGGGGGGATGTAGGGAAAGTGAGTGTTGACCTTGGTTGTGGTACTGGAATACTGGGCATAGGGTTGATGCTTTTGGGCAAAGTGAGAGTTTTATTCGTGGATTCAGACAAAGGTGCATTAGAGGTAGCTAAGAGGAACCTTAAGAAAATACAAAGTGAGTATAAAGTGCTTGGAGAGGCTGAATTTTTGCTGCAGGATGTTAAAGATTTCAATGAAAATGTGAACCTTGTCGTCGAGAATCCACCTTTTGGAGTAAAAAACAAGCATGCAGACCGTGTTTTTCTAAAAAAGGCTTTTGAAGTTGGAAATGTGGTGTATAGCTTTCATAAAAGCGAAAGCAGGGAATTTATTTCAAAATTCTCGTCGGAAAATGGGTTTAAGGTCACTAATATTTTTGATTTTGAGTTTCCATTAAAAGCTACTTTAAGCTACCATACAAGGAAGATTAAAAGGATAAAAGTAAGCTGTTTCCGTCTGGAAAAGATACAATAAAAAAGGATGTCAATAATAAAAACCCATTAAAAAATTATCAATAATTTAAAATAATAATGATTTTCAATAAAAAATAAACAACAAATAAACTCAAAAAAATAATAAAAACAATGATATCCTAGAAAAGCAAAGCTTGTTCGAGTGAATCAAAAAACAAATAATAAAAAATCAAATCAAAAGTTATTTAAACAAAGTATAGTTTCTGGATTCTTATGGAAATCAAAGTTCTCGAGGATAAAAAAAATAAAATAGTTTTTGAAGTTGAGGGTATAGGGCATACCTTCATTAATATTCTTAAAAATGAGTTGTGGCAAGATAGCCATGTTAAAGTTGCTACTTATAATATAAGGCATCCTATTGCAAGCAAGCCAAAGATCATTGTAGAGACTGATGGAAGTGAAAATCCTATAGCTGCATTGACAAGTGCCGTTACAAGGCTTAAGAGAACCAGTGATAAGTTCAGGGCTGAGATTAAGAAGGAAGTTAAGTGAACTTTTTCTTAGAGTAGTATATTAATTAGTATATTACTCAAATGGCTGAAGTACTGAAATTTTGGGGTTTTAGGCTTTATAGGAATAGAAAGAATTATATATTTCATAGTGCCTAAAACATATCATGGGCTTCATTAGAATCAAGAAAATCAATGGCAAAGAATATGCTTATTTGGTTGAGAATCGATGGTATAAAAGGGGCTTTAAGAGCAAAGGTAAAGGATCAAGGCAGAAAGTTGGTAAGTATTTGGGCAGGGTTTATTTCTTTGAAAAGACCAATGATGCGGATTTTTTGAATTTTAAGAAAATAGATAATTTTGAGGAATATATCATCAATAATAACCAAGATGATATAATCAACGATTTGGTAAGGTGGGAGATGTTTAAACATAATATCGATGCTACTGAGTTTAATGTTAATTTTAATAATAAAAAAATAATGAAAGGTAATAAAGAGGTTAGTTTAAGGCTGAATGAGGGCTTTCTGAACAGCTATACTTTACGCAGGTTGTTTAATCTCAAGAAAGAGGATAGCTATTATCTAGCTAAGTGTTTTGTTGAGGCTGGTGTTAAGGTGCCTAAGGAAGTTTTTGTTGGGTTGTTTAGTGAGTGATGGGTTTTATTATCTGGATTATGAGGGGGCATTTTGAAATCATTTTTATTCATTCTATTCATAAAAATACAGAAGTAGGGAATCATAGCCTTATATTTAGGCTCGCTCAATATGGCTTGCAGTATTGGTATGTAAACGTGAAGAACCCGCCCTGCAATGAAAAGGGGCGGGAGTGATGTCTTTGGATTTCTATTTTGCAGTGATAAAAATGAAAGATTTATAAAGATATAAATATCACTTTCAGAGTTTACAATGGCTAAGCTTGTCGATATAGTTTGTGGGTTATACTGTTTATTTACTCTTGGAGTGACCTTTCAAGCTTATGTATTTGCAATTTAATAGTCCTCACAGATCCATTTCCGAAATAAGAGGGCAAATGTTCACTGATTTCAATCTTCGCGAGAATCCTGCAATGACTGTGTTCAGTCCCGGTAGAGAGTTAGGTTTTCTTGCTGCTAACGTGATTTATGGCATACCTTATGAAAGGTCTATGCCCTATTTAAATGAAAGGTCTATGCCCTATTCAAGATAGTCTTTTTTTGTTCTTAGAATTTTTATAGTAGGTTATGATTCCCTTTTTACTTCTTATACTTGCCAGACTTCGTTGAACTCGGTAATTGTTTAAAACCCCTTTTCCCACTCTTTGACCTTTTCTTCATCTATATTGATGTCTTCTTTTTTATGCTTTTTTTCTTTGTATTTGGGTCTAAAGTAGATTCCTGCTGCTATTCCAATAGCTAGGCCTGCTAAATGAGCTATGTTAGCTGTTCCACTGGGAAAGTAGATTCCAAATATATCTATTGCTGCCCAGATGAATAAAGCTAATATCATCGGCATTGGCATTCCATACAACCAGATGGTCATTTTTGGCCTTAATATTGCTAACATACCCAAAATACCAAATATTGCTCCTGATGCTCCCAAGACTCTATCATAGAAAGGCAAGCTGACTAAGGATGCTGCTAATCCAGCGATAAAGAACAATTTGAGGAATTTTTTTGTTCCTATAATATGCTCCAGGATTAAGCCAAATAGAATCAAGCCAAGCAGATTGTAGAGTAAATGTAACATTCCGGAATGCAGGAAAATAGCTGTCAATAAAGTCCATGGTCTTGTTAATGCTAAACTGGTATCTAGGATAAAAATATCAGTAAAATTAGCCATTAGTTTTTGAAAAATAAAAATAATAAATATTAATAGGCTTAGCCATAATGAGGATAAATAGTTGTGTTTCATCATTCTTAAATTTAACAATACAATTTATAAACTTTTAGCAATAACCTGGTTTCATTAATAACAATAAAAATCAAAAAGCCAATAAAAAGGATTTCAATGATTGAAAACAACAATGAATAAAGAAAAATATTCAATAATAAAAAATAACAATTATAAAATTTCAATAATCGAAAAAATAAGAATAAATATACAATAACAAAATTTCAATTAAAAATTAAGAATAATTAAAAAATATAAGATAATAAAAATGGGGAAAAATCCAACTAATTTGGCCATTATTCTTGATGGAAACAGGCGCTATGCCAAAAAAGCAGGTATACCTAAATTAAGAGGCCATGAGAAAGGCTACAATAAGATAAGGGATTTGCTGGAATGGTGTATGGAACTGGGGATTAAAGAAGTTACACTTTATTGTTTTTCTACAGAGAATTTTAACAGAAGCAAAGAGGAAGTGAATTATTTATTTAATTTATTCAGAAAAAGAATTGGAGATTTTAAGAAAGATAAGCTTATACATGAGAATAAGGTTAAGATAAGTATTGTTGGAAGAATATCAATGTTTCCTGATGATATGCAGGAGTCAATAAAGGAAGTGATGGAAGCAACAAAAGATTATGAAAACTATAAATTAAATTTGGCAATGGCTTATGGAAGCAAAACAGAGATTATAGACGCAATTAAAAAAATAATAAATAAAAATATAAAAAATATTGATGAAAAGGTTGTTAAGGAGAATTTATACCTTGCAGATGATGTGGATATTTTGATAAGGCCAGGTGGCGAAAAAAGGATGAGTAATTTTTTGTTGTGGCAAGCAGCTTATAGTGAGCTCATATTCCTGGACACACTATGGCCGGAATTCACAAAAGAGGATTTAATTTGGTGTATTGAAGAATATAAGCGCAGAGAAAGAAGGTTTGGGGAGTGAAATTAAAACAAAACCTATAAATACAACCTTAATTCTAAATTTTTTAAGATGGATTCTTATGAGTTGTTTAAAGAAGATATAAAAAAAGCTGGTGATGCATTTAAGGCAATACCTAAGAATGAAGTTATAAGGGTTGTGAGTCATTTTGATGCTGATGGGATAAGTTCTGCTTCTCTTATTGTCAAATTATTGAACAATAACAACAGAAAATATTCAATATCAATAATCCAGAACATAAAAAAAGATGTTTTAGAAGGTTTAGCGCAGGAACCTTACAATTATTTCATTTTTTCAGATATTGGCTCTGGTGTTTTATCGCAAATAGAAGGGCTGTTTAAGGATAAGACTGTTTTTATTCTTGACCATCATGAGCCTGAAACAGAAATTAAAAGTGAAAATATTTTTTTTGTGAATCCCCATAAATTCGGAATTGATGGTGGTATGGAGGTGTCTGGAGCAGGGGTTGTTTATCTGTTTGCAAGTTGTTTAGATAAAAGAATGGATGAATTTGCGCATGTTGCTGTAATAGGAGCTATTGGTGACATGCAGGAGCATAATGGTTTCGGGAAACTAAATGATGATATATTGAAAACAGCCATAGACAAGGGAAAGATTAAGGTTATTAGAGGGTTAAGGCTGTTTGGGGCGCAGACAAAGCCATTGCATAGGGTTTTGGAATATTGTACAGATCCTTTTATTCCCGGTGTTTCTGGCAATGAGTCTGGAGCAATACAATTTTTGCATCAGATTGGGATAGAGCCAAAAAATGGCAGGGAATGGAAAAAGGTCGGTCATTTAAGCAAAGAAGAGATGCAAAATCTTGTTGCCGGTGTTGTGTTGAAAAGAGTTGGTGAGAAAAATCCAGATGATGTGCTTGGAAATGTTTACCTTTTGAATGGTGAGGAAGAAGAAAGTCCAACAAGAGATGCAAAGGAATTTGCAACATTGCTTAATGCTTGTGGCAGGATGGATAAAGCTTCCTTAGGTATTGGAACATGCTTGGGAGATGAAAAACTAAAGAAGAGGGCTATTGGTTTAATGACACAGTACAAAAAAGAAATAATAAATTCTTTGAATTGGTTTAATGAGAATAAAGCTGGAGATTTTATTAGTAAAGGGCATGGTTATGTAATAATTAATGCGCAGGACAAGATAAGGTCTACTATAATAGGAACTTTGGCTTCTATTTTATCCAAGTCAAATAATATTGAAGATAAGTTTGTAATGTCAATGGCGCAGTTAATTGATGGAACAACAAAAGTTTCTTTGAGAATGAGGGGAAATAATAATGGAATTGACTTAAGGCAGATTGTAATAGGCATAGTAAAGGATATTCCTGGCTGCGAGGCAGGCGGCCATGCAAATGCTGCTGGTGCCTTGATACCCACAGATATGGAAAGCAAGTTTATAGAAAAAGCAAAGGTAGTTTTGGAAAAAAGGGCAATGGAAGAGGTTGTCTGATGTTATTTCTTTAACAAATTTAGAACTCTTAGTTTCAAGTTATTAAAAAAATTCAATTAAAAACCACTACCTCTTTTCCCAATTTTACCCATAAGAAATTTCCTTATTTTCTCACCATCTTCAATGGAAACAGCTGGGAGATTACCTTCTGCACCCCCTCCGAATCCCCTCCTAGGGGCTGCATATCCTGCTGTATGAATAGCAACTGTAGAAAAACCAAAAATCCTAGCCATAATGCCTCTATGAATCTCAACATTCTGAACTCTTTGGTATGGAATACTCTTATATGCTTTCCAGATAATCCCTTTTTCAATCTTCAATTCTGTAGTGGTAAAATCATATTTCCAAAATTGATAAGCTAATCTTGCGTATATTTCTCCAAGAATAATTGCCAGAACCAAATAAATAAGAAGCATCATACCAAGATTACCAAAAAAACTTGATGACTCATCAAGGTCAAGTAAAAATCCAATTCCATAAATACCTAAGAAAAATACAACTATAAAAAAGATTCCATATGTACTTAATCTAAATATCCATCTTGATCCAGAATGTAAACTTTTCATTAACCTTAATCAATGCTATAACTTATTTAAATTTCTTTCGGTTTTAAATTTAAGAAGTTCTAAAAGTTAGGTATTAATAAATTATGATGGTATAATAAAAGTAACTTAAGAGGAACTTTAAAAGAATTTGAAAAAATAAATCACAACTTTATCCTTATATTATCAATATGGTCTGCTATTTCAGAGCCTGTTTTTGTTAATGTCAGAAGCTTTAATCTTCCGTTTTTTTCGAAATTTACTAGGCCGGATTTCTCCATTTCTTGCAGAATTTTTACAACATGAGAATAAGTGCAGTCAACAGTTTTTGCCAGAGCTGATGCATAAACATCTGATTTTGTATTTTTTAACTGAACCAACATCATAGCTGGTTTTTCCCTGAAAAAGACATTGAAGATTTCTTTGTTTTCCATTTGCTCTGACCACCCCTAACAGTTGTAAAAGATTTTGTAAAATTTGTTTTTTGTACTATATTTTAGAGTATATAGTGATATTTATAAAGGTTTCGAAAACAGCATCCGTTTTCGTCGACAATACTCCCTGAATAACATTTTTAAGGAGTTAATTATCAACAAAAAAAATATAAACTAATCATCTTTTTTATTTTAATATGCTCAAAAAAAATATTTTAAAAGAAATTCTTTTTCCGCATGATAAGATAAGGAATGTGCAGGATGTTATGGTAGCAGATGTTTATGATGCTATTAGAAATAAACAGAATATTATTGTCCATGCTCCAACTGGCATTGGAAAGACTGTTTCTGTACTTGCTCCTGCTTTAAGTTTTGCTTTAAAGAATAATCTTAATGTTTTCTTTCTTACATCAAGGCAAACACAACACAAGATTGCAGTAGAGACTTTAAAGCAGATAAAGAAAAAGTTCGGTAATGAATTTGGAGTTGTGGATTTGATTGGAAAGAAATGGATGTGTTTGCAGGAAATAGAGGCTTTGGGAGCAGGAGATTTTATTGAATATTGTAAAAAAATAAAGGATAAAGATGAATGCGAATTTTACTTGAATACAAGAAAGAAATCAAGAAGAGCAACAGTTTTAGCTGATAGTAAATTAAATGAATTAAAAGTTTTGGGGCCGTTGCATGTTGAAGAAGTTGTGGAAGAATGCAGGAAACCAAGATTATGCCCTTATGAAATGGCTTCTTTGATGGCAAAAAATTCTAAAGTTATTATTGCAGATTACAATTATATTTTTAATTCAAACATAAGGGACAGCTTATTTGCAAGAACAGATAAGAAAATTGAAGAGTGCATTGTTATAATTGATGAAGGTCATAATTTGCCTGCAAGAGCCCGGGAATTATTAACTGCAAAGCTTTCTACTTTTATAATTGACAATGCAATCAAAGAAGCAAATAAATTTGAATTTTTTGACATTCTTGTTAAATTGAAAAATTTAAAAGAAATTTTCGATGAGTTTGGTTTTGAGCTGAATTTTAATAAAGAGGAAAAGTTTGTGAGGAAGCATGAGTTCATTGACAAGATAAATGAAGCTCAAGATTATGATGAATTTATTTCAGAACTTACTCTTATAGGGGAGGATATAAGAGAAAAGCAAAAACAAAGTTATGTAGGAAGTATTGGAAATTTTTTGGAAGCCTGGTTAGGAGAAGATAATGGTTTTGCAAGGATTTTGAGTAAAAATTTTGGAAATGGAAACTTAATTTTGAATTATAGATGTTTGGATCCTTCTTTGGTTACTAAAGAGGTTATAGAACGAAGTTACGCTGCAATAATTATGTCTGGTACATTAACTCCAACATTTATGTATAAGGATATTTTGGGTTTTTTCGGGGACAGTGTTGAAAAAGTGTATGACAATCCTTTTCCAAAAGACAACAGGTTGTGCTTGATAATTCCAGAGACAACAACAAAATTCGCAAGAAGGAATGAAGGAGAGTATAAGAAGATTGCAGAGGTTTGCAATAAGATTGTAAATAAGGTTAATGGGAATGTTATTCTGTTTTTTCCCAGCTATGGGTTAAGGGATAAGGTTTACAAGAATTTTTATGAGCTTTGCAAGAAAAAGATGTTGATAGAGAAACAATACTTAAGTAAAGAAGAGAAAGAGAAAATTTTGGAGGATTTTAAGGAAAATAAGAAAGAGGGTTGTGTGTTGTTGGCTGTTGCAGCAGGAAGTTTTGGAGAGGGCATAGATTTGCCAGGAGATTTTCTGAAAACAGTTGTTATAATTGGATTGCCATTAGAAAAACCAGACCTAGAAACAAAGGAATTGATTGACTATTACCAGGATAAGTTTGGAAAGGGTTTTGAATATGGCTATATTTTTCCTGCTATAACTAAATGTCTGCAGAATGCTGGAAGATGCATAAGGTCAGAGACAGATAAAGGAGCTATAGTTTTTTTGGATGAGAGGTTTGCATGGCAGAATTACTATAAATGTTTGCCTAAGGATATGGATTTTAAGATAAGCAAGAATTATGAGAAAAGAATTGAGAGGTTTTTTGGCTCTTAACCCTAAGTTAGGCCCTTAATAATTTGCTTGGTCATTATTATTTCTTTGAAAAGGTCTTTTGAATGTTTTAGGGCAAGTTCTGCTGCCTGTTTGTTTGAAATAGATTCCTTTGCTCCGAGTTTTCTTGCATCTGCTAAAATATGGTCAGAAACTGTTTTCTTTTCAGTTATCATCTTTTCAAGTGGTGCGATTAATGGATATTTACTTTTTGGAATGTAAAGCTTTGCAAGCTTTAATAGGCCTTTACAATAATTATGAACTAATTTATCTTCCATTCCATTGTATGCTGATTTTAATTGCAGGTCAAACCTCACATGAGTATGTGGGGGAATATAGATTACATTTCCCTCTTTTTTGAAAGGTTCTGTTAGTCCTATATCGGATGGAAGTACTTGGACAAATTTTTCCTGTACCTCCTTGGATATATATTGAATCAAAGTTGCGAGTGCAATAACAAGTCTTGGATGGCACATGTCCATACCTCTTTGTTCTATGGTTCCATGAGAGCTAATCTTAACAGGATTCCATGTTGTGTCCAGGATAGAGCCATGCTTCATAAAGACTTTAAGGTTCATATCGACTTTTTTAAGCACATCAGACCATGAATCAAATCTATGCTTGATTATTTGAAGTAAATCTGTTCCTGTTACTTTATATGGCTGGAGCATGCCAAAATCCGGGTAATTTGTATAAAGGCCTGGGGGATATTTAAGAATGTCTCCACCACGATAAGCAATAACTCTGGAGTCTTTACCAAGATGTTTTCCCTGGTAAAAAGGAGATGATTGGGCAAAGGTAATTAGAGCAGGGTCCATTGCAATGAAAAGATTATATGCATTAACCATACTTTGTTTGTTTTTTGAATTTACTAGATGTTTTATTACTTTTTTTACGGGGTCAAAAACACCCCATGGAAGAGAATAATGGCAGTGTAAGCCAATGCACCTTGCTGCGATCATAAACCTATTCTTGCCAAAAATGTTTTCTTTTATTTTACAACCCCTATCCCTGTTCATCTTAGGCATAAATTCTCCAGGATAAGTTCCATAAGAATACAAAACAGTGTTTTCTTTTTCTGCACAGTGTAATACTAACTCAAAATCATCTAAAGTTTTTTGCATAACATCCGGAATGTCTGTATGAGGGAAGCTGTTGATTTCAAGCATGTTTTTTCCGCATTCTTTTACAGCATCAATTTGTTTAGCAGATTCTTTGACCTTCTTCATAATTTTATCAGCATTGTAAATCATTCTTCCTTGTTCATCTAACGTAAATAGCTCAAATTCCACCCCAAATTTTAAACTCTTTAATATAGAATCAGCACTTTTTGCAGGGGATTTTTTACCATTCCTCTTTTTGTTTGCCATTTTTTTATTGTTACTCGTGTAAAGATTTCTTTATTTCAATATCAAAATATTTCTATAAATCTAGATTTTGACTCTTAATTCTGGTTTGTTTAATAATATAAAAAAGTAGCTATTTGGTTATATCTCATCCCCTATGTCAAAAATATTTGTTATGTTCTTTGATACGTCTTTTAGTTTTTTAAGGATTACTTTTCTTCTGTTTCTTGACATGTATAATTTTTTATTTACCTCCATAGAAAAAATAAATACATCGGGAAATTGGTTGCTTAGCCACTCTAAGATGTAACCTCCGAAGTATGGAACATTTAATAATACTGGATTATAAAGATTGTGGAGTTTTCTTTGCATGCTTCTTACAATCGGCATATAAAAATTTGGGATGTATTTTGTTCCGAAGCTTATCTCTGGCCGTCCTTTCTTGTTTTTCATTGTATGGCCATCAAAGATTATGTTAAAACGGTAAGTATCAATCAATCGACTGAGGGTAAAGTAAAATTCATGGTAGCCTTCCATGAGCCATCTTCTTTGTTGCTCTGTTAGTTCTTCTTTCCATATTTTGTTGATCCATTTTTCTGATTTATTTGCATAAATTGCTCTTGAAGGACTCCGGTTGTAATCGCATGCAAACCTTGAAGCTTTATTATCGATCCAAATGCCCCCTTTTTCCAAGACAAGATTGCTGTATATCTTATGCGTATCTATGTCTTCTTCCAGTAAGCGTTTTTGCCTGCTGATTGATTGTTTTTCCTGCACATCTTTTCTCATCCATGTTCCAGAATGTATTGTCATTAATAATACATTGAATTGATTTTTTTGGTAGTTATCATAAACTATGACTCCTCTTTTTGTTACCGTTAATTTAATTTCCTTTATTTTTTCATGTAACTCCTTGCTCTTTTCGCACTTATGGTAAACCCACTCAAGATCTTTTTTTACTGTTTCGTAAAGGTCGTGGTCAATGAAAAAATTTTTGAAATACAATTTATTTCTATCACGATGCAACTCATATAAAGTTCCATCGAGAATCTTTCCAAGGACCTTGTAATTTTTCAAAACTGAAATGAAGTTTAGATGCGGATCATCTTCTATTCTTCTTGTTAATTTTTCCAGCATCTGGAAAATAAGAAATCTTTTAGATAAGCCAATTGTAATGGAGGTTGATGATGGTTGATTTATGAGGATGGGGCTTATCTGCTCAAATAATTTTCTTAAGGTAAATTTCGGATTTTTCATATGATTTGTTTTTTTAGTTTTTAGAATATAAATGTTTCTGTTGATTGTTAGGAAAGTATTTAAGCAAATTATTTATAGTATTGGTTTATTATTCATTTGTATATGGGGGTATTAAATATATAAATTAATATATTGATTTAATAATACGGATTACTAAACTAGTATACAAAAACGTAATATTTATATAGAAGTAATACTATGGGGTGGTTGTATGGTCATTTTATTTGACCGGTTTAATTTGCCGGAAGATATTTATGAGGTTGTTTTTGCAACCAAGCAGCAGATTATAGTAGCTAAGCTGCTGATAGGGATGGTCAAGGAGAATGATGGTGAGATTAATAAAACAGAAATGTCGTTGTTTGCAACAAAGCTGCATGAAGGCAATTTAATTACTGACTTAATAGAGGATGCGCCTTACAAAGGAAAGAAAGTAAAGGTCAGTTACAATAAAAGGCAGTTTTATGATAGAATATTAACACCAATGAAAAGCATGGGATTGATAGATTATGATTTGTATAAGAAGACTTACAAGCTGAGTGATCACTTTAACAAGGAGATGATAAGAATTGGGCTTTTATGGCTCAAGGAGATGAGAAAACCTGCAAAAAAATAATTGACATTTTTTTAGGCCCCCCTTAGTAGAATTCTTTCCAAACCACCCCCACGAATCAACCGGGGGGGCCACTTGCTTAAAATAAAAGAGGTGATATTGGGATTAGAATATTTCTTAGAAGAACATTTACGGACACTTATTTATTAGATATTTCTTTACAGAAATAGGTTACCAACGAAAAAATTGGGCTGAGGTTCTTACTTCTTATAGGTAAGTTTCCTGTTCTCAACATCTATGCTTAATACATGATATGGGTGGGGATGTATTAGACTTATTAATTCAGGGAACAATTTGCTATTTGGATTTTCAATACCCAATATTTTCCTAAAACCATTCATCACTTGTTGTTGAAGTAGCCTACTCCCAATACTTTTTATAATAAGGTCTATAACAAATAAAGTAATTCCAAGTTGAATGAATGAACTAGCGACTATAGTTAGGAACCTACTATCTGGAAATACAAACAGAGACACTGTACCCAAAGATATTAGAATTATTGCGAATATCAGCACCCATTTGATGTACCATTCACTTAAGTCTTTTGAGGTGATCATTATTTTTGATATACTCCATCTTTAGTCTCACCTCTTTTTAAAACAAACAAAAAGTACAGAAATATTAACTTCCTGATTTAGATCCCATAGAGAATCTTAGATATATCCAAGTTTATAAAAGTTATGGATTTTGATATTGTTTACTTATCATCACCCAAATAAGGAATAGAGATTTTGTTTAATCTCTATTAGAGATAAGAATCTGTTTCTTTTCAAACCCAAAAATATTC